>DATGDT010000125.1:0-12714 GCA_035310725.1 Gemmatimonadales bacterium
CGTCACACCTTCGCACAATCCGCCGGAGGACGGTGGGTTCAAGTACAACCCGCCCAACGGGGGGCCGGCCGATGCGGTCGTCACCGACCGAATCGGCGCGGAGGCCAACGCACTGCTGCAGCGCCGCCTCCAGGGGGTGAATCGCATACCCATCGAGCAGGCGTTGCGCGCCGATACGACACATCGGCACAACTATCTCCGCGCCTACGTGAACGACCTCGGCGCGGTGATCGACATGGAGGCGATTCGGCGCGCCGCCATCCGTCTGGGAGTCGATCCGCTCGGTGGGGCGGGGGTCCATTACTGGGGGCCGATCGCCGAGCGCTACGGGTTGAACCTCACGGTGGTGAGCGAGACGGTCGACCCGACCTTCGGGTTCATGTCGGTGGATTGGGATGGCCGCATCCGGATGGACCCGTCGTCGTCGTATGCGATGCAGCGGCTGATCGGCCTGAAAGACCGCTTCGACATCGCGTTTGCCTGCGACACCGACCACGACCGGCATGGGATCGTCACCCGGAGCACCGGCTTGCTGCCCGCCAATCACTATCTCGGTGTCGCCATCCACCATCTGTTCCGGCACCGGCCGCACTGGCGCACGGAAGCGGGCGTGGGAAAGACCGTGGTGAGCAGTGCGATGATCGATCGGGTGAGCGCGCAGCTGGGCCGGACCCTGTACGAGGTGCCGGTCGGCTTCAAGTGGTTCGTCGACGGCCTGCTCGACGGGTCGCTCGGCTTCGGCGGCGAGGAAAGCGCGGGCGCGTCATTCCTCCGCCGCGACGGCACGGTCTGGACGACGGACAAGGATGGCATCGTCCCGGCGCTGCTCGCGGCGGAGATCACGGCGCGCGCGGGACGCGATCCCGGCGAGATCTACCGCGAGCTGACGCGTGAGCTGGGCGAGCCGGTTACCGACCGGATCGAGGCGCCCGCCACCGCGGCGCAGAAGCAGCGGCTCGCGGCGCTGTCGCCGCAGCAGGTGCGCTGCACCAACCTGGCGGGTGAACCGGTACAGCACATTCTCAGCCGCGCTCCTGGCAACGACGCGCCGATCGGCGGCGTGAAGGTCATCGCCGACGGTGGCTGGTTCGCCGCACGCCCCTCGGGCACGGAGGACATCTACAAGATCTACGCGGAGAGCTTTCGTGGAGTGGATCACCTAGGTCGCATCGTGGAGGAAGCGCAAGCGATCGTGGACGACGCCCTGCGGTAGGCAAGGAGGCTCGTGATGCAGCTCGGTGAACGCGTGAGGTCGCCGCATGATGTCGTATTCCTCCTCGACTGCGACAACACGCTGTTGGACAACGACGGCGTGCAGGAGGATCTCCGGAACCATCTCGCCCGCGAGTTCGGGGCCGTCAACCGCGACCGGTACTGGGCGATCCTGGAACAGCTGCGCACCGAGCTGGGGTACACGGACTACCTGGGCGCGTTGCAGCGCTATCGGCTGGGAGAGGAAAGCGAGCCGGGGTTGTTGCTGCTGTCATCGTTTCTGGTCGACTATCCGTTCGCCACGCGGCTGTATCCCGGCGCGCGCGACGTCATCGGGCATCTCCGGACCAGAGGCTTGACCGTCATTCTGTCGGACGGCGACGTGGTCTTCCAGCCGCGCAAGATCCAGCGCTCCGGGTTGTGGGCGGCGGTCGACGGTCGCGTGCTGATCTACATCCACAAGGAACAGATGCTGGATGCCGTGGCCGAGCGTTACCCGGCCCGGCACTACGTCATGGTGGACGACAAGCTGAGGATCCTGGCGGCGATGAAAGCGATCTGGGGAGACCGATTGACGACCATCTTCCCGCGCCAGGGACATTACGCGCTCGACCCCACGAACATCCGTGCCTATCCAGCGGCTGATGTCACGGTCGAGCGTATCGGCGATCTGATCACCTACGATCTATCCGTCTTGCCCGGCGCGGGCCAAGCTGGGCGTCTGCGAGAGTAGCAACCATGAATGCGACACAACAGCTGCGAGACCTGGGTCAGAGCCTCTGGCTCGACAACATCACCCGCGGCCTGCTGACGGACGGTACGCTGCAGCGATACATCGACGACTTCGCGGTGACCGGTCTCACCTCCAATCCCACGATCTTCGATCACGCCATCAGGCACGGCGGCTGGTACGATGCCGCCATCCGCCAGGGTACGGCCGATGGCAGATCCGGCGAGGCGCTGTTCTTCGACTTGGCGCTGGCGGACCTGACCCGGGCCGCCGACCTCTTCCGCCCGACCCACGATCGGACCGGTGGAGTCGACGGCTGGGTGTCGCTGGAAGTTTCTCCCCTGCTGGCCAACAATACCGCGAGCACGATCGCGGCCGCAGGCCAGCTGCACGCACGCGGGCAGCGCCCGAATGTGTTCATCAAGATCCCGGGCACCGCGGAAGGTGTTCCCGCGATCGAGGCGTCGATTTACGCCGGTGTGCCGATCAACGTGACCCTGCTGTTTTCCGCCCAACAGTATCTCGCGGCCGCCGAGGCCTACATGCGGGGGATCGAACGACGGCTCTCGGCCGGTTTGGACCCTGGGATCAGCTCCGTCGCGTCGCTGTTCGTCAGCCGCTGGGACGTGGCGGTCAAGGACAAGGTGCCGCCGGCGCTGCGCAATCGCCTGGGGATCGCCGTCGCCAAGCGCACGTACAGAGTCTACCGCGAGATGCTGGCGTCGTCGCGCTGGCGGCGGCTCGCCGCGGCCGGCGCTCGGCCGCAGCGCCTCCTCTGGGCCAGCACCGGTACCAAGGATCCCGACGCGTCGGATACGCTCTACGTCGCAGCGCTGGCGGCCCCCGACACGATCAACACCATCCCCGACAAGACCCTGCACGCGTTCGCCGAGCACGGCCGGGTGAACGGCGTGTTGCCGGTCGATGGTGGCGATGCCGAGGACGTCATCGCCGCATGCATCCGGCACGGGGTGGACGATACGGCGCTCGCCGCCCAACTCCAGCGCGAGGGCGCCGAATCGTTCGACAAGTCGTGGCGGGACTTGCTGGAATGCATCGCCACCACGAGCGCGAAGCTGGAGCAGGACGGTCACACTGGCGCGGTGCGATGATGACCACGGGCCGGACCGGTACGATCGACGATCTCTGCATCAACACCATCCGCGTGCTCAGCATCGACGCCGTCGAGCAGGCAGGCTCGGGACATCCCGGAATGCCGATGGGCGCGGCGCCGATGGCCTATGTGCTGTGGACGCGTCACCTCCGGCATGACCCCGCCGACCCGACGTGGGTCAATCGCGACCGGTTCGTGCTGTCGGCGGGGCACGGCAGCATGCTGCTCTACAGTCTGTTGGTTCTCACGGGGTACGACCTCACGCTCGACGATCTCAAGCGGTTCCGGCGTTGGGGCAGCCGAACCCCCGGGCATCCTGAGCGGGGGAGCAGCGGCGGTATCGAAGTGACCACCGGGCCGCTCGGCCAGGGGTTCGGCAATGCCGTCGGGATGGCGATCGCAGAACGCTGGCTGGCCGCCACGTTCAACCGTCCGGGTCACCCCATCGTGGACCACCGGACCTACGCCATCGCGAGCGACGGCGACCTGATGGAGGGCGTGGCCGCCGAAGCGGCATCGCTCGCCGGCGATCTTCAGCTCGGCCGGCTCATCGTACTCTACGACGCGAACCGCATCACCCTCTCCGCGACGACCAACGTCGCCTTCTCCGAGGATGTCGGCGCGCGCTTCGCGGCCTACGGCTGGCACGTGCAGCACGTGGACGGGATGGACGTCGCCGCGGTGGACGCGGCGCTCGGGGCGGCCCGCGCCGAGGAGAACCGGCCTTCGCTCATCGTGGCGCGCACGCACATCGGGTTCGGGAGTCCGCACAAGCAGGACACCTTCCAGGCCCACGGCGAGCCGCTGGGCAAGGAGGAGACCCGGCTGACGAAGCGGGCCTACGGCTGGCCGGAAGACCGGACGTTCCTTGTGCCGGAGGAGGCGCAGCGGGAATTCGCCAAGGTCCGTGCCCGTGGCGCGGCGCTGCGAAGCGATTGGCAGCAAGTGATGGAGGCGTATCGCGCGGCACACGGAGAGCTCGCCGGCGCCTTGGACCGCGCGATGGCGGGCGAACTGGACCCGGGATGGGATGCCGGGCTTCCCGTGTTCACGCCCAAAGACGGCGATATGGCCACGAGGGATGCCGGAGCGAAGGTGATCGCGGTGCTCGCCGAGTCGGTGCCGAATCTGGTCGGAGGGTCAGCCGACCTCGATCCTTCCACCCGTACCGTGATGAAGGGGAAAGGGGACTTTCAGAGCACCGGTGTAGCGGAGGCGGGCCAAACGCCGCCGACGCAGGGGATGGCCGGCGGGGTGTGGGGGTATGCGGGACGGAACCTCCATTTCGGTATCCGCGAGCACGCGATGACCGCCATTCTCACGGGGATGGCGCATCACGGCGGCGTGGTGCCGTTCGGCGCGACGTTCCTGACGTTCTCCGATTACATGCGCCCGGGCATCCGGCTGGCCGCATTGAGCGGGGCGCGCGTGATCTACGTGTGGACCCACGACAGCATCGCGCTCGGCGAAGACGGCCCGACGCATCAACCGGTCGAGCAGCTCGCCAGCCTGCGGGCGATGCCGAATCTGCTCGTGCTCCGGCCGGCCGACGCCAATGAGACGGTCGAGGCGTGGCGGATCGCGCTGCAGCACACGGCCGGGCCGGTGGGGCTGGTGCTCACCCGCCAGAAGATCCCGGTACTCGACCGGACCACGCTCGCCCCCGCCGCCGGGGCTGCACGCGGCGCATACGTCCTGATCGACGCGGCGGAAGGGTTGCCGGAGCTCATTCTCATCGCGACCGGCTCGGAGGTATCGCTGGCCCTCGACGCCCACCGGCAGCTCGCCGGCGAGGGCATCCGGAGTCGCGTCGTGTCGATGCCGTCGTGGGAGCTGTTCGAGTCACAATCCACCGAGTACCGCGACACCGTGCTTCCGCCGGCGGTGCATGCCAGGGTCAGCGTGGAAGCGGGTTCTCCATTCGGTTGGGAACGCTATGTCGGGCCGGGTGGCGCGATCATCGGCGTGGACCACTTCGGCGCCTCAGCGCCGGGACCCGAGGTGATGGCCCGGTATGGATTCGCCGTGGAGCACGTCGTCGCGACTGCGAAAGCGGTGCTGGTGAACCGCCACCCGAAGTAGAGAAGCCGGGCGCGATCTTCCACGCCCGGCCGTTGTCCTGTAAGTCTTCGCTTATTGCTTCGGGGCCACCACGACCTCTGTGGCCACCAGAATCCGGAACGCGTCACGACGGTTCTGCGCCATGGCGTCTTCCGAGTCGCCCGACGCGAGGGGCTGCGTCTCGCCACGGGTTTCGATGTCGATCCGGTTCGTCGCCACGCCCTGCGCGACCAGGTAGTCCCTGACTGCTTCGGCACGCCGTGTGCCGAGCGCGAGGTTGTAGGCGCCGGTGCCGCGGTCGTCCGTGTGCCCCACGATGAGAATACGCATCGTCGGGTTGGACTGGAACACCTTGACCTTGGCGTCGAGCGCTGCGCGGGAATCGTCGGTCAGATCCGATCTGTCGTACGCGAAGTGCACCAACTCCTGCATCGTCGTGGACGACGCCTCCGTTACGGCGGCGGACGACGTCACCGTCACGGTCGTGTACCCGGCAACATTGCCGGAGCTCGCCCTGATCGTATTGGTATACACCCCGGGCTCGGTGCCCGCGGTGAACAGACCCGCCGGGGTGATCGTGCCGCCACCGGCGACGATGGACCAGGTGGGCAGGAACACGAAGTTGTTGCCGGCGGAGTCCTTACCCTGGGCCAGGTACTGTCGTGTGGTCGTGACCAACAGGGAGTCCGGACCGGCGGGAGTAATAGTGATGGTCGACAGCACGGGCGGTGGCGCGATCACTTTCACCGAAGCGCTGCCTGAGATATTGCCGTCGGTGGCCTTGACCGTATTGAGGAAGGTCCCGGGCGTGGGACCCGCGGTGAAGAGCCCCGCGTTGCTGATCGTGCCACCGCTCGCCGCGACGGACCAGGTGGGCGTGATCGCGAAGGGGTCGCCGCGAGCGTCCCTGCCCTCGGCGGTGAACTGCTGGCTGGCGCGAGCGGCCACGCTGGTGTCGGGGGAAACGAGAATGGACGCGAGTCTGGCGTGGTAACCGCACGCCGTCGCCAGTAACCCGACGACTGCGACCGTGGCAACGAGGGCCGCTCGGTTCTTCCTGATGTGCGTCATAGGAGTGCTCCTGACTGCTTTCGTGTGATGAGGACCTGCGGGTACGAACCGCCTCCCGGACTGCAATGGAGATAGGAGACTGCGCGCAGACTACCGCATGTGCGCACGGCGAGCTATCCATCGTAGGAGTGACGGTGAAATCTCAATGCTCGGCCGATGACGGCCGCCCCATGACAGGAGGAAGGCGATGCCTGAACCCTCGGAGACGCGAGAATATCTCGCTGACCGGCTCGCCGGCGCGCGGGACCTCTATCTCCTCGGCCTCGCGGTAGGCGTGCGCGGAGACGGCGTGACCCTGTTCGGCCCGATGATCCGCGAAGCTCGGATTCATTTCATTGCCGTGATCGAAGAGTGCCGCCTCGCCGGCCTCGACACGATCGCGATCGCCGGCATGCTCGGCAAGCGGAACGAGGAGCTGGTCGACAGTATCCGACCCGAGATCTGGGAACGTCTGGAGCAGCTGATCGCCCGACGCGGGCGTCGCCGGTAGAGCGGGGGACTTCACCTTCATCGTCGCTTTACCAACTTAGCAAAGTAAGATGCCATCATGACAAAGTGACTTGACAAACTTAGTACATTCGGGTATCCTCGAGCAGGTGAGAAGGCACAAGCAGTTCACTGCGAAGGAGCACGATATGTACGGTCTTACCAAGAGGGACCCGATGCTGGACCTGCTGTACCAGCTGGAGAGCCGGATGGGACGAAGCTTCGGCGAGCCGCAGCGCACGTTCGAATGGCCCGTCCCCGAAGCCGCGACGACCGCCTGGTTGCCGCTGGTCGACGTGTTCGAGGAGCCGGAGGTCATCCGCCTGGTGGCGGAAGTACCCGGGGTCAGGCCCGAGGACGTGAAGATCACGGTGGACGCCAACCTGCTGACGATCAAGGGCACGAAGGAACAGGTGGCGGAGGAGAAGGCGGAGAAGGTGCATCGCTATGAGCGGAGCTATGGCGCCTTCGAGCGGACGTTCAGACTGTCGGCCTCGATCGATCCCAACAAGATCAAGGCGACGTACAATCTCGGCGTGCTGACGATCACGCTGCCGAAGACGGAAACGTCCAAGCCTCATGTGATCAAGGTGGACGTGACGCCGGAGAAGGCGTTGAAGGCTTGACGTCACTCGAAGGGCATGAGGGCGGCTTGGTCGGCCGCCCTCTTTTCACGTCTTCATTGTCCCCTGTGTTGACAGCCGAATCCTCGGGCCGTAGCATGGACCCCCGCGTCTCACGCACTTCCCTCCACACAACGCAGGTAACGCTGTTGGACGCGACTTGAATACGCGAGGAGTTCTGGCCGCCGCGGTGACCGCTGCGGCCGCGATGGGAATGTCCGCGCGGCGCGCCCCCATCGCCGCGGCGCTGCGCACGCAGCCCGATACGCTCCGCGAGCCGCCGCTGCTGCGCAACCGCTCGCACGTGCCCGGCGTCGTCGAATTCGACCTGACCGCGGCTCCGGCCAGACTGCAGCTGTTGCCCGGGGGACCGATCGTCAACGCGTTCGCCTACAACGGCACCGTGCCCGGCCCGACGATCGACGTGCGCGAGGGTGACAGCGTCGTCATCCACTTCCATAACGACCTGCCGGAGATGTCCACGGTGCACTGGCATGGGCTGCACCTGCCCGCGGGAATGGACGGCAGCGTGCTCGATCCGATTCCTGCCGGCACCACACACGATTACGCCTTCCGCCTCGCGCGCGGCTCAGCCGGCACCTACTGGTATCACCCCCACCCCGACGTGCGCTCCACCTATCAGGTGGCCATGGGTCTGTTCGGCGCCTTCATCGTGCGGGCGGCGGACGATCCGCTCACGGCCCGGGGGATCCCTGAGAAGCTGCTGATTCTCTCCGACAACCGCTTCGATGCCGCTGGGCAGGTGGCCTTCCCCGACCCGCGCTCGATCGCCGCGGAGATCGATCTCGAGAACGGGCGCGAGGGCGGCGTCCTGTTCGTGAACGGCCAGGTGGCGCCCACGATCCCGATCCGGCGGGGCACGGTGCAGCGCTGGCGCATCGTGAACGCCTCGGCGGCGCGCGTATACCGGCTGGCGTTGCCGGGGCGGTCGCTGATCAAGGTCGGCACGGACGGCGGGCTGTTCGAGCATCCGATCGAGGTGCCGGACGTGATTCTGGCGAACAGCGGACGAGTGGAGGTGCTGGTGCGGGGCGACAGCTCGACCGCGCTGCAGGACCTGCCGTACGACCGCTATATGCCCCAGACGCGACCGGCCGACTGGGACAGCACGCGCACTCTGCTCGCCGTCCACGTGACGGGCCGAGCCGCCGTCCGTCCCGTGGCGGTCCCGGCGGTGCTGCGGCCGATCCCGGTGATCGACACGACCCAGGTGGCCGCCCGGCGCGTGATCGTCATGTCACAAGGCCAGCTGGACGGCAAGAAGATGGACATGCGCCGCAGCGACATCCAGGCGCGCTTGAACACGACCGAGATCTGGACCATCCAGAACGTGGTGGGCATGGACCATCCGTTCCACCTGCACGGCTTCCAGGCCCAGGTGCTCGACCGCAACGGCGTGCCCGAGCCGTACCCCACCTGGAACGACACGGTCAATGTGCCCAAGCACTCGTCCGTGCGCATCGTGGTGCGCTTCTACGACTACCCGGGGCGATGGATGTATCACTGCCACATCCTGGATCACGAAGACGAAGGAATGATGGGCGTTCTCCAACTCTCCAACTGAAGGGAGCCGTCATGAAATCAGGGTATGCACTGCCCGCGCTCGCGCTGGTCGCTGCGGTGGCGCTGCTGGGCGCGCGCACGACGTCGCACGATTCCAATCCACGCTCCGCCCCGGCCGGTGCCACGGCCGCCGATACCATCGCGCGTGGCCGATACGTCGTGATCACCCACGATTGCGGCGGCTGCCATGGCGGCGGCTCCGATCCAGCCGCCCCGGGGTGGCTGGCGGGCGAAATGGCGCCGGAGATGCAGTTCCTGATCGGCCCCTGCTATCTCACGCCCGGGGCGAAGCCGTGCTTCCACACGCATCCGCGCAACCTCACGCCCGACAACGAGACCGGGCTGGGCCGCTTCACCGAGCGCCAGATCTTCAATGCGCTGCGCTACGGCTTGCGTCCAGAGGAGACGCCGGACGTGGAGATCACCTCCACGACGCCGGGGGCGGGGAATTTCCCGTTGCACCCGCGGTACCTCGCGGTGCCGATGCCGTGGATGGCGTGGCGCCACATGCCGGACGAGGATCTGTGGGCGATCGCGGCGTACCTGAAACGGGGCCTCAAGCCGGTGCACAACATGGTCGCGGAGAGTGAGGGCCCGCCGGACTTCTGGGCGAGCGAGTACACCGTCGCGAAGATCGGCGCGTATCCGGCTAGTACGTTCCCAACGAAGAACGAGCAGACGCCGTAAGTCCTCACCCCCTGACCCCCTCTCCGCTTGACGCGGAGAGGGGGAACCAAGGCAGGGGTCGTCCTGGAAGAACTCCCACGCCGTTCCCCCTCTCCCGAAAGGGAGCGGGGGACAGGGGGTGAGGTACCAAGAAGAAGGGGCTTACGACTTCCGCAGCATCCAGTACACCAGCCCGTTCAAGTCCGCGAGCCCGAACGTCAGCGCGACCTTCTTGCCGCCATGCACGGCGGAGGTGTTGCCGGGAAGCACGCGGAAGCCGATGCGCAGCTTGTCGGCCAGCAGGTAGGCTGTCACCGGCACCGCCCACACCGTCTTCTCGGGGTTATTGGCCGGGCGCGACCGCCAGTTCCCGAAATACTCGAGCCCGGTTTCCAGCCCTGAGAACACGGCGCTCTGGCGCTTCCAGTGGAGCGTCGGCCCGATCACGAAGTGCACCCGGTCGATGCTCGTGGCGGCGCCTCCCGTCACGTGCAGCGGCGCAGCGGTGAGGCCGACGGCGAGCGACCGGCCGACGTGCCAGGTCGGCCGGTAGCCCACCTCGAACGCCGCGTTCAGGAAACTCACGGTCGCGTAATTGGGAACGAGCGAGGCGATCCAGCCTCGACCCGAGCCCCGCGGCACCGACGAGGTGTTGGGTTCGGGGCCGCGACGGTAGCGGTAGCCGATACCCGACTGGTACAGCGCCTCGCTCAGGGTCGCGACATTGGTCCACGCCGGCTCGCCCGCCTGCCGCCGGGCCTGCTCCACACGCCACATCTGATGCAGCATGAGGCCGATCTTGCCGGCCATGAAGCGCTCCGGGTCGTCGACGAAGGCCAGGAGGCTCTGACTGGCGTCGCAGCGAGTCGGCGACTCGACCCAATTCTCGGGTGCGCATTCCGGCCGGCGCTGTGCCGTGTCGAGGATGGCGCGAACACCGGAATCGGCAGCCACGCGGGCGAGGATCTCGCGAAAGCCGTCCCGGCACAGGAGCCGAGTGACCGCGTCTCCGACGCAGCTGTCGTTGTCGAACGGTTTGTCGCTGTCGAGGGCGAGGTGGGCGCTCAACAGAGCACGGAGCAGGATTTCACGGGGCGATTGAGCGGAGCGCAGTGGGGCACGAAGCAGTGCGTTCGGGTTCGCAGGGGCGGAATCGCCGAGGAATTCCCGCTCATAGAGGGCGCGCAGCATCACGCGCGGCAGCTCGCCCTCGCCCAAGTCCAGTTGCCGTGTTTCCACAAGCGCGCGCAGCCGGCCGGCCACGCAGGCGGAGTCCACACCCTGTGCCGCCCGGCAGCCTTCGCGAGCGATGAAGGTGAGCGCGTCGTAGACACCGACGTAGAAGTCGTATTCGCGGAACGGCTGACCCAGGAACGCCGCGAACGCCCCCAGCTGCTGGCCGACCACGACGAAGCGGCGATTGGTGACGTCGATATTGTCGCGCCGGAATACCTGAGGGGCGCGGGCGAGCAGTCGCGCGAAGGCCTGCAGCTCGTACTGCCGGGCGGCGGGCACCGCGCCGGCGAACAGGTCCACCAGGGCGGAGATGCCTCCGGTCGCCGGCTGATCGCGCTTGCGCTGTTTCTCGACCAGCGCGAGGCGGCCGCGCAGCGCTTCGGGGTCGATGAACACCAGCAGGGCGTTGGGGTCGGGGCGATCCCGGTTCTTCCAGACCGCGTCCGCGTAGATCCCCGCCACGAGGTCTATGGGATTGTTGTCGAACAGGCCACCGTCGGAGAAAAGCGCGGTGGTGTCCGCAGGAGGGCCGGCGCCACACCCCGCCCCGGGGCTCGTCTGGTGGCGCAGGGTGACGGGCGAAAAGGCGCCCGGAAACGCCGAAGACGCTTCGATCAGCCGGAAGACGTCGTCCGGCTCGATGGCACCCTCGCAATCGGGCAAGAGCAGCAGTGCGCCGAGCCTGCTATCGGCCAGCAGCTCGGCGGGTGGCGCGCGGAAGTGCACCGTGTTGCCCCGGCGACTCACCTGCACCGCCGTCGCGTAGCGTTGCGTCACCGCGGTGATGCCGCGCGAGATCGAGATCTCCCCGGGCGTGAGCCTGGTGATGGTGACGCCGACGGGAATGGTGCAGCCGTCCAGTGCCTCCGATGGCGGCAGATTACGCATGGTGGCGCGCACGGTATCGAACAGCACCTGCTGGAAATAACGGCGGCTGAACAGCGCCTGGGCGGAATCGCGCTGGTTGTAGCGCTCGAGCGGGAACAGCTGATCGAACCCGGTGCGCACCCAGATCTTCCAGAGGAGACTCAGCTCGGGCGGAACGGGCTCCCGGGTGCGGCACCATTCGACGGCGGCGAGGAAGCCGTTGATGTTGCCGGCCGAGGCGCCCGCCATGGCTTTCAACTCGTAGCGTGGCAGGTTCCAGGCTCGGCGCAGGGAATCCTGAGCGGTGAGCTTGAACAGCTCGAGCAGGCCCCAGTTCACGCCGGCTTCGTAGGAACCGAGGGAGATGCCGCCGCTGATCGTGAGCAGAGCGGAGATGTGCTCGGTGTCACGGCGCGCGATGGGAGACTGGGCTGAAGTGGAGCCCGCAAGGACCAGGAGAAAGGGGAGGATGCGAGGGAAGGTCTTGGGCATGGAGGAAACTACCAGCCCGTGATTACCTTCACATCAGGCGCAGCGGTACGCGCCTCCACCGGGAGCGACCCGTGACGGATCACGGGTCAAGGCGTTGCCCAATCGGCCCCCCGGCACGGCCATTCCATCAATGGGAGGCAGTCCCATGTCCAGTGCAGCAACGCACCCGAAGAGCGCCGTGGTCGTGATCGACCTGGCCAACGATTTCGTCTATGCAGGCGGCGTGATCGCCGACGCCGGTGGGCCGGCATATCAGGTCCAGGCGCAGGCGGTGATTCCGCCGCTCGAGCGGCTGCTGGCGGCCGCGCGTCGAGCGGGCATCACGGTGGTGTATGCGACCGACGCGCACACCCCGGAGGACAGTGAGTTGAAGAAGTGGCCGCCCCACGCGATGCGGGGCACCGAGCTCGCCCAGGTCGTGCCGGCCCTGGCACCCCACCCCGGGGACCTGGTGATCGAGAAACAGACGTATAGCCCGTTCATCTCGAGCGACATCGACGCGCAGCTGCGCGTCCGCGGCATCGAGCGGCTGTACATCACCGGGCTGCACACCGATTGCTGCGCGCGTCACA
>DATGDT010000126.1:0-3403 GCA_035310725.1 Gemmatimonadales bacterium
TAGGACAGTCGCTCGGTCGCCCCCGAGTCGTACAGCGGGAGGATGTGCGGGTGGCTCAGCCGGGCCGCGATCTCGATCTCGCGCAGGAAGCGCTCGGGGCCGATAGCGGCCGCGAGATCAGGGCGCAGCACCTTGATCGCAACCCGGCGCGGGTGCTTCCGGTCCTGCGCGAGATAGACCAGGGCCGTACCCCCATGGCCGATCTCGCGCTCGATGGTGTAGCGGTCACCGAGCGTCTTCTGGACCAGCGGCAGCAAATCGGCCATAGCGGGGCTAGGACAGGAGAAAGGTCAGTGTCCGAGGCGACTCAGGAGGAGTATATGAGCCAGCGCTGCGGCTGGCGAATCGCCATGTCAGGACACCTCCAGCTCGATCCTTCCTTCGCCCGCCGCGATCGGCCAGCGCACCGTGATCGAGCGACCCTGGACGGTCTGCTCCAGCCCCCGCTCGGACTTGGAGACGGTCACGAGGTCGTGCTCCCACCGCTCCGCCTCGGGGACGCACCGTATCCTGATCGGATGCGCCAGCGACAGCTCGGGCGCGAACCACCCGCCCCCACCACCGAGGGCCGCCACATCCCAGCGATACTCGATGACGATCGGACCTGACGACGGGAAGCGATAGCGCTTGCCGAGGCCCGTGGCGCGCAACACGATCTCGACGCCGCCGGCGCTCGCGTCGGCGCGTGCGGTGAACGGCTCACGCGTCCACGACCGCGTCGCGACGTAGTTGCCGCGCTCGTAGGATTCGCGTCGCAGCGCGTCGGGCAGCACCCGCTCGACGCTCAGCACGCGGTCCTCCCCGTCGATCGCGGCGCCGTCGCCGCCCTCCGGCAGCTCGTGATAGGGCTCGCGCCGGCGCGTGAGCACGTCGGCGAGGTTCACCCCACGATCGAGCAGCGTCAGATCCTCGATCGCGCCGCCACGCGCGGGGCTGACGAGCACCGACCAGGACGCCGAGTGCGCCCACAGCTCCTCCACGCCGTCCCCGTCCACGTCGAACCGTTCGACCGCCGGGGGCTCGCCGCGGCGCAGCACGCGCTCCGCGGAGGCCAGCTGCTCCCAGATCGCGTGCCGCAGATGGGGGAGGTACAGCCCCCCGAACACGCCGTGCCAATAGGCGTCGTTGCACTGGGCCCGGCCGATCGCGCGCCGTGCGGCCGGCGGATCGCCGCGACGGCGGGCCAGTCCCGACAGCGCGAGCATCTTGCGATGCATGCGCCCGGCTTCCGGGTACTTCACGAGGAAGTGACGCCAGTGGCCGCCCCGTACCAGCGCTCCCTCGGGGCCGGCGAGCCGCTCCGGACCGAGCTCCTGCTCCAGCGCCGCGAGCCGCGTCGCGGCGGCCGGCGGCAGCGACCACGCTTCCATCTCCCGATAGGACGCCGTCGGCAGGTACGCCAGGCCCCCACTCGGTACCTCGGCGAGCGCCGCCGTCGGAGTCGTGAGCCGGACCTCCCCCGCCCCGATCGTCTGCTGGATCGCATCCAGGAATTCCCGCAGCCAGCCGCGCTCGTACACCCAGTCTTTCGTGCCCGGCCAGCCGCCGAACTTCTCGCCGTCGTCCACCAGCACCGCCAGCGGCCGCCGCGCCGCCCGGAGCCCGTGCAGGTAGGCGACCGTGTCCGCCGGCGCCTTGAACGGCACGAGGTAGCGGAGCCGTTCGTGAATCGGCAGCAGCGCGATGCGCCGCCCGTCGCTCTCGGTCCAGTACGGCTGGTGCAGCCGCTCGGCGGGAAACCCCGACACGAGAAAGTGGCGATCGTCCACCAGGGCGTGGCGCACGCCGGCATCGGCGAGATCGGCGGCGAGCTCGGGCTCCCACACGCGCTCCGTGAGCCATAACCCCGTCGGCTCCACGCCGAACCGGCGCCGCATCGCGTCGCGCATCCAGCTCACCTGCTCGATCCGGTCCTGCCGCGGCAGCGAGATCAGCACCGGCTCGTAGAAGCCCGACAACAGCAGCTCGACCTTCCCCTCCGCTACCAGGCTCCCGATGCGGTCCACCAGCGCCGACGCGTGGGACTCCAGCCATTCGAGCAGCGGCCCCGACACGTGCAGTGTGAGGGGAAAGAACTCCCGCTCAGCCAGCCGCTCGAGAAACGGCTGGTACACGTCGCGTACGTGGGCCTCGAGCACGTGATCGAAGTTTCCTACCGGCTGGTGAAAATGGACACCGAAGACGAGTCGGACGGGATCCAATCAGGTCTCCCCGGCAAAGCCGAGCCGGCGTCCCACGACCGCGAGGGCGGCCGCCGCGTCCGGTCCGGCATCGGCGCGCAGCCGCGCATAGGTGGTCTGGGCGTCGAACGGGATGTGCTGCTCGAGCAGCTCCAGCAGGTCGGCTAGATCGCAGACGGCGGCGATCGCCTTCGGCGACCGATCGCGCGCCAGCGCGCCTACCGCGCGCGTGAGGGCGAGGGCGGCCAGGCGAGGAAGCTCGGCCTCCCCTGCGGCAAGCCGCGCACGATCGACCGCGCTCAGCCGTCGCTCGACCAATTCGGCCCGCAGCGCGGTCACCAGCGGGATCCGGTAGCCCTCGGGCAATTCGTCGAGACCGAGGCGGGTGGGGCCGCCGGCATCCCGCGCCACTTCCACGGCGACGGCGGTGCCGCCGAGCCGCTCCACTCCGACGCGAAACGTGTCTTCGCGACCGGTGCGACGGCGCAGGACCGTCACGCGGCCGCCGCGCTGGCTCGCACGATATCCCGGGACACCGGGAATCTCCGCACGGGGCGTGAGGCGGCGTGCGGCCGCGTGCCCGGCCGCCACACTCACGGAGGCGGGCACCCTGGGCTTCACGTGAGCGAGGTAGAGATCCCGACCGGTCGCCTCCCTGTTGCTCTCGGCGCGGGCGAGCCGCTCCAGCAGACCCGCTTCGAGGAATTGGGCGTCGGGCCCGGCCAGCTCGATCGCCCGCGCCGCGTAGCGCAGCACCTGCTGCGCCTCGATCCCCGAGATGTCGTCGAAGAACCAGCCGCACGACGTGAACATCGCGAGCGCGTGCCACTCGAGCTCCAGCAGCTCGGCGGCGCGCACGCGAGCGGCTGGGTGACGCTTCGCTCGCAGGCGGCGTTTCACGAAACGCTCCACCTGCCCGGGGTCACCCTCGACCTGGGCATAGCCCTCGCGGGCCTCCCAGGGATCCGCCAGCAGCTGCGCCCCCTCCAGCTCGAACCGCGCGTGCAGCTCACCGGCGAGCCAATCGAGCCCCTCGCGTAGCGCCGCGCGCCATCTTGTGTGATGGCCCGCCGGCTCGGGGACGATCCGGCAGCTGCAGTCGGAGCGCCAGCGCTCCACGCCGTGCGGGCAGCTCCACGATGATGGCGCCACGAGCCGCACTTCGCGCTCGGGAGGCCGGCGGGCCAGCACGGCGGCGAAGTTCTCGACCCGCACGTCGCTGC
>DATGDT010000127.1:0-6739 GCA_035310725.1 Gemmatimonadales bacterium
CAGCGTCCCGCCGGAGCTGCGGCAGAAGATGGGACTCACCGACAGCCTGATCCGGCTGTCGGTGGGAATCGAGGATATCGAGGATCTGATCGAGGATCTGGACCAGGCGCTCGCCGCCGGGTAGCGAAACACGCGCGGGACCGGCTCGTAGTGAGGCGTTCAACTCTGCGGAGGCTTCCATGACCGAAGCCACCAGCGGCGGCCTGCCGGCAGCGCGGCCCCGCAAGATCCTCACCCAGATCGCCCCCGTCGCCTGGGAGCATCCGGCCGACCGGGCCGCCCTCCAATCGCTGCGCTCGGTCCCGGGCTTCGACGAGGTCCTGAAGAAGATCTACGGCTTCCTGGGCGAGCGCGGCGTCCGCCTGTTGTTCCAGGCCGATGCCGTCCGCGTGGGACCTACGCAGTTCCCGAGACTCAACCAGCTCTATACCGACGTCCTGACCACTCTGGACTGGTCGGTGCGCCCCGAGCTCTTCGTCGCCCAGACGCCGTTCGCGAACGCCGGCGCCTTCGGCATGGACAAGCCGTTCATCGTCATCAATTCCGGCGCGCTGACGCTGCTGGACGACGACGAGATGCGCTCGCTGCTCGGCCACGAGCTGGGACATGTCATGAGCGGGCACGCGCTGTACCACACGCTGCTCGTGCTGCTGCTGAACGTCAGCTTCTCGGCGCTCCCCTTCCTCGCCGGGATCGCCATCCTCCCGATCCAGCTCGCCCTGCTCGAATGGTTCCGCAAAAGCGAGCTGTCCTCCGACCGCGCCGGCCTGCTCGCCACGCAGGACCCGGTCGCCTCGCTGCGGATGAACCTCAAGTTCGCCGGCGGCGGCGACATGAAGCAGATGGACCTGAACGCCTTCCTCGTCCAGGCGAAGGAGTACGAGGAAACCGGGGGCGCGCTGGATCGCGTTTTCAAGATCCTCGGCGTGCTGCTGCGTACCCACCCGTTCAATACCGTCCGGGCGGCGGAGCTGCAGCGCTGGGTGGAAGCGGGCGAGTACGACCGCATCCTGCGCGGCGAGTACCCGCGACGCGGGCCGGACGCCGAGCAGCGCCCGCTCGACAAAGACATCGATGAGGCCCGCGATCACTACATGAAGGAAGCGAAAGCGGTCGTGAACGACGTGGTCGACTCCGCGAAGCGCGCGGCCCAGGCGTTCTCGGACGCCATGAAGAAGAAGTGAGGGTCCTGGTCGTCGGGGGGGGCGGCCGCGAGCACGCTCTCTGCTGGGCGCTGCACGCGGACGACCCCTCGACGACCCTGTTTGCCGCTCCCGGCAACCCCGGCACCGCCGGACTCGCCACCAATCTCGCCGTCGCCGCCAGCGACCTGGACGGCCTCGTCGCCGCCGCTCGCGATCACAGCATCGACCTCGTCGTGGTCGGCCCCGAGGCGCCCCTCGCCGAGGGGCTAGTCGACCGCCTGCGGGCCACGGGACATCCCGCGTTCGGCCCCACCGCGGCGGCCGCGCGGATCGAATCGTCCAAGTCCTTTGCGAAAGACGTCATGGCCAGCGCCGGTGTGCCGACCGCCGCGAGTCGCGCCTTCACCGAGGTCGGTCCCGCCCTGGCGCACATCGAGCGCCACGCCGAGCCTCTGGTCGTCAAAGCCTCCGGGCTCGCGGCCGGCAAGGGCGCGGTGGTGTGCGCGACGCGGAGCGAAGCCGCTGCCGTCGCCCGCGACATGCTGGAGTCCGGCATCCTCGGCGAGGCGGGCCGGGAAATCGTCGTCGAGACGTTCCTCGAGGGTGAGGAGCTCTCGGTCCTGGCCCTCACCGACGGCGAGCGGCTCCTGATCCTGCCCGGCGCGCAGGACCACAAGCGACTGGGAGAGGGCGACACAGGTCCCAATACGGGGGGCATGGGCGCCTATTGCCCGGTGAGCCTGGCCACCCCCGCCTTGCTGGAGCGGGTGCGGCGCGAGGTGCTGGTGCCGACCCTGGCTGAGCTGGCGCGGCGTGGCTGCCGCTACAGCGGCGTGCTGTATGCGGGACTGATGATCGGCGCCGACGGCACGCCATGGGTGCTCGAGTTCAACTGCCGCTTCGGCGATCCGGAGACGCAGGTCCTGCTCCCGGTCCTGCCGCACGGCTCCACCGCGCACCTCGCCGCCATCGCGGCCGATGTCTGGCGACCGGAATCGACTGTGCTCACGGCGACCCGCGCGGCGGTGACGACGGTGCTCGCCGCCCGCGGCTATCCCGACCATCCGGAGAAAGGCGCCGTCATCGACATACCCGCCCTCCCGCCCGAGGTGCTGCTGTTCCACGCGGGAACCACTCGTGATGCGGGGGGAGCGCTGCGCGTCGCGGGGGGCCGGGTGCTCAACGTCACCGCCCTGGCGACGACCGTCGCTGCGGCCGCGGCGGCCAGCCGGGCGGCGTGCGAGCGGATTACGTTCGACGGCAAGACGTGGCGCGCCGACATCGCGCGGCGGGAGATCGATCGGGGCCGGGGTCGTGCCGGAGCTGCCTGAGGTCGAAACGATCGTCCGCGACGTGGCGCCCCGGCTCGTAGGGCGCCGCATCCGCTCGGCGAAACTCACGAAAACCGACGTGCTGCGCGGTGTTTCCCGCCCGCGACTGGTCCGGACCCTCACCGGCAACACCGTGCGCTCGGCCTCGCGCCGGGCGAAGCACGCCGTCTTCCTGCTGCAGAGCGGTCACCGCATGATCGTCCAGCCCCGGATGACGGGATCGCTGATCGTTTACGACCGGCCGCTCACTCCCGACGAAGCCCGCTATGCCGTGCTGACCTGTTCCCTGGCCGGCGGCGGCCTGTTCGTGTACCGCGATGTGCGCCGCCTCGGTACCGTCTGGCTGCTGGATGAGCGCGCCTGGAAAGCCTACACGGCCAGGCTCGGACCTGAGCCGCTGGAGCCCGGGTTCACCCCTGCGGTGCTGGCTCGGGCGCTCGCCGGCACGCGCGCCGCGGTGAAGAAGGCCATCATGGATCAGCGGCGCCTCGCCGGCGTCGGCAACATCTACGCCAATGAGGCGCTGTTCGACGCGCGCATCGACCCCTCCCGCCCGGCCAACCGTCTCACGGCCGCGGAGGTCGAGACGCTGCACGGCGCCATCGTGGAGATCCTGCAACGCGCCCTGCGTGCGTCGGGGACCACCGTGCGGGACTACCGCACCGGCACGGGCGAATCGGGCAACTTCCAGCTGGAGCTCAAGGTCTACGACCGCGGCGGCGAGCCGTGCGTCCGCTGCGGCCGGCGGCTCGTGACCACCCACGCCATCGACCTGCGCCAGACCACGCTCTGCGCCTTTTGTCAGCGATAGGCTGACTGGCGTCGCACCCTCGCGCCGCTAGCTTCTCCGCGGAGTTCCCCCGTGAGGTTTCCGATGCGGTTCCTGGTCTGTGCCGTCGCGCTGACGCTCGCGGCTCCGGTGCGCGTTCCCGCGCAGGAGTCTTCCCCGGGCGAGCGGCTGCCGGTGGTCAAGCACGTCCTGCCCAACGGGATGACCTTTCTGTTCCTGCGTCGCAGCGGCGCGCCGACCGTTTCCTTCGTCACGCACTTCCGCGCCGGCGGCGTGGACGAGTGGACCGGGATTTCCGGCACCGCCCACCTGTTCGAGCACATGCTGTTCAAGGGCACGCACTCGATCGGCACGACCGACGACGCGGCCGAGCAGGCGCTGTTCCCCGCGATCGACGCGGTGGCCGACTCGTTCACCGCCGAGTTCCGCAAGGGCGCCGGCGTGGACAGCGCCCGCCAGGAGGCCCTGCGCGGCCGCCTCAAGCAGCTCGAGGACTCGGCGCGTCATTTCGTGGTCTCCAACGAGCTGGATCGCATCCTCACCGAGAACGGCGCGCAGTTTCTCAACGCCTCCACCGGAAACGACCTGACCAACTACTTCTTCCAGCTGCCCGCCAACCGCGCCAAGCTCTGGTTCGTGCTGGAGAGCGACCGCATCCGGAACCCGGTGCTGCGCGAGTTCTACTCGGAACGCGAAGTCGTGATGGAAGAGCGGCGGTTGCGCGTGGAGACGCAGCCGGCCGGCCTGCTGCGCGAGGAGTTCTTCCAGGCGGCGTTCCGCGCCCACCCCTACGGACGGCCGGTGGTCGGCGTGGCGAGCGAGATCCAGGCGGTCACGCGCCAGGCCGCCCAGGAGTACTTCAAGCGGTTCTACGGACCGAACAACGCCGTCGTCGCGATCGTGGGCGACATCGACGTGGACTCGATGACCGCGTGGGCGGACGCCTACTTCGCCGACGTGCCCGCGGGTGAGCCGCACCGGCCGGTCGTGACGCAGGAGCCGGCGCAGCACGGCGAGCGCCGCATCGACGTCGAGTTCGACGCCAACCCGCAGGTCCTGATCGGCTACCACGTGCCGAGCGCCCGGCACGCCGACGCGCCGGCGCTGCAGGTGCTGTCGGCCGTGCTGACCAGCGGCCGGACCTCCCGGCTCTACCAGCGCCTCGTCATCCGCGACCGGGTCGCCACGTCGATCGCTTCCGGCCAGTCGCCGGGACAGCTCTATCCCAGGCTCTTCACGTTTTCCGGGGTGCCCATCGCCCCGCACACGACGCAGGAGATCGAAACCGCCGTGTACGAGGAGCTGGGCCGCCTCGAGCGCGAGCCGCCCAGTGCGGCAGAGCTGGAGCGCGTGCGGAACCAGGTACAGGCGGGTGCCATCCAGCGCCTGCAGGACAACTTCGGGCTCGCGTTTCAGCTGTCACAGAGCGAAGCCCTGTGGTACGACTGGCGGCAGACCTTCCGGGACGGCGCCGCCGTCGCCCGCGTGACCGCGGCCGACGTGCAGCGCGTGGCCCGGACCTATTTCGCGAAATCCAACCGCACCGTCGCGACTCTGGTGCGTCCGGCAGCGGCTGATTCGACCGGAGGGACCCGCTGATGCGCACCCTTACTCTCGCCGGCCTCCTGATGTGCGTCGCGCTCCCCGCCGCCGCGCAGCGCCCCACCCGCGACACCCGGGCCCAGATCCAGGGCCTCCACTATCCGCCGCTGCGGTTCACCCCGCCCGTTCCGAAACGAGTCACCTTGTCGAACGGGGTGCCGGTCTACCTGCTGGAAGACCACAGTCTGCCGCTGCTCGACGTCGAGGTGGTGTCCAAGGTGGGCGTCGCGAACCTGCCCGACTCGTTGTGGGGCGTCGGCTGGCAGGCCGACGTCCTGATGCGCACCGGCGGGACCACCCGCCTGAGTCCCGACTCCGTCGACCAGCTGGTCGAGTTCTACGCCCTCAATGTCTTCATCTCCACCGGCAACGAGCAGAGCACCGCCTCGTTCAGCGGCCTCTCCCGCTACCGGGATCAGATGCTCGACCTCGGCTTCGACCTGTTGCGCAACCCGCGCAACGACACATCGCGTGTACGGATCACCGCCGGCCAGCAGCTCGAGGCCTGGCGCCGCCGCAACGACCAGCCGGGATCGGTGTTGAACCGCGCCTGGCCGCAGGTGCTGCTGGGCGATCACCCGCTGGGCCGGACCCAGGTGACCCCCGACGAAGTCGCCGGCTTCACTCCGGCCCGCTTCCGCTGGACCCAGGAGCGCATCTTCTGCCCGCAGAACCTGCTGATCGGCGTATCAGGGGACTTCGACGAAAAGACCCTCCTGGCCAAGCTCGAGAGCCTGTTCCGCGGCTGGACGCGCTGCGCGCCGGGGTTGCGCGCCATTCCCCCGCTCCAGTTCGCGACCGGCCCGAAGATCGTGCTCGTCGAAAAGGACGTGAACCAGACCAACATCTGGATGGGACACGCAGGGAGCATCCGCGTGGCCGACACGCCGGACTACTATGCGGCGCAGGTCGCCGACTTCCTGCTGGGCGGAGGCGGTGGGTTCAACTCCCGGCTGCTGCAGCGCCTGCGCAGCGACTCCGGTTTCGCCTACAGCACGTTCTCGAACTGGGACGCCGACACCAGGCGCGAAGGCATCTTCTTCGCCGGCGCACAGATCCGGGCGGAGAAGACCGTCGCTGGGCTGTCTCTGATGCGGCAGATCATCGGCTCGATGGCCACCGACCCGGTCACGGCGCGCGACGTCCAGCTCGCCAAGGACAACGAGGTCAACAGCTTCGTGTTCCGCTTCCAGAATGCGGGGCAAATCGTGGCGCAGCAGCTCGGCTACGCCGTGGACGGATTGCCCGGCAACTGGTTCGATCTCTATCTGAAAGGCATCCAGGCCGTGACCCCGGAGCAGGTGGCGGACGTGTCGCGTCGGCTCCTGCACCCCGACCGCCTGGTGATGGTCGTCGTCGGTAAGCCCAGCGCGTTCGACAAGCCGCTCACGACGCTCGGCCCGGTCACGATGATGCCCGTGGATTCGATCCACCGCTGAGGGCGACGATCCGCCCTCGCGGCGGGATCCCGGGCTCCAGCTCCAGGATCCCGACCGTCACGGGGAGCTCGAACCGCCGGGGCCCCGCGCTCCCCGGATTCATGACCGTGACGGTCCGGTCCACGAGCTCCAGCAACGGCTTGTGCGTGTGGCCGAACAGGATGATCTCGGCCCCAGGATAGGCTTCGTGGAGCAGGGCGGGCGTCGGACTGCCGAGCTGGTCCCCGTGGCTCACCACGATGTCGAATCCATCCAGCTGGAGGGACGCGACCTGTGGCAACCGTGCCCGCAGCTCGGAGCCGTCCGTGTTGCCGTAGACGGCGGTCACTGGCGCCACCGCCTGCAATTCCACGATCAACTCCCAGCCGCCCACGTCGCCGGCATGCAGGATGTGATCAACCTCGCGGAAGACTTCGAAGACTTCCGGCCGCA
>DATGDT010000128.1:0-22002 GCA_035310725.1 Gemmatimonadales bacterium
GCTCAGACCTCGTCGGAGCGGGCCGGTTCCTCAACGGGGAGCCCGCGGCGGACCGACATCGCGATCGGCAAGCCCACGAACGGGATGTGCCCGAACCACTGCACCCACCACCGGTACCAAATCCTCGGCGGGCGGTGCGTGAGGGCCGGGATGACCACCAGGGACATCACCATCCAGATGGCCGGGCCATACACGGCCGCCACTTTGTAGACACCGCCGGGGGAGGCCAGCACGCCGCGGATACGGGCCGACCGGGACACGGCGAACACGAAGATCGCCGACCACGTGGTTGCCACGCAGAAGTGCATCGCGATGCCCAGGAGGACCGTGGGGGTCCCGCCGTTCAGGGTCCCGCTGCCGATGAGCGTCGCCGCCACGCCCTGCCACAGACGCGGCACCGTGGACCCGTACAGCACGACCACGATGCTCGAGAAGAGCCCGTCGACGATCGCGGTAGTGACGCCGGCGCGCACGACCGTCATGAGGGTGCTCCGCGGCACGCGACTGCCGAACGCCGTGACGGTCATGGACGCTCCTGCTCCGACGCGCCCTCCTGGACGATGCCGACGACGTTGCCGGCGGGATCGCGGAACGTGGCTAGCCGGCGGGGGCCGTCCGGGGAGGGACCCTGGAGCACCTCGCCGCCCGCGGCGCCGATGTTCCGCAGGCCGTCCTCGATCGCCTGGACCGCGATCCACAGCAACGGGCCGCCGTCACGCGCCACCGGACGATCCGTCACCCACTGGCCAAACAGGTCCCCCGGCGCCACGAAGCTCGGATAGTCGCGCTCGATCTCCCATCCGAACACCCGGGCGTAGAACCGGGCCGACTGCCACGGGTCGACCGCCGGAATCTGCAGGTACGTCAGCCGTCCATGCTGGACCGTGCGAGTCACACGCGAGCCCCTGAAAGAAGATGCCCACCATAGGCTACCATGCCGGCCGTTGAAAGCGCCAATTGCGCGGGGAGCGCGACGGCCACTTCTCGCTCCGCCGATCCGCGAGGCCCGGGCTCGAGCGATCTGAGGCTTTCTTCACCGACAATGGGGCCGTCCCCACACATGGCCCAGCCGATCTTGCATCGTGAGGATCGGAGGCTCCGGCAAACCCTGGATGTTCCGGGGGAGCCGCCACGCGGCCGCTCGCCTGAACGGCCACGCGAGAGGAGGATTCCATGAGAGGTTTCATCGGCGACATCGAGAACCGGACCGAGGCGAATCAGGACTTCCGGCGCGTGCTCTACACGGGCCCGCATATGCAGCTGGTCCTGATGTCCCTCAACCCCGGCGAAGAGATCGGCGAAGAGGTCCATGAGAGCACGGACCAGTTCTTCCGGGTGGAAGAGGGGAAAGGCATAGTCTCGATCGACGGTCGCGATACCCACATCGAGAGCGACGATGCCATCGTCATCCCCGCCGGCGCACGGCACAACATCAGGAACATCGGAGACAAGCCGCTGAAGCTGTACACGCTGTACGCGCCGCCGCAGCACGAGGACGGCACCGTGCATCGCACCAAGAGGGACGCCGAGCGCCTGGAAGAGCACTTCGCGGGCAAGACGACCGAGTAGGGTCGCCTATCGCTCCCCGGCCGACCTCAGACGGCGGCCGGGGGGATGTTCCGATTGGTTCGGAACACGTTCTGCGGATCCCACGCCGCCTTGATCTCCGCAAGCCGATCGAGGCTCTTGCCGAGGGCCGCCGCAATGCGCTCGGGGCTTTCGTCCTCCGTCAGGAAGTTGATGTAGCTGCCGCCGGTCGAGAACATCTTGATGTCGCTCCACGCCTCACGTGCCCAGGCGATGTTCACCTTGTCATCGCCCGGCTGCTCCCACGATCCCGCCACGTTGACCACGTACCGTGCATCGCGGTTGCCCGTCGCGGAGCGTCCTGCTTCGATCCGGTTGAGCGCGCCCTCGATCTGGAACAGGCCCACAATCGAGTGGGGTGAGCGGATGCCGGCGGCATGCTCGATGAGCCTCCGGCACAGGTCCGGCTCGATGCGCGGGAGGTACTCGCTCTTCCAGTAGTAGCGCCGGCCCTTGGGCTGCGTGGCGTCGATCAGCGACTGCAGCTGGGTGTAGGGCCGGCGCACGAGCACGTCAGCCACAGGGTGACGGAACGCCTTGATGGGCGCCACGATCTTCTCGCCCTCCTCGAGGTTCCCGCTGTAACAGGCAAGCACCATGACAATCGGCTTCCCATGCACGTCCCGCGGAAGCCATGGCGCCGGGGGTGCGCGGCGCATGAGCATGGCGAGGGTGAGCTCGGGCGGCGCATTCTCGGCGAACGTCCGGTAGAACTCGAGCACGCCGGGCGCTTCAGTGGCAGGCCAGGCCACGGCGCCGCCGACGATCTCCGGACCCACGGGATGAAGCTCGTAGTCGATGCCGGTCACGACGCCGAAATTCCCGCCACCGCCGCACAGGCCCCAGAAGAGATCCGCGTTCTCCTCGGCACTTGCCCGAACCACTCGGGCGTCCGCGGTCACGACGTCCATCCCGACCACGTTGTCCGTGGTCCAGCCCCAGCGCCGCGTCAGGTACCCGAACCCGCCGCCCAGCGTGAGCCCGGCGATTCCGGTGGCCGACACGAAGCCGAGGACGGTGGCGAGCCCGTGCAGCTGCGTTTCGCGGTCGACGTCGCCGAGCAGGCAGCCGGCCTGCGCGCGGACGACTCTGCGCTGTGGGTCCACCCACACGCCGCGCATGAGCGACATGTCGAGCATCAGTGCGCCGTCGGCTGTGGCCAGGCCGGCGATGTTGTGCCCCCCACCCTTGATGCAGAGGAGGAGGTCGTTCGCCCGCGCGAACTCGACGCACGCGATCACGTCGCCGCTCCCGAGGCAGCGCACGACCAGGGCGGGCCTGCGGTCGATCATGGCGTTCCAGACCGTGCGGGAGTCCTCGTAGCCCGGGTCCCCGGCGGTGAGGAGCGAACCTCGCAGGCGCGACTTGAGCCCGTCGAGCGCGTCCTGCTTCAAGCCTGCTTCGCGGCCGTCGATGGTCTTTACTCTCATGGTTTCGCTCCCGTCACCCCTCACCCCTCGATCTTGTAGACCTCGCGCCGCCCGTATTCCACCAGGTCGTGATAATCCTTCATGATGGTCTCCATCTCCTTCATCGCCGCGGCGTCCTGCCCGCCCCCCTGCATCATCCGCTCGAAGTCGGCCATGCTCTCCACTTCCATCTCGGCAACGAGCATCCAATAACGCTCCGCGCAGAAGTCGGTCATGACGCGCATCGTCGGCATACCCACCTTGGCGCTGAGCTTGTTCATGGCCAGGAACTTCTCCACCATCGGACGCACCTTGCCGGGCTTGCAGTACATGATCTCCCGAATGAGCAGCATGAGGGCCTCCTGGGTCGTTGACGTTCTGCTTCGCGGTTGGGCGGGCTCCTACAGGGAAGCGACTAACCTGCGGGCTGTGGCGGCCGGCAGCAAGGACGCGAACGCCTAGAGGCGCACGTCGGATCCCATCCCCCTCGCACGCGCCGCCTCGAGGACGAGCCCGGCGGCCGCGGCATCCTGCGCCGCCACCCCGACCGAGCGGTACACCGTGACCTGATCCTCGCTGGTCCGCGACACTCCCCGTCCCTGCACCAGCTCTCCGATCTCACAAATGTCCGCCAGCTGCAGGATCTTCTGGTTGACCGCCGCTGTGATATCCACGGCGCCATTGGGGAACTCGCCGATGGCGGCCGCGCGCGATTCGACCACCACCAGCGCGTCGGCGAAGACCCGCGGATCGAGCTCCGGTCCCTTCGTGAATCCGACCGAATTCACGTGCGCCCCGGGCCGCAGCCACTCGCGTCGCAGGACCGGCTCCGTCGCATTGGTGCAGCAACAGACGATGTCGGCCGCCGCCACCGCCTCGGCGTACGTCGATGCGACCCGGGCGCCGATCTCCGCCGCGAAGGCGGCCACCTTCTCGGGTGTTCGTCCGGCCACCACGATCTCGGTGACGTTCCGGACGCGCGGGACCGCCCGCGCGTGGGATCGCGCCTGCACCCCGGTCCCGAGAATCGCGAGCACTTTCGCCCCTTCCCGGGCGCACAGGCGCGTCGCCAGCGCCGAGCCCGCCGCCGTGCGGATCGCGGTGATGGACGCGCCGTCCATGAGGGCCATGGGGACACCGGTCGCCGGATCGAATACCGCGACCACGGCCTGGTGCGTCTCGAGCCCCCGCGACGCGTTGCCCGGGAATACGAGAACGAGCTTGGCGGCCAGCACGTTCTGCGTGGGGAGAAACGCCGGCATGGCGGCGAGCAGCCCCGAGGTCCCGGCCAACGCGAAGTTCCGCGTCGGCACCGAGGCTCGACCCGCACTGAGATCGGCCATCGCGATGGCGAGCGCCTCGATCAGCGCATCCAGATCGAGGAGCTCTTCCACCTCCCGGTGACTAAGGATCAGCACGCCGGAGCGCCTCCAATTCGCCTGCCTCGATCAGCCGGCCCCGCAGCACGACCGCGGACAACGCCCGGAGGTTCCGGATGTCGCTCAGGGGATTCGCGTCGACGATGAGGAACGACGCCAGGGCGCCGGGCTCGATCCGGCCGCTGCCGCGCGACATCGCATCGGCCGCGGTGGTGGTCGCGGCCGCGAGCGCCTGCTGTGGCGTCAGTCCGATCGCCACCAGTCGCTCCAGCTCGGTGAGCAGCATGTCGCCGTGCCGCTCGAGCACATCCGTGCCCGCCAGGAGCCGCACGCCGTCGCGCGCGGCCCGGCCGGCAAGTGTCTGCATGCGGGCATAGGCGGCCCGCCGCAGCGCCGCGACCGGCGGCGCGGCCCGGTCGATCGAGACCTCATACCCGATCAGGGTGGGATCGAAGAACGTGTGGTTACGCACGAGGACGGCGAAGATCGAATCGCCGTACGGGCCATCCAGGTGGTCGGCGATCGCGGTGAACTGCGCTGCCACGAGGCGCGGGTCGGGCTGCTCGTTCTCGTAGATCGTCTGGATGTGTTCGATCGTCCGCATCCCGAGATCGGACGCCTCGACCCAGCTCATGACGAGCGGTACGTGCCCGCAGACGGAAAGGCCCAGCGCCCGCGCCTCGTCGAGGATCGCCAGGAACGCCGTGCGGCCGGTGGCGCGGTGCACCTTGATGAAGTCGACTCCGGCGGCCGCGAGCTCGTGCACGGCGATGCGGGCCTCGGAGTCGGTGACCACCTTCCGATGGAACGGGGCAGGCTGATCGCCGTTGAGGGTGGGCCCCGCCATCACCAGATCGGGGCCGACTCGTGCGCCGGACCGGATCGCGGCCCTGAGCGGGAACAGCGAGTCGGGGAGACCGCCCATGTCGCGCACGCCGAGGATTCCGTAACTCACGTACTGCTCGGGGGCGCGCCCGATCGGGGTCGTGGCCGCCAGGTGTGCGTGCATGTCCCACAGACCGGGCACGAGGAACTTCCCGCGGGCATCGACGATCCGCGCGCCAGGGGGCACCGGGATCCCCGGCCCGACCGCCGTGATCCGATCGCCGACTACCACGACGGAACCAAGGGTGACCGGATCGCCGCCGGCGGGATCGATGATGTTCCCGTTAAGGACAACCAGTGTCTGTGCCGGCACCGGTGTCCGCGGCACTCCGACGGCGATGGTACGCACCACCGCGAGCGCCAGGTCCTGCATCTCTCGCGTGTACCCGCCGCTAGCGAGGTAGAACCGCCGGAGAGGATCGACCGCCACCACCGCGAACACGTCGTAGCGGTCCATGCGCCTTCCGTTGCGGAATGTCCCGCCGCGGGTGCGCCACGCCTGGACCAGCACTTCCCGGCCCGCCACGGAATCCATGCACTGCGTCATCTCCATCATGCCCGGCGATGGTGCGCGGCCCAGGCTCGCCACGGGAGAGGATGACGCGATGAACCCGGTCAGGAGGTATTGCTGGAAGTCGTTGCCCAGGTACCACGCGCGGGGCCCGGGCTCGCGCGTGTGTTCCGTCACGCCGGGGGGGACGCGCAAGGACACCGCCGCGGACTCCTCGACGACGGGCCAATCCTGCGACTTCGCCCGCGGGGCCGGGCAGGCAGCCCGGGATGGGGAGATACGGGCCGGGTGTACGCAGGCCGCGGAGCCGCACAGAACGACCACGACACCGAGACCTGCGCTCCAGCGCACCGTCACAGATCTGGGCAGCCGCCGGCCACCCGGAGGGCCTCGCGATAGCGCGTCGTCGTCCAGATCTCGGAATGCCAGAATTCCTGCGCCGTCTCGATGCCGTCGGGCCCAGGGCAGATGGCCCAGTGGTAGTGACGCGTGAGCGTCTCGTCCGTGCCGAGTCGCACGCAACGGCCCATGATGTATCCGCAGGCGTTCCAGTACAGCGAAGCGTTCTCGGCAGCCGGCGCCGGGAGCTGATCCCCGAAGAGCGCCTGGAAAGCCTCGAGGAATCGCGCTGCCTGAGCCGCCAACTCGGGGTCCACCTCCCAAACCAACTCGACTGGTCTCAGCGCCGCTCCGACGACGAGCTCCGCGTAGAGCACGACGGACTCTCGGAGCGCCGTGAGCACCACCGGGTCGCGAATCCGAGCGGCCAGTCCGACGAGGGAGATGTCGTCATAGTCGAGCGCGGCAGTGGTCGCTGCTGCCGTCAGGTTTGCGATCGTCCAGTGCGGCCAGGTCTCTGCCAACGCCTGTGAGAGCGGGTCGCGCCCGGTCGGGAGGATCTTCCCGATTTCGCGTGCTTGTCCATACAACGGAGACGAGGTCACCTCGCGCAGTCGCTGATAGTCCGGAAAACGGGCAACCTCCGACTTCCGGGAATCCGGGACGACCTGAAGGGCTCGCATCAAGCGGAAGTACTCTGTGAGCGCCTCATCCTCGGCGTAGTACCCTTCCACCGGGACGTCGACGGGCGGGATACCAAGCGCGTGCGCGGTTCTCCGGGCGCAGGCGAGAAGCTCCCCTCGCTCGTGAGGAGCGATGGCCTCGCGGTAGAGTCCGTCGAGGCCCAGCAGAAAGGCGCGATTGTCGACGACGTGGCGTTCAGGAAATTCGTCCGGGCGAGCCGGGGAAGGCGTCGTCAGCGCCGCGCGGATTCGAGCCAGGATGCCCATCGGGTCAGGAAATATGCTTCTCGAACCAGTGGTCGGCGTACGGGTCCGCGTTGAAGGCCGCCACCTCGGCGTACCCCGAGTTCCTGTAGAGACTGATGGCTTCCGTGAGCGCCCGGTTCGTTTCGAGCCGCAGCGTGGTGAAACCGAGCTCCCGCGCCTGGTCTTCGAGAGCGCCGAGCATGCGCCGCCCAAAGCCAAGGCCACGCATGGAGCCGGAGACCCACATCCGCTTGAGCGAGCCGAAACCCGGGGAGATCGTCTTGAGCGCACCGCAGGCGACCGGCTCGCCGTCCACGCTCGCCACGAGAATGGCACCCCGCGGCGGACGCAGATCGTCGTCGTCGGCGGGTATGCTCTGCCCCGGATCGAAGCCTTCCTCGAACCGGTTGGCCAATTCGGCGAAGTACTGGGTAACGCACCACCGGGCCGCCGGGCTCGCAGGATCCACTCGCTCGATCCGTGCCCCCGCGGCCTGCAGAAGCCGGTGCACCTCCACCATGGCCGCGACAAGGCGTTCGCGCTGGCTCGGGGTGAGCGGTGTCAGGATGGCCTCGGCCGCCCGATCGGAGCGCCGGTTCATTTCCTCGACTTCGGCGAGGCCCGCCGCGGTGAGTTGGGCGCGTCGCACGCGCTCGTCCTCCGGCCCGGCGCTCAGTTTGACGAGGCCGGCCCCGGCAAGAGACTGGACCAGCCGGCTCAGGTAACCGGAATCGAGACCGAGTCGCGCCCGCAATTCGCGGAGGTCCGCCCCCCGGGGTCCTATTTCGTAGAGGACGCGCGACTCTCCCAGCGGCCGATTCCGACCCAGGAAGTGGTCGTCCAGGGCCCCGGCGCGTTGGGTGACGAGCCGGTTGAAACGACGGACCTGTGCGACATGCTCCGGAGCCATTATCTGACATTAGTCAGATGATTTTGCCGACGTCAAGGGGGCCCACCTGCGGCTAGTATTGCGCTGGCCATGGACCCCCTCTCCGACCTGCTGCGTGTCGTCCGCCTCGACGGCGCCTACTTCTACACGGTGGAAGCGGCGGACCCCTGGCACAGCGAGACCGTGGCGGCCGGGGAGCTGTCGCCGCGCATCATGCCGGCTGCCGAGCATTTGATCTCCTACCACATCGTGACCGAAGGTCGCTGCTACGGAGGCCTGATCGGCGAAGAACCGGTGGAGCTCGACGCGGGCGACGTGATCGTCTTTCCACACGGTGACGCACACGTGATGTCGAGCGGGCGAAGCGGTCCGGGCGGTCAGATCGTGCGCAGCGCCCCCACCCGATATCCGTTCACCGTCTTCTACGGCGACCACGGCCTTCGGACCACTTCGATCGTGTGCGGGTTCCTCGGATGCGACCGCCGGCCGTTCAACCCCCTGTTGGCCGCGCTCCCGCGCCTGCTGCACAGGCGAGGAATATCGAGCGCCTGGCTCGGCGACTTCATCCGCCAGGTGAGCGAAGAGTCCCGTCTCGGCCGGCCCGGGGCCGACAGCGTCCTCACCAGACTGGCCGAGCTGATGTTCGTCGAGGTACTGCGTCGTTACCTCGACGACCTGCCGCCGGGACACACCGGCTGGCTCGCCGGCTTGCGTGACGAAGTCGTAGGCCGGGCGCTGACGCTGCTCCATGCCCGAGCCGGACATCCCTGGACCCTCGACGGCCTGGCGCGGGAAGCGAACTCTTCCCGGTCCAACCTCACCAAGCGATTCACGCAGCTCGTCGGCCAGCCGCCGATGCAGTATCTGACCCAGTGGCGGATGCAGGTCGCCGCCAATCTCCTGGCCCAGCGCGACACCAAGGTCGCGACGATCGGCGCGGAGGTGGGCTACGACTCCGAGGCTGCGTTCAGCCGGGCGTTCAAGAAGGCGACCGGTCTCGCTCCCGGCGCCTGGCGCGAGACACGTCGCGGCAGCTGATTCTGACTCATCCCTGACGCGCCCCCGTACGCTGGAGCAGGAAAGCGGGACGCCCAGTCATTGGCCACATGGCCGACCCTGGTGAGAATGAGGCTCGCGCGCCGTGAGGGCGCGCCCTGACCCACACACCTGAGAGGTTGGCATGTCTACCAAAACCATTCCCGCCGTCCACCGGCCCGGCAGACACGGCGCTGCGACGATCAGCCGGCGTGCCGAGGCTCTCGCCGTCCGGCTCGAGCAGGGGGCCAGCGCACTGGCCAGTCTCGCGAGCACCCTCACGGAGGCGGAGTGGCAGACGAGGATCCCCAGGGACGGGCGCAAGGTCGGCGTCGTGGTGCATCACGTCGGGAACATGTACCCGATCGAGATCGAGGCGGCACAGACCCTGGCCGCGGGCAAGCCGGTGGTGGGCGTGACGGCGGACGTCATCAACGAGATCAATGCGCGGCACGCCCGGGAGTTCGACGCCGTCACCAAGGACGAGGCGCTGGAGTTCCTCCGGCGCCATAGTGCGGCCGCGGCGGCGGCGATCCGGGCGCTGAGCGACGAGCAGCTCGAAAGGGCCGCGGCAATCTCGCTCAATTCCGATGCCCCGCTCACCTGTCAGTTCTGGCTCGAGGATCACCCCGTCCGGCACAGCTATCACCACCTCGCCAAGATCCGGGCGGTGCTGGGGCGGTAGAACCGCGCGCCTCTTTCCACTGAGCCTTCAGGAGTGATGACCATACGCCCTGCTGAAGGCCCTGCTCGGGCCCGGCACTGAACAAGACCCCGAGAAACGACCGTGGCACGGATCGTCGTGCGGTAGGGGGCTCCGCTTCTTTCCCTCACCGCGCGCGTGGCTACCGGGGCCGACATCGGGCGGCTGCCGCCCGGGTGTCCCGAAGCGCGGCCCCCAACGGCGGCGGGAGATGGCGACCGGCGAGGTCCCATACGCCGGCGGGACCCGCGACGATGAACCGGCGCAGGGCGCTGTCCGCCGGCCCCGGCTCGGCGGCCAGCCAGAGGGCCGCCGGCAGAGCGCCCCACTTCTGCGCGAACGGTCCGGACGAGAGGCCGGCGAGTACTGGCCCGGCCGCCGCGGAATCGATACGGGCCAGGGTGTCGAGCTTCGCAGTGAGGCGGGGCTCGAGGTCGGTCAGGGTGCCACGCGCGGTCGATGTGAGCTGCCCGTTCGCGTCCACCCAGCGATCGGAAAGCGAGTAGTAGTTGCCGAGACCCTCCGCCCAGATATCCAGCAACGCCATCCCCAGGGGAGAGCGATCGCACCACGGATTCAGCGAGAGCCACGCCTTCTGCAGCAGGTGCGTGAATTCGTGGCGGAAGAACCGGTCGAGACGGTCGCCGTTACCGGCCTGCCCCGCCCCACCGTAGTTGGCCTGCAACGCGGCCAGATCGAACCCGATGGTGCGCTCGTCGTGCGTGAAGGCGTCCTCCGCGCCGCGATTCCCGAGGACGATGCGGACCCGTTCCGGGGGAGACGCGGGTCGCCAGAGCGTGGCGAGCGGGGCCACCATGCGTTCCCAGCTCGGCGCCCGTTGGTGGATCAATACGATCCACTCCCCTTCTTCGGTGGTCAGGGGCTTCCGGGCAGGGGCGATGGAGTCATACGCGGAAGGTGGCAGACGCTTCTGGAGGACGGCCAGCCACTCGGCAGACGCCTGGCCGCTGGAACCGACGCCGATGACGAGGTCGAGGCGGGTCGGACCCGGATGCCGCCCGCACGACGCGGCAGCCACGAGACAGGCCAGCCATCCGGCAGTGAGCCACCTCACGACCCGGCAGTCCCTGCACTGGACCGAAACGTGAGCATGGCGAAGGCGCTCTCCCTCGCGGTCAGGCATCGATTGAGCGGCCGGTGACGTAATTGTACGAATCGACGATGAGGGCGACCACGACGTCGAGCTCCTCCATCGTGCGCGGCGTGTACAGCATCACCAGCCCGGCCATTCCCAGCTGTTCGGCGACAGGATGCGGCTCGGCCCACCCTGCCGCGATGGCCTCCCGGGCCCGCTCCGGAGATAATGTCGCGTGCAGACTACCGTCGGGGTGGATGTGGGCGAATTCACGGCCCCGCAGGATGGACTCCGGACGGAGCAGGTCAACGTCATCGGCGAGCCACAGAGCTCGCGCACCTGGGACGGAGATGACGGTAGGGCGATCGATGACTCCGGGCAGGGCGTAGGCCCGCCGGCGGAGCTCACGATCGACCGCCGGCTCCGGTGCGATCCCGATCTGCGCATGCGGCATGCCCTTTGAGGTCGGGGGCCGCGGCGTAATGCGGCGCGGCAACGGCTGCTGGCTCATGGAGATCTCATCAGCGCGACGACCGGAACAGTAATTCAGGGCGCGCGATAGATCACGCCGTTCTTCATGACGAAGCGCACGCGGCTCACGACCGCGATGTCGCGCGTGGGATCGCCGGCCACCGCCACCAGGTCGGCCTTCAACCCCGGCACCACCCGCCCCACTTCGTGCTCCATGCCGAGGATGCCGGCATCCACCGCGGTGGCGGCGAGCAGGGCCTGGGCCGGGCGCATGCCGTCCCGCACCATCCACTCGAGCTCCCGCGCGTTGTCGCCATGGGTGAACACGCCGACGTCGCTGCCGCAGCCGATCGTCACGCCGTTCTTCAACGCAAGCCGAAAGGCCTGGGCCGCCTGCCGCATGCTGGCGGTGGGGTCGCGCCCGCGCACATAACCGTCGAAGTACTCGGCATACGCCTCCACCGCCGTCAGGGTGGGCAGCCAGGCCACGCCGCGCTCCGCCATCAGATGAAACACGGAATCGGTGCCCCCGAACCCGTGCTCGATGGTGTTGACGCCCGCGAGGATCGCCCGTCGCATCCCCTCGGGCGTACTGGCATGCGCGGCCACGGGCCGCCCGGAAGAGTGGGCTTCCCTCACCAGGGCGTCGAGCTCCTCCTGGCTGAACGTGGGAACGGCGGCGCCGCCCGGTCCCCGGCCGTAATCCGCATACACCTTGATCCAGTCGGCTCCGCGGCCGGCCTGCTCGCGCACGGCAGCGAGGACCTGCGGCACGCCGCTCACCGCCTGGCCACCCTGGGGCAAGTCGAGGTCCGGCCGGAACCCGCGCGGACCGGGGCCGTAGCTCCCGGTTGCCACGATCGCCCGGGTGGCCACCTGCAACCGCGGACCGGGCAGGAGTCCCTCGGCGATGGCCCGCTGGAGCGACACGTCTTCGAATCCGGCGCCTTCGGTGCCCAGGTCGCGCAGCGTCGTGAACCCCTGCATCAGCGTGTTGCGGGCATGGAGCGCGGCTTCGATGACGCGGTAGCCCTCGGGCTCCTTCAGCACCTGGTCGTTCCACAGCGTCTCGTTGTACGGGTGCAGGAACAGATGCGAGTGCGCGTCGATCAGCCCGGGCAAGAGCGTGAGCCCGGGCAGCGCGATGGTCTCCGTGCCGCGCGGGGCGCGCACGGCATCCGCCGGCCCGACGGCGGCGATGCTGTCCCCTTCGACCAGCACGACCCAGCCCGCATGGGCGTCCTCACTGGTGGCATCGAAGACGCGGTCCGGGCGTAGCAGCACCGGATGTCCCGGCAACGGAGGCACGAGCGGGGCGAACCCCGCCCGGAGCGGCTCCTTGAGCGCCGAGAGCAGCGTGTCTCGCGCCTGGCCGCCGGCGCGCGCGGGAGTGGCCGGGAGGAGCACGGCAAGCGCCGAGATACCGAAAACCACACGCATGGAGAAAGCTCCTGTTGCTGGCTTGGCGACGGTCACTATTCTAGACGGAACGCATATGCTCAGCTACCAGTGGCATGCCGGCGGTGAATCGCACGACTTGCGCCTCGTGCACGTAGCGGGGACAGCCGGGATGCCCTATGCATTCGGCACGGGATCGCGACGCCGTCCGATCGCCATTCGGGACTTCCACATCATGGCGACGCCCGTCACCCAGGCACTGTGGCAGCACATCATGGGATCCAATCCGGCATGCCGACCGGACCTGCGGTGTCCGGTAGAGAACGTGTCATGGTACGATGTGACCGCACCGGACGGCTTTCTGGACCGCATCAACGCGAGCGCGGCGCTGGCAGCGGTGTCGGGCGCCGCTCCACTGGCGCGCTTCCGGCTCCCATCCGAGACGGAGTGGGAGTACGCCGCGCGAGGCGGCCCGCACTGGCGCGACGGCTTCCGCTTCAGCGGCAGCAACGACGCCGCCGCCGTCGCCTGGTACGGGCGCCACTGGTCCGGTATCCACGAGCTCATGGTGCGTCTGTTCGGGCGCCGCCGCGGGTGGCGGCTCGCCAACCGGCTGCGATTCGGCATTCCGCTGCCGACGCGCACCCACGACGTCGCCACCAAGGCCCCGAACCAGCTGGGGATCTACGACATGTCGGGCAACGTGTGGGAGTGGTGCCAGGACGCCTGCACGGATGAGCTGGCGGCCCTTCCGGAGGACGGAACGGCGTGGCCCGGGCCGAGTCCCGAGCGGCGGTTGCGTGGCGGCTGTCACCACAACTGGGATCTGCACTGCACTGTGGACTGGCGCTATGGCATCGAGCCGGACGCGCACGATGGCTGTATCGGCCTGCGGTTGGCGCTCTCGTAACTCCTCTCTCACGGTTGTTCCGGCCGTCGCTTCGCGCTGCGGAAGTACGCCCAGGCCTCCGGACGCAGCAGCAGATACGCCACTCCCGCCAGTAATACCGCGTGGACGGCCGTGTCGGACCAGGAGTGGAATGCGCTCAGGACGACGTGATACGCGATCCAGGCCAGCACCAGCCAGCGCGCCCAGTCGGCCCCGCGCAGCAGGAACGCTCCACCGATCACTGCCAGCAGCCGGAGGAGGAGCACCCACACCGCTTCATAGTCGAGCGGACCCGACCTCTCGAGCGCGGTCGCATGGTAGACGAGTCCGACGACGCCGGCCGCGATGAACAGCCAGCCGATCACGGTGACCGATCGCGGACGTCCGTTCGGCAGGTGGGCGTTGGTCATGGTACGTCAGGGATCCATGGTGATCGTAGTCCAACGACCGACACGTCTCTTCCGATGTCCACCACACGACAGCGATGCTGTGTCTGATTCTGCCGGCGCGGCCCGACCACTAGCCTTGTCTCCGTCAGCGATGGAAACCACTCACGACGGAGAAGACGATGAAACCGACAATCTATGCCCCGATCCTGGGCCTGGTGGCTTTGGCGGCGTGCAACAGCCTCGATACCCCCACGCAGCCTCAGGGCCCCGCGTACACCACCTACGAGACTCTGGGCGATAGTCTCTCGATCGCGGCCAAGCTGGACGAGTTCCGAGCCGCGCTCGGTGGCGTCCTCAATGCGCCCAACGCGCCTCCCGCCGCCAGCGGCCGGCGCGAGATCAACTGGGACGGCGTCGCCCCCGCGTTGACCAACGTCGACAACTTTCCGGCGGACTTCTTCAACGTCAACTCGAAGCGGGGCGCCGTATTCCTGACCCCCGGCACCGGTCTGCGGATCGACAGCACCAACTTCGCCGCGATCAACGCCGGCCTGGGGGACCAGTTCAAGTTCTTCTCGCCCAAGAAGACCTTCATGCCGGTGGGGAGCAACCAGCTCGATGTCCAGTTCCAGGTGGTCGGTACCACGGCGACCGGGCTGGTCAGCGGCTTCGGCGTCGTCTTCTCCGACGTGGACCGCAACGGCTCCACGACCGTCGAATTGTTCGATGCGAACAACGTCCGGATCGCCGTGCTCAAGGCCCCGAATCACAGCGGCGCGCAGCTGTTGTCGTTCACCGGGGCGGTATTCGCTTCGCCGATCATCGCCCGGGCGCGCATCACCAGTGGCGACGCCGCCTTGAACGGGACGATCCTCGATGTGAGCGCGGGCGGCACCGCCGATCTCGTCGTCATGGACGATTTCGTCTACGGCGAGCCGCAGCCGCTGCCGCAGTGATCCGATCCACTCATTCATCTTGCACGGAGGCAGTTATGCGATACACGACATGGATGACGGCAGCCGCCCTCCTCGCCCTGGCGGCGTGCGGCGGCGTGACTTCACCCGGCGGGGGCGGCGGGGGTGGCGGGGGTGGCGGCCCAGTCGGCGACATCACGGTGGGGAATATCTTCTTTCGGAGTGTCCGCAATGGCACCCAGAACCCCGCCGTGGACACGATCGCGGCCGGCAGCACCATCACATGGGCCTGGAACGCCGCGGGCTCGCACAGCATTCGCTCGACCGGCACGCCGGCGATCTTCAGGAGCAGCGTGGTCATGGCCAATGCCGGCGACACGTATTCAGTGACGTTCAACACGCCGGGCACGTACACCTATGATTGCTCGGTTCACGGTTCGGCCATGACGGGACGGATCGTGGTCCAATAGCACTGGACCGGCGATCGCGTCGCGCAACACTGGGGCCCCGGCACGTCCGGGGCCCCGTTTCTATCCAGGAACACCCTTTCAGCGCAGCGCCCGCAGCGCGGATCCATCGAACTCGTGTATCTCGGGGGGATCCTGGTTGTAGTTGGAGTACCGGAGCCAGGTCGGTTGCGCCCGGAGATATATGAGCCCGGACCACTTCAGCCGCTCCTGGCCGTCAGGGAATACCGTGTAGTAGAGGTCGGTAAGGCGAGTCCGATCGGCGCCACTGGGTTCGTCCGCGATGCCTTCATACTGCACGGAGCGCTCATCATGGGGCACGAGACCCCCGATCACGAAGGCGATCGGGCTGTGACGCCGGAGGTTGATGGCCTTGCGAGACGAGGCGAGCGTATCGAACACGATCTCAAAGTCGTCGGAGACCGCGATACCGACGACGGCGCTCTGCGGAGCTCCCGTGAGATGCACGGAGCTCTGCACCGCGTAGCGGTGGCCGCGGAGAAACGCGAGCAGAGCGGCGCGTGTGAGGGGTGGCCTCATCGAGACGGGCCGTCAGGACGCGCGATCCCGATGGTCGTGAGCCACGCTTCAACCAACCGAGGCCATGCCGTAATGGGGAACCGTGTCCGCCGCGTCCCGAAGGCGTGTCCCCCTTCCGCGTACAGATGCAGTTCCGTCGGCACGCCCGCGTCTTTGAGCGCGATGTAGTAGACCAACGAGTTGCTGACGCCATCCACATTGTCATTCTCGGCCTGCAGCAAGAAGGTCGGCGGTGTGTTGCGCGTGACGTGAATAGTCGCATTCAGCGCGAGCTTGCCGTGGCCAATGGAGAGATGCCCGGGATACAGCGCCACCGCGAAATCCGGACGGCAGCTCTCCTGGTCGGCGGCATCCACCACCGGATACACACGTCGGTCCCAATGCGTGCTCACCGCAGCGACCAGATGCCCACCGGCGGAAAACCCGAGCACTCCGATTTTGCGTGGATTGATGTGCCATTCCGACGCGTGCAGGCGCACGAGGCCGAGCGTCCGTTGCGCATCGGCGAGCGGCATGGATGATCGTGTACTGTCGTCACAACCGCACAGCTGGTTCCACGACGGCCCGGCATTGGGAACGCGGTACTTCAGCAGCACGCACGTGATCCCCTTGGATGTCAGCCAGTCACAGACCTCGGTGCCTTCGAGGTCGATGGCCAGAATCTGATAGCCGCCGCCGGGAAACACGACGACCGCGACACCGGTGTTTTCTCCTTGCGGCGAGTAGACCGTCAGCGTGGGCTGTGAGACGTTGCTGATGTAGATCCACGGCTTGCCGGCTACCAGGTGGTCACTCGTCGTTGTGGTCACGACCTCCGGGCCTGAGGCCGGCCGCGCATCAGGCGGCACCCCGGGCCATAGCGGCATTTGGGTATGGCCTGGCGACGGCTGCCAGCCAGGCGCCTGCGCGTTCAGGCCACCACAGGCGCAGACGACACAGCATGCAAGGAAGGATGGTTTCATGGCGGCCGCCTCGGGCACCCCATCCTCAGGACAGTCGGCCGGGAACCCAGCCGGGCAACGCGGCGGCCTGCTTCACCCAGGTCGCCAGCTGCGCCTCGTCGAGCTCGCCTTCGTGGATGTCCAGGTAGCGCGTGTCCATGGCCTTGCTGGCACCGGGCGGCACCGGGCGCAGCGACGCGCCGCGGAAGAAGGCCACCTTGACGTAGTGGGTGAAGACGTGGAACGACAGGAACCAGCCCTGGCCCTCGACGCCGTAGAATGGCGAGTTCCACTTGACCGCCTTGAGCACGCCGGGGACGGTGCGCACGATGAGCGCGTCGAGGCGCGTTCCAATGGCGCGCTTCCAGCCCGGCATCGCCGCGATGTAGGCCTGCACCGGGACGTCGCCGTCCGACTTCGGGATCTGCGGGTTGCCGCCCGACAGGTGGACGACCTCGATCGGCTTGGGCTTCGGCTTCGCCTTGCCAGGCGTGCGCTCGTGACCCCGCGGCGCCTTCATGACGACGGCCGCTCCATGGAGAGGTTCATGTCGGTCACGTTCGCGGGCCGTGGCCCGTCAGTCAAGTGACGAACCCCGCGATCGAGACCGGCGGGCCAAGGAGGGCGATGGGAATATGACTTGACGGGCATATGACCCGATAGGTATATTCTACCCCATGGAATCAGCGTTCGCGATCATCGCGGAGCCGAACCGCCGGACCATCCTCAGCCTGTTGGCGTCGTCGGAGCGCTCCGTCGGCGAGATCGAGCGCCGGCTGCGGATGCCGCAGACCTCCGTGTCCAAGCACCTGCGGGTGCTGCGCGAGGCCGGCTTCGTAGAGGCGCGCGTCGACGCCCAGCGGCGTGTCTATCGGCTCCGGCCCGAGTCCCTCAGGGAGGTCGACGCCTGGCTGGCGCCGTTCCGGCGCTTCTGGACGACCCATGTCGATCGGCTCGAACGCCACCTCGACCGAATGGAGCAGGCAGCCAGGAAAGGAACGAAGCGATGAGCAACCGTGAGCAGTACGCGCCCGGCCCCGCGGCCGGAGCCCGAGTCCAGAAGGACGGAGAGCAGTGGACGCTCGTGCTCGTGCGGGAGCTGCGTCATCCGCCGGCGATGGTCTGGGAGGCGCTGACCGATCCGGCACAGCTGTCCGAATGGGCGCCGTTCGACGCCGATCGGAACCTCGGTACGGCTGGAGCCACCGTGAAGCTCACCACCGTGGGAGCGCCCACGCCGCATGTGACCGAAACAACCGTGACGCGGGCCGACGCTCCCAGAGCGCTCGAGTACACCTGGGGGGGCTTCCCTGTCCGCTGGGAGCTGGAAGCTGTTGGGGGCGGCACACGCCTGACGCTGTGGACCAGCATCGATCGCCGCTTCATCGCGATGGGTGCTGCCGGGTGGCACATCTGCCTCGATGTGCTGGATCGGCTGCTTGCCGGTCAGCCCCTGGGGCGCATCGTCGGCCCCGAGGCGCTGAAGTTCGACGGCTGGCAGCGTTTGAACGCCGAGTATGCCAGGCAGTTTGGGGTTGAGCGGTCGTGAGGGCGTTGGATGTGGCGCCATTGTCAGGTGATCGTCCGCTGAACATCTCTGGACCTTCGAGGATGAGACCATGAAAAAGTCGGACACGCGCCAGGGCCACTCGGCATCAGAGCTCATCTCGAACAGAATCGCGGAGCTCGGGGACTGGCGCGGCGAAATCCTCAGCAGAATGCGCAAACTCATCAAGGGCGCCGACCCGGATGTCGTCGAGGAGTGGAAGTGGGGCAATCCGGTGTGGTCGCACGACGGCATCATCTGCACCGGCGAATCCTACAAGAAGGCCGTGAAGCTGACCTTCGCCAAGGGTGCGTTCGTGAAGGATCCGGCCCGTCTCTTCAACTCGAGTCTCGAGGGAAACGTACGGCGCGCAATCGACATTCACGAAGGGGAAAAAGTCGACGCGTCCGCCTTCAAGGCGCTCGTTCGCCAGGCCGTCGCCTTCAACCGTTCTGGGAAGTCGAAACCGTCGAAGTAGGCAGCGGTGCGGTCCCGAGGCGACCGGTGGCTCGCCACCTGCCTCCTCCCTTCCCCCGGGGGTGAGATTTCCGCCCATGCCTCCCGCGATCTCTACCCAACAGCTCTCCAAGACCTTCCGCGTCAAGGTGCGGGACCCAGGACTGCGCGGCGCCGTTGCCGCCCTCTTCCATCCGCGCTACCGCGACGTCCACGCCGTCCGCGACGTGACCTTCGACATCGCGGCCGGCGAGATCGTGGCCTTCCTCGGCCCCAACGGCGCCGGCAAGACGACCACGCTCAAGATGCTCGCCGGCCTGCTCTACCCCTCGAACGGCACCGTGCGCGTCGCCGGCTTCGACCCCTGGACCGGCGGACCGGAGTTCAAGCGACGCATCGCGCTCGTGCTCGGCAACCGCCAGCAGCTCGTGTGGGACCTGCCGGCCGAGGAAACGTTCCTCCTGAACCGGGCGATCTACGATATCCCCCTCCCCGTCTTCCGGTCCCGCACCGCGGAAATGGTGGAGCTGTTGGAGCTGGCGGCGGTCGTCGACAAGCCGGTGCGCCAGCTCTCACTCGGCGAACGGATGAAGTGTGAGCTGGCCGCCGCCCTGCTGCACCGCCCGCCCATCCTGTTCCTCGACGAGCCGACGCTCGGCCTCGACGTCTCCGCCCAGGACGCGATCCGCCGTTTCCTGACTACGTACCGCGACCACTACGGCGCCACGATCCTGCTCACGTCCCACTACATGCAGGACGTGACCGCGCTCGCCTCGCGCGTGCTCATGATCAACCGCGGCCGCCTGCTCTACGACGGCGCGCTCGACGCGCTGGTCGCCCGCATCGCGCGTACCAAGCGGCTCAGCCTGGTCCTGGGCGACTCCGTGACCGCCGACGCGCTGGCGGCGTTCGGGACGGTCACGAGCTTCCACTTCCCCAACGCGGTGCTCGAGGTGCCCCGCGAGGACGCGGCGGCCGCGAGCGCCCGGCTCCTCGCCGCCCTCCCGGTGGCGGACCTGTCCATAGAAGATCCGCCGATCGAGGAGGTCATCCGTCAGGCGTTCGCCCAGGGCGCGAACGAGGAGCCGGGCGAGGAATGAGCGCCGCCCGGAGATGGCTCGAGCGCTACAGCGTGTTGATCCGCAATGCCTGGCTCGTGGATCTCCAGTACCGCGCATCGATCCTGCTCTGGGTGCTGTGGGGCGTAACCGAACCGGCCATCGCGCTCGGAATCTGGTGGGCGATCGCCGGCGCGGGGGAGATCGCGGGCTACGCTCGGGCCGACTTCGCGCGCTACTTCTTCGCCATGACGCTGGTCAATCAGCTCACCATCGCGTGGGACTCCTGGTACCTCGACCGCTGGATCCGCGAGGGCGAGCTGAACTACCGGCTGGCCCGACCGCTGCACCCCGCGCATGAAGCGCTGGCCGAGAACATCGCGTACAAGGCGCGCAGCACCGCCATCATCGGCGGCGTGTGGCTGCTCGTGGCGCTCGTCTGGCCCGCGGTGCGGCTGCCCTTCGCGCCCGGGCGGTGGGCGCTCACCGCGCTCGCCGTGCTGCTCGCGGCCGTCATGCGGTTCCTCATCAGCTTCACGACCGGTCTGCTCGCGTTCTGGACCACCCGCGCCACGGCTATCATGGAGCTGCACGGCGGCATCGCGATGTTTCTCGCGGGCCGGATCGCCCCGCTGGCGCTGCTGCCGCCCGCGATCGCGAGCCTGGCACACGTACTCTGGTTCCACGGCATGCTCGCCTTCCCCGTGGAAGTCCTGACCGGCGCGGCGGCGGATGGGATGACGCTGCTGCGCGGATTCGCCGAGCAGCTCGTCTGGGTCGCGCTCTGGGCGGGCGGGTGCTGGCTCGCCTGGGCGCGCGGGTTACGACGCTACGGAGCGGTAGGAGGATGAACAACCAGGGACGAGGGACGGGGGACGAGTGGCGACCGAGGGCGGGATGAGGGAAGGAAGACGGGTGCCGCGATGGGCCCGGGTCCTGGGGGCACTGGTGCGGCTCAACGTCGCCGAGGAGCTGCAGTACCGCGCCAATTTCGTCGCGAGCGTGCTGGGGACGCTGTTCTGGATCGGAACCGCCCTGCTCACACTGGCGCTGTTCTTCCGGCACACCGCGCGACTCGGTGGTTGGGATTATTGGGAGGTCGTGGTGCTGCTCGGAGTGTTCAACGCACTGACGGGCGTGGTCGAGGCGGTGCTGCGGCCGGGGATCGGCCAGCTCGCGGGCGAGGTGAAGACGGGCTCTCTGGACCTCGTGCTGGTCCGCCCGGTGGACCCGCAGCTGTTCGTGTCGTTCCGCCAGCTCGACCTGTGGCGCCTGTCGGACATCGTGCTGGGCCTGGCGCTCGCGGGGTACGCGCTGATCCGGCTGGGCCACACGCCGACGGTGCTGCAGTCCCTCGCCTTCCTCGTCGCGCTCGCGGCGGCCGCGGTGGTGGTCTACGCGATCTGGGTCGCGCTGATGAGTCTCGCCTTCTGGTTCGTCTCGGTGGAGAACCTGTCGGTGCTGTTCGACGCGGTGTACGAGGGAGCGCGCTATCCCGTCTCGGCGTACCCGGGCGCGCTGCGGTTCGTCTTCGTCTATCTGCTGCCGATCGCCTGGACGACCACGATCCCGGCGTCCGCGCTCACCGGCCGCCTGGGGCCCGCGGTGGGAGTCGTCGCCGCGGCCGTCGGGGCGGCGGCGTTCGTTCTCTCCCGCCTGCTCTGGCGGGCAGCCCTCAAGCGGTACACCGGGGCGAGCGGCTGACGGCGCGCGCCGATCAGCGCCCAGCGGACGTCCGCCGGGCGCGGGTGCGGTACGCACGCCATTCGCGCCACGTCGGGGTGGTGTAGTAGCGGCCGTCCGGCTGCGGGATTCGCGGGATCGCCGCGAAGCCGTGGGCCCGGACGGTATCGATGAAGCCGGCGAGGGCCGGCGCCGCGTCGATCAGCAGCTTCGATCGCAGCCGGGCCGGGTCCGCGTCCCCGGGCTCGATGGCCTGCCGGAGGACGATGTCGCCGGCATCGAGCTCGGGCTTCATGTAATGAAGGGTCCAGCCGGCCCGCGCGTGGTCGCCGTTGTGGAGCACCCAGAACTCCGACTTGACGCCGCGGTACTGCGGCAGCCACCCGGTGTGCAGGTTCAGGAACCCGCGGGGAAGACGCGCCAGGGTCCGCGCGGTGACGTACGAGGTGCCGAAGCCGAGCACCAGGTCGTCGGGGCCGAACGGGTAC
>DATGDT010000129.1:0-3964 GCA_035310725.1 Gemmatimonadales bacterium
TCCCGGCATCATGGCCCGGCTATTCGCTGCGCTACCGGGTCCCGGGACACGAGACGCAGTACGCGATCGCCGTGACGCAGGAGCGGCCGCGAGCGGCGCGGACCGTCGCCAGTCTGGACGGAACGCCGCTCGAGGTCGCCGCCGGTGCCGTCTCGATACCGCTGCTGACGGACGGCGTCGAACACCAGGTGCACGTAGGCCTCGGGAAAGACGTCGGCCCCCGCTACCACGCTCGCCCGGCGGCGGGTGACCGGGGAGATTGAGCACCATGTCAGGTGGCCAGAACGGCGCCATGGGTGCGGATCACCTCGCTGTAGAAGCGGGCGCTCGCCTTCGGCGTGCGCCGCTGTGTCTCGAAGTCCACATGGTAGAGCCCAAAACGGGGGCCGTAGCCCGCGCTCCACTCGAAGTTGTCGAGCAGCGACCAGATGAAGTACCCCCGCACGTCGACGCCCTGGCTGATCGCGTCACGCAGCGCCGCAAGATGGTCCCGCAGATAGCTCACACGTTGGGGATCATCCACCAGCCCGCCGTCGGCCCGCGGCGGGTCTTCGAATGCCGCCCCGTTCTCCGTCACGTAGAGCGGGATGGATCCGTAGCGATCCCGCACCCACACGAGCACGTCGCTGAAGGCAGGGGGATACACCTCCCAGTTGGTGAGCGTATAAATGTGGCCGGGCTGCCGCGCGTGAGCGGCGCGGACCGGTGGGGCCGACGGATCGTCGCGTGTGACGCCACGGGTGTAGTAATTGATGCCGAGAAAGTCGAGCGGCTGGCGGATGAGGGCGAAATCCGCCTCGGGGACCGTCGGCCACGCGGGCCCGAACATCTGGGCCAGCTCCTCGGGATACCGGCCGAGAAACACCGGATCGAGGAACTGGCGGTTCATGTAGGCGTCGGCGCGGCGCGTCGCCGCGATGTCTTCGGCACGGTCGGACGCGGGGACCTTGGGCTCGAGATTCACGACGAGCCCCGCCTGCTTTCCGCCCTCGGCCCGGATCGCCTGAAGGCCCGCCCCGTGCGCGCGCAGCAGGTTGTGACTCGCGACGGGCGCCTCGGCCGGATCGGCGTGACCCGGCGCATGCGTGCCGTGCAGGTAGCCGGCATCGCTCACGACCCAGGGTTCGTTGAGCGTCGTCCACAGCGCGACCCGGTCGCCGAGCGCGCGGACGACCACGCGCGCGTATTCGGCGAACCAGTCCGCCACGTCGCGATTGAGCCAGCCGCCCCGATCGTCCAGGGCGGCCGGAAGGTCCCAGTGATACAGGGTGACCGCGGGCCGGATGCCATGCATCAGCAGCAGGTCCACGAGGCGATCGTAGAAGGCGAGCCCCGCACCATTCACCGCACCGCGCCCCGCCGGCAGGACCCGCGCCCACGCGATGCTCAAGCGATAGGCCTGCAGCCCGAGCGCGCGCATCAGCTCCACATCCCCCGCGGCGCGACGGTAATGATCACAGGCGACGTCCCCGGTTTCCCCGTTGGGGGTCTTCCCGGGCGTATGCGTGAAACGATGCCAGATGCTTGCGCCAGCGCCGTCGGCGAGGGGCGAGCCCTCGATCTGGTAGGCGGAGGTTGCCGCGCCCCAGAGAAACCCCTCGGGGAACCGGAGTCGGTCAGACATCGATGGAGAACGGCCGCATGGCGAGCGTGACCCTGGAAGGCGTGCGCAAAATATACGAAGAGCGCGGCCGCCCCTACGTCGCGGTGCACGATTTCGACGTCGCGGTGGCGGACGGCGAGTTCCTCGTGCTGGTGGGGCCGTCGGGCTGCGGGAAGAGCACGACGCTGCGGATGATCGCCGGACTGGAGAGCGTGTCCGCCGGCACGATCAGGATCGGGGAGCGCGTGGTCAACGACGTGCCCGCGCGCGATCGCGACATCGCCATGGTGTTCCAGAATTACGCGCTCTACCCGCACATGACCGTGTACCAGAACCTCGCGTTCGCCCTGCGGATGCGCCGGGTCCCGAAGACCGATATCGACGCGCGCGTCCGAACCGCCGCCGACCTGCTCGAGCTCGGGGCACTGCTCGACCGCCGGCCCAGGCAGCTGTCCGGCGGCCAGCGGCAGCGGGTGGCCGTGGGACGCGCCATCGTCCGCCAGCCGCAGGTCTTCCTGTTCGACGAACCGCTCTCCAACCTCGACGCGAAGCTGCGGGTGCAGATGCGCCGCGATATCGCCGCGCTGCGCCGCCGGCTCGGCACGACGACCATCTACGTCACCCACGATCAGGTCGAGGCGATGACGCTGGGCGACCGCATCGTCGTGATGCGCGACGGCCGCGTGCAGCAGCTGGACACGCCGCTCGCGCTGTATCGCCGCCCGGCGAACACCTTCGTCGCCACCTTTCTGGGGACGCCGCCCATGAACCTCGTGCGCGGCATGCGCGCCCCCGACGGTCCTCCGGCCTTCCAGGCCGAACAGCCCGGGTTTCGCCTGCCGCTGGGAACAATCGCCCTGCCGGCGGGACAGCGCGTCATTCTGGGTATCCGGCCCGAGGATCTGCGGCTCGCCGGGGCGCGCGAGAGCGGTGTCTCCGCGCGCGTGCAGGAGATCGAGCCGCTGGGGAACGAGACGCTGGTGTCGCTCGACGCCTCCGGCGTTCCGTTGACCGCGCGGATCGACGGGGCGGCGACGCTCGAGCGCGGCGCGACGGTCACCGTCTCGGTCGCGCCGGAGGCGCTGCACTGGTTCGACGGGGAACGCGAGACCCGCCTGCCCTCATGAACGCTTCACGCCGGCGTGTGTACAATCGCCCGACAAACCGGCGTGGAGGCCGAATGGACACGATGTGGAAGGCGCGCGCGGCGCTGGTCACGCTGTGCATCCTCGGAGCGCCGGTGCTGCGGGCCCAACATCCCCAGGTTCGCGATGGCTTCTGGATCGGGTTCGGCTTGGGGTACGGGCCGTTCGACGCCTCATGCAGCGGCTGTCCTTCATTCAACTCCGAGAGCGGCTTCACCGGCCACTTGCGACTCGGCGGCACGCTCAAACCGAACGTGCTGCTGGGCGGAGACATCGTGGCCTGGGCGAAGTCCGCCAACGGACTCGACGAGCTCGGCGGCAACACGACGGCGACCGTCTACTACTATCCGATGGTTCGGTCCGGGCTGTTTCTCAAGGGGGGCGTCGGCCTTTCGCTCTATGACCTCAGCCCGACCAACAGTGGTTCGGGGGCCGACGGCACCGGCGTGGGATTCACGATCGGCGCCGGCTACGACCTCCGCGTCGGGCGCAACATCTCGCTCACACCCGTCGGCAATTTTCTCTTCGGGTCGGTGGGAGACATCCAGCAGAATGGAGCGACGCTCCTCACGGGGTGGAAGCAGACCATCCTCGAGTTCGGGCTCGACGTCACCTTCCACTAATCCGAGCAGCGCCCGGTAATCACACTGGGATATCGAGTTTCCTGGCGACGATCGCGAGCCCCTCGGCACCGAGCAACGCCCGCGCCATGGGGAAGAGCACCTCGTTTTCACGCCGGATGTGTGTCCGCAGCAAATCCACGATGTCGAGCGCCAGGCGGGTCACCCGCTCCCGGTCCGCGCGATCGATGGCGGTCGCCAGATCCTCTTCCAGCTTCCAGAGCGTCTCGTGTTCTTCGAGAAACGGCCCGAGTGGCGCGTCTTCTCCCAGCACGGGGAACAGCGCCCGCTCCTCGTCCTCGTTGTGCTGCCGGACCGCGCCGCAGAGCAGGCCGTGGACCTCCCGGGCCGTCGCGAAGTGGGGCTCGGCCGGCGCGCCGCTCCGCAGCGCCTCCGCGGCCGCTTCGAGGCGGTCCAGCGCGGCGAGCGCGACTTCGTGTTCTTCCTCGAACCGTCGGATCGGATCGGCGCTCATGGCGTCACCACCCACCGCACGCCGTCGCCGCGGCGCAGGTGGTCGAACCCCTCGTTGATGCGCTCCAGCGGGAACGTGCCGCTGAGGATGGGCTCGAGGCGGATGCGGCCCGCGACGACCT
>DATGDT010000130.1:0-8082 GCA_035310725.1 Gemmatimonadales bacterium
CCCCCCCTCTCCGTAGTTGATGCAGGTGCCAGGTGCCAGGTGTCGGGTATCAGGCCCGCCACCCCCTGACACCGGACCCCTGACACCCGACACCGTGCCCATCCGCGTCCGCTTCGCCCCCTCGCCGACCGGCTACCTGCACGTCGGCGGCGCCCGCACCGCCCTGTTCAACTGGCTCTACGCCCGCCACACTGGGGGCGCCTTTCTGCTGCGCATCGAGGACACCGACAAACAGCGCTCCACCGACGAGCACACCAAGGTCATCCTCGACGGTCTCACGTGGCTGGGACTCGATTGGGACGAGGAGCTGGTGTTCCAGGGCGCCCGCATCGCGCGTCACCAGGAAGCCGCCGACCGCCTGCTCGCCCTTGGCAAGGCCTACATGGAGGAGGGCGCGATCCGGTTCCGCATGCCCCAGGAGGAGATCGCCTGGGACGACGCGGTCCATGGACACATCAGCTTCCAGGGCGCCGACATCAAGGACTTCGTCATCCTGCGCACCGACCGCACGCCGATCTACAACCACGCCGTGGTGGTGGACGACGTGGACATGGCGATCACGCACGTGCTGCGGGGCGACGATCACATCTCGAACACGCCGAAGCAGATCGCCCTGTACCGGGCGCTGGGCCACGAGCCGCCCATCTTCGGCCACGTCCCCATGATCAACGGGCCGGATGGCAAGAAGCTCTCCAAGCGCCACGGGGCCACCGCCGTGGGCGATTACCAGACGCTGGGGATCCTGCCCGCCGCCATGCGCAACTTCCTGGCCCTGCTCGGCTGGAGCCCCGGCGGCGACCGCGAGATCATGACGCAGGACGAGATGGTGCAGCTCTTCTCCTTCGACGGCGTCCAGAAGAAGGCCGCCGTGTTCGACATCACCAAGCTCGAGTGGATGAACGGGCAGTACCTCTCCGCGGCGTCTCCCGAGGAGCTGCTCCCCGTCGTGGCCCCCCAGCTGGCGACCCTCGGCCTGGACGGCGATCGCGCCGCCGTGCTGCGCGCGATCGGCGCCGTGAAGACGCGGAGCCGCACGACCATCGACGTCGCCAAACAGGTCGCCGTGCGGCTCGATGCGCGGCACGTGACGCTCGATGAGAAGGCCCAGAAGGAAATCGCCAAGGATCCGGAGGGCTACGCGAGCGCGCTCCAGGCGGCGATCGCCGCGCTGGGCGACGTGGACTGGACGCCGGAGGCGTTGGAGAAGGCCCTGCGGACGCTCGCCGATGCGCGCGGGGTGCCGGCCGGCAAGATCTTCCAGCCGATCCGCATCGCCCTGACCGGCGGCACGGTCTCGGAGCCCGTGAACGAGTTGTTGTTCGTGGTCGGCAAGGACGCGGCGCTGCGGCGGCTCGCAGCGGCGACGCACTGACTCCGAGCGGCTACGGCGTCGCCTTCGTGGTGTCTCCGCGCTGCCGCCGATCCGCGTCGCGTTCCGCCTGCTTGCGCGCCCGCAGCTCGCGCACGTAGCGCCGGAACATCTCGAGGTTCTCGGTGCGGGCCGCCGCCTGCATGATGTCGGCGCGCATGTCGGCGAGGTGGCGCTGGCGCACCGCCTCGTCGTAATTCCCCGGCGGCAGGAGGCTTCCCAGCAGGGCCAGCACCGGCGTGGGGATCTTGATCCCGGCGACGTACAATCCCTTCGGATCGAGCCCCCACACCGGTTTGCCGTCATCCCCGCGGGCCACCCACGACGGCATCCGGTGCTCGCGCTGCTCCGAATCGATGATGACGTTCAGCGAGTCCACCATCGCGCGCAGCCGCCGGACGATCACCGAGTCGCGCGGGGCTCGATCCTCGTAGATCGCATCGGCGATGTCCTCGGGAAGCGCGGGCCGCGGGTTCACCCACAGCCGTCCGTCGCCCGAGCCGGGCGAGAAGGCCAGGCCGGGCCGCGATGCCGCCGGCGCGGGCGCCGGCAGGGCCTGCGGCGAGCTCTCCGTGGTGTCGGGGGGCTGCTCCACCGCGACGACCGGCGGGGTCTGCCTCGGCTTTCCCCGCCCCAGCCGATTGCCGCTGCTCGGGCCGGGACGCACGCCGCCGAACGGCGGGAGCTCCGGCTCGGGGGCGATCTGGACGTACCGCACCGGCGGGCGCTGGAACTCGATCTTCAGCGCGATGGCGACACCGAGCCCCACGACGTGCAGCAGCACGGCGACCACCCACCCGATGGCGGGACGGGGCCCGGGGCGGGCCGGCCGGAGCTCAGACAGCGGCCAGCACCTTGCCGAGACGCTGCGCGGCCTCGACCAGCCGCGGCGTCGCGACGGTGAGCGCGATCCGGAAGAAGCCCTCGGCTCCCGCACCGAAACCCGTGCCCGGGAGGGTCACCACGCCGACGTCCTCCAGGGCGCGCCGCTGGAACGCCGCCGACGGCAGGCCCTCGGGCAGCGGAATCCACAGGTACATCGTGGCCCGCGGCGATTCCACCTCGAACCCCTCGGCACGCAGCGCCGCCACCATCGCGTCACGCCGCTCACGGAATCGCTCGGCGTAGCCACGGGACAGCTGCTCCGCGTGTGCCAGCACCGCCGCGCCCGCGGCCTGGATCGCCAGGAACGCTCCGGTGTCGACGTAGTTCTTCACGCGGGCCAGCCCGGCGATCAGCTCGGGCCGCCCCACCGCCCAGCCGAGCCGCCAGCCCGTCATGCAAAAGCTCTTCGAGAGCGAATGAAATTCGACCGCGACCTCCTTCGCCCCGGCGATCTCGAAGATGCTGGGCGCGACGTAGCCGTCGAACGTGATCTCACAATACGGATTGTCGTAGACGATGAGGATGTCGTGCCGGCGGCAGAACGCGACCGTCCGCTCGAGGTACTCGCGTGGGGCGATGGCCGCGGTCGGGTTGTTGGGATAGTTCAGGTAGACGAGCTTCGCGCGCCGTACCACGTCCGGCGGCAGCTCCTCCATCTCGAGCAGGAAGTCGGTGCGCGGGGTGAGCGGGACGAGGTGCGGCGTGGCGCCCGCCAGCACCGTCGCGCCGTGGTACACGGCGTAGCCCGGCTCGGGCACGATCGCGACGTCCCCCGGATCGAGCACGGTGAAGGAGAGGTTCGCGATCCCCTCTTTCGACCCGAGCAGCGGATGGAGCTCGGTGAACGGATCGACCGTCAGCTTGAAGCGCCGCTGCAAATAGGCCGCCGCCGCCTCACGAAACGCCGGCAGGCCGATCTGGAACGCGTAGCGGCTCATGGCCGGCTCGCGTGCGGCGCGCGACAGCGCGTCCACCGCGATGTCGGGCGGCGCGAAGTCGGCGTCCCCGGCCCCGACGTCGATCAGATCCACGCCCTGCTGCAACAGGCGCCGCTTGATGGCCGGAATCTCGGCCATGGGATAGCCGGGAAGCTGCGCGAGGCGGTTGCTGAGCTTGGGCACTGTTACCTCAGGTGTTGGAGGTCGGTGGAAGACGGTGGAGGTTGGTGGAGGTGAACCGGTGTACTTCCACCGTCCTCCACCGTCTTTCTACCGTCCTCTACCTACCTCCAAATCTAGTCTCGTCTCTCCGACACCGGCCGGAACAACGCCGGCGCCTGGGCGATCGCGTCCACCGCGATGAGCATACCCTCCCGCGGCAGCGCCGCCACACCAACCACGATGCCCGCCGGCGGGTTCCGTGCCGGAAAGAATTCGGGCGCGGCCTGCCGGATCACGGCGAAATCCTGTGGATGATAGTTCACCACGTACACCGTGAGCTTCACGATATCCTGTGGCTCGTTTCCCGCGATCCGCAGCGTCAGCGCCAGATTGGCGAACGCCTGCTTGGCCTGCGCGGCGAGGTCGCCCGGCCCTACCAGCGCGCCGGTGCTGTCGAGCGCGACTTCACCCGACACATAGGTGACGAACCCGAGCCGCACGGCGTGCGTGAAGCCGTCGAGCGCGGCGAGCGTCCCGGGGTTCACGAACCGCCGCCCCGACGGCTCCGAGCGACCCGGCGGAGCGCCCTGCCCCGGCGTCGGCGCGCAACCACCCAGGGCCAGCGCCATGAATCCCGCGACCCCTGCCCACAATCGTGCCACCCTCATCCGCTCGCCTCCTGACAGAAGTGCTCGTTGGTGGGGCTACGCTCAGACCCGCAAGGTTGTTGCGTGACGCGCGAAGAACTCCTCGCAGGCATCCCGGATGTCCTCCCAGTTGGCCACCACCCGGGTGGCCCGCGGCAGTCCTTCCAGGATTCGTACCCCGTAGCGCTTGGTTACGGCGCGCCGGTCCAGCAGGACGACCGCGCCGACGTCGGAGCGGCTGCGGATCAGGCGGCCGAATCCCTGCTTCAGCTTGAGCCCGGCCAGGGGCACGAGGTAGTGGCTGAAGCCGTCCAACCCCTGCTGCTCCAGCCGCTCCACTCGCGCCGCTGTCAGCGGCTCCGACGGAACCTTGAACGGCAATTTTGACAGAATCAGGACGCGGAGCGCGCGCCCCGGAACGTCCACGCCTTCCCAGAACGAATCGGTGCCGAGCAGGACCGCGCTGCCGGACTCGCGGAACCGGCGCAGCAGCCGGTCGCGCTGGTCCTCCCCCTGCACCAGCAGCGGCCACCGCCCGCCGATGCGTCCCCGCACGGTCTCGGCCGTCCGCCGCAGCGCGCGGTGGCTGGTGAACAGGCAGAACACGCCGCCGTCCGACGCGTGGGCCAGCTCGATGAGCACGCGCGCCACCGCGGCATCGTGGCCGTCCGCGTCGTCGCGCGGCTCGGGGACGTCGGTCGGAATGCCGAACAGGCACTGGCTGACGAAGTCGAACGGTGAGGGGAGAATCTCGCGGGTCACGACGCGCGACGGCGGCAACGACAGGCCCAGCCGGTCTTCGAGAAACCCGAAGTCGTTGCCGGACGCGAGCGTGGCGCTGGTCAGCACGACCGTCTCGACCCGGTCGAACAGCGCATCCTTGAGCACCGACGCGAGGTCGAGCGGCACCGCGGCGAGGGACAGATTGGCGCCCTTGCGGCCGCGGCGCTCGAGCCAGCGCACCGCCGGAGCGCCCTCGGCCGCGGCGTCACGACCCGGCCGCAGGCTCGCCGTGAGCCCGCGGGCGGCGAGGTCGAGCCGCCGCACCACACCGCGCAGCTCGCCGAGCAAGGCCGCGGGGCGGTCGGCGCCATCCTGCAGCGAGAGGCGGTCAGCGATGGTCTCGACGCCGTTCCGCAGGCCGGCGAAGGCCGCCAGCAGATTGTCGAGCGCCACGTCCAGCCCCTCCGGCCAGACCGCGTCCTCTGCGAAGGCCTCGGTGAGCCGCAGCATAGGGCCGCTCTGGCCCGCCGGCTCGCGCTCCAGCCGGCGGCCGAGCAGGGTGAACAGCTCCTCCGACCAGCGCCGCGCGGCCCGCAGCGCGTCGAGCAGCCGCTGTTCCAGCAGGTCCCGGCTCGCCGCGGAGAGCAGATCATCGCGGGCCGACAGCTCGGCGTGCAGTGCCGGCATCAGGCCCCGCCCGCCCCGCTCGAGCCGCCCCAGCAGCCGTTGCACGCCCAGCTGCGAGACCTGGGCCCCGAGGTGGGCCGCGGCGACGTCTTCCAGATGATGCGCCTCGTCGAGGATGAGCCGGCGGTACGGCGGCAGCACGGCCGACTCCATCCAGTTGTCCGCCGCCAGGCGCACGGCGAGATCGGAGGCGAGCAGGTGATGGTTCACCACCACGACGTCGGCTTCGGCCGCGCGCCGCCGCGCCTGGAACACGAAGCAGCGCTCAAAGTGCGGGCACTTGAGCCGTGTGCACAGATCCGATTCCGCCGCGACCGCGTCCCACACGTCCTCGGACGGATCGTCGGCGAGGTCGGCGAGACTGCCGTCGGCGCTGCGCGCCGCCCACGCGGCGATTCCCTCCAGCTCCGTGGACCGGTTCGTCTCGAACAGCGTCTCCTGCGCGCCACGCGCCTGCTCGAGGCGGGCGAGACAGAGATAGTTCCGCCACCCCTTGAGCAGCGCGAATGTCGGCTCGTGGTCGGACGTGGCCAAGGCGCGCGCCAGCACCGGCAGATCCTTGCCGACCAGCTGCTCCTGCAGGTTGATGGTGTTGGTCGAGACGACGGTGCGCTCGGCGTTCGCCTGCCCCCACAGGAGCGCGGGAACGAGGTACGCGAACGACTTGCCCACGCCGGTGCCGGCCTCGAGCAACGCCACGCCGCCGTCGTTGTACGCGTCGGCGATGTACGCCGCCATGTCGCGTTGCGCGGGCCGGTCTTCGAACCCTTCCCGCCCCACGGCGTCGGCCACCGGACCATCGATGCCCAGGAGGCGAGCGGTCGTCACCGGATCGAGCCGCTCCAGGCTCTTCGCGCGCGGGCATTCCACCACGACGTAGAGCTCGGTCACCTCGTTGTTCACGATCCCGAACCCGACGCCCTCGTCGTGCAGCCGCGCCGCCACCGACAGATCGGCCCCGGACGGCTCGAGCTCCCCGCTGGGGTGATTGTGCAGCAGCATCTCGCCCCGCCGCGCCGACCCCGGCAGCGCGAGCACGGCATCCACCGTGCCCCGCGCCACGACGCGCGCTTCGACGATGGCCCCGCGCCCGTCGGTCCGCGCCACGAACGACACCTCCCGCCCCCGCGCCGCGACGATCTCGGCGCGCAGCAGGTCCTGCACCTCGGGCGCGAGCCGCTCGACGCTCACGTCTTCAGCTCGCGCTTTTTCGCAGCGGGAAACAGGACGTTGTTGAGGATCAGCCGGTAGCCCGGAGAGTGCGGGTGGAGCGAGAGGTCGGTCGGAGGATCACCGATCTGGTGCTGCGGGTCCTCCGGGTCGTGCCCGCCGAAGAAGGTCCAGGTGCCCTTGCCCAGGTCGCCGTGGATGTACTTCACCCACGGGGCTCCCTCCTCGTCGGCCAGGATGGTGACGCCGGGCTTCAGGCGCTCGCGCATGAAGGAGGTCGTGAGTCCGTAGAAATCCGGAATCACCTCGCGGTGGTTCTGCACCAGCATCGTCGGCACCGGGTCGATCTTGGCGCTGAAGTTGAACAGCTTGAACGCGCCCAGCGGCTGACGCCGCGCTCCCGCGTTCACCTGGTGCCCGTCGATATCCGAGAAGCTGGCCACCTGCGGGTCGGGCTCCAGGTGGGCCCCCGAGAACGCGAACGTCCGGCTCCAGTCGAGCTTCGAGTCCGCGGCCGGATCCATCGGCGTGCCGTCGGCGAAGCTGGCGGCGGCGTCCACGTCGTGCGCGGCCAGCGCGAGGTCGATCGTTTCGGTCGCCGTGCACATCGCGAACAGGAACCCGCCCCGATCCACGTAGGCCCGGATGGCGCCCGCGACCGCCTTCTTCATTTCGGGCACGGAGGCGAAGCCGAGCCGCCGGCGCGCCGCGTCGTTGAAGCGCACCATCTCGGCGAGCCACGACTGGCCCGTGTAGATAAGAAAGAACTTCGAGTACTGCCCGGTGAAGTCCTCGTGATGCAGATGCAGCCAGTCGTAGGTGCGCAGGCCGTCGCCGAGCACCTCGGGGTCCCACAGCTTCTCGAACGGAATGCCGGCGTACTGCAGCGCCATCGTCACCGCGTCGTCCCACGGCTGGGTGTTGGGCGGGACGTATACCGCGACCTTGGGCGCCTTCTCCAGGGGAACCGTGTCCGCGTTCGTGCCCGCGATCTCGCCCCGCACGGCGCCCACCTGGCCGCCGTCCACCGGCTCGACCGCCACGCCGTTGAGCGCGGCATCGCGGCGGATCGCCTGCGCGTCGGGCAGCAGGAACGACCCCCCACGATAGTTGAGGAGCCATTCGGCCTTGCCGCCGGCCTGGATCACGCGGTAGGCGACGCCGTACGCCTTGAGGTGATCGGACTGCGCGTCGTCCATGGGGATCAGGAGAGACGGATCGTCGGATTGGCGGATGGGCGGATAGAAACCCAGCAAGTCCGCACCAACCGCCAATCCACCCATCCGCCCAACCGCCTTCACAAACTCGCGCCGCTTCATGACCGCGGGATCGCTCCCTTCGCCCGCTCCAGCTCGCGCCGCGCCTCGGGCACGACCGCGCTCGCGGGATAGGTCAGCACCAGGTGCTCGAGGTGCGCCACCGCGTCCGCCGCCTTGCCCTGCCGCAACAGCAGCCGCGCCCACTCGAGCTCGGCCGCCGGCGCCGCGGCTCCGGTCCCGCC
>DATGDT010000131.1:0-2081 GCA_035310725.1 Gemmatimonadales bacterium
CCCGGCCGCCACCGCCTCCCGCACGAGCCCCAGGGACGCCCGCAGCAGATTGTCGGCGAACAGCACGTTGTGCGCGGCTTTGCCGACCCGCACCAGGTCGACGTTGTCCTGCGCCTGGCGCAGCAGGCTGTCGGCGACGGCACGCCGGGCGAGCGGGACCGCCCCGAGCGCGGCGCGGGCGGCCGCAACGACCGGTGCGACGCGGCTGACCTTCTGCTCCATTTCCCGCTGCCACGCGGGCAGCATGTTCGCGTAGCGAACGCCGTGGCACGAGAGACAGGAAGCCTCGCCGGCGAGCTGCACTCGCTCGTGCCCTCGCACGGTCATGGGCTGCGCGTGGCAACCGAGGCACGAGACGCGGGCCTTGAACATGCTGCTCGGCGACTCCGGGGTGCCGTGCCCCCCCATCCCGGCATAGAGACGCCGTTGCGCATCATGCACCTGGGCGTGACAGCTGCGGCAATCGAGCTCGAAGGTCGAGGTCAGGGCGGTGACCCGGTGTTCGATCGGCGTGTGGCACTGGGTGCACTCCACCTTGTGCTCGGCGATATGCACCTGATGGACGAGCGTCGTGTTCTCGAACTGGTTGAGCCGGGCCGGCTCGTTGTGGCAGTTGAAGCAGCGGGAGCGCTCGGCCACGCCGGAGCCCACCGTCACTTCGCTGTGACACGAGATGCACGAGATGCGGTCTTTGACGTACTGCGCGTGGTCGACCACGTAACCGGCCGGGGATTCGATGCGGGGGGGAGACGGGTGACACCCGGTGCACCCGGCGATCGGCGCGCCCGGCGGGCGATCCTTGAAGTGACAGAGAAAACACGTGGCGTCGGTGACGGCGACGTGTTGCCCCTGCACGATCTGGGAGTGGCAGCTCGTACAGCGCAGCTGCTTGCCTCGACGCAGCTCTCCCAGGTGTGACGCGTGGTCGAACCGCACCCCCTTGTAGTCGACGAGACCTTCGACCTTCCGTTCCGAATGGCACCCCGACCGCAGGCAGGCCGCGTCCTCGATCTCCGCCCACGGCTTCACCCCGTAGGTGCCCGTGATGTACTTGACCACCTGGTTGGCCGCCTGGAGCTTCCCCATCGCCTCGGCCCGGATCCCCGGCGCGTAGTGACACTTGATGCAGGCCACATCGCGGTGGGAGGAGGTCGCCCAGGAGTCGTAGTAGGGCTGCATGATGTGGCAGGATTTGCAGAACCCGGGTCGCGCGCTGTATTCGATGAAGCCCACGCTCGTCACGACCAGCAGGATGACGGCCAGGATGGCGACCGGGATGAGCTTGCGCAGCAGCCGCGAGAACCGGTGCAGCTTGCCGGGGGGAGCCGTCATGGCCGCCCGCTTGCTCCTTCAAGGTGCCGCAGGGCGAACCAGGCCAGCACCAGGGCGGCCAGCGCGAGGAACCACACGGGCAACAGCAGCAATTTGTGCTCCCAACGCTGCTCCTCGGCCACGCCCGCCATGCCGCGCAGATCCCGGGAGATCGAACGAACCTGTCGCGCGAGATCGTCCAGGTGTTCGACGTCGAGGCTGTGCTGCGCCTGCGCGATCTGCTCGTACGCCGTCACCGCCGTCTGATACCGGAACCGGGCGTCGCCCGTCTGCCGTCCGGCGAGCGACAACTGTGCGATGGCGACCTGCGCCACCCGCAGCTCCTCGGTCGCCTGGACGGCACGCACCTGGATCTGGGTGCCGAGGTTGTAGGCGCTCGTGCCGGCCGCGTGACACTTGGCGCACGCCGCCGCGATCCGATCGGCCGGGACGCGCTCCGTCCCGTGGTTGCTGTGACATCCCAGGCATCCCGCGATCTTGCCGGAATGGGCGGCGCGCCCGTGTGGGCCCCGGTCGAAGGCCTGCCCGACCAGGATGTGGCACCGTTCGCACACATTGGCGATCTCGGTGACCGTCGGCGGCAGCGCGGAGTGGGAGCCGTGGCACCCCACGCACGTCGGCGACGCGAAGTTCTGATTGCGGAACAGCGCGACCCCGTGTGCGCTCAGGCGATATTGCTCGACCTGGTCCGTCGCCAGCCGGTACTTCGCCATGAGGCGCTTGTCCTCGTGGCACCGGGCGCAGGTCGT
>DATGDT010000132.1:0-2421 GCA_035310725.1 Gemmatimonadales bacterium
GCTCGCGATCGCGCTGGCCGCCATGACGGGCTTCCTCGTCTTCTCCCCTGCCCTCAGGAGCCTGCTCGCCAACCAGCGTCACCTGATCCGGCTCAACGTGTGGCGGCTCGTGGGCGCGGTCTTTCTGGGGTTGATGGTCGCAGGCCAGGCGCCGGCGCTCTGGGCGCTGCCCGCGGGGGTGGGCGATGTGATCGTCGGCGCCACGGCGTTCTGGGTGGCGAGCCGCCTCGGGGCTGCGCGGGGACGGGCGTTGGCGGTCGCGTTCAACATCTTCGGCCTGTGCGACCTGGTGGTGGCCATCGGTCTCGGCTTCACGACGAGTCCCGGGCCGGCGCAGCTGTTCCATACCACGCCCACCGCCGAGATCATGACGCGGTTCCCGATGGCCCTGGTGCCCACGTTCCTCGTGCCGCTGGCCTTCGTGCTCCACTTCGTGTCGCTGTGGCAGCTGCTGGGCCGTCCGTGGGGCGGCTCGGCAACGGGCGCACCGCGGCGCCCCTCGGCGCACGCAGCGCCGCTCGATGCCTCCCGTGTCGAATCCAGGGGCAGCTGATCGTCGCCAGGAAGACCCGATTCACTCTGTGCTCAGGAGCGATCAATGTTGCGACTAGTCATAGCAGCCGTCTGGATCACCGTCGCAGGATCGGCACCCGGCGCCGCCCAGTCCACACCCCTCGATACGGGCGCCCATTACGCCAGCGTCCACGGGATCCGCACCTACTACTACGTCACGGGGACGGGGGCGCCGCTGGTGCTGCTGCACGGAGCCTTTTCCAACATCGAGACGGATTTCGGCGCGATGCTGCCGGAGCTCGGTCGGACGCATCGCGTGATCGGCATCGAATTGCAGGGACACGGGCATACCGTGGACACGAATCGCCCGCTGCGGTACGACTCGCTCGCGGACGATGTGGCCGACCTGCTCGCGCAGCTGAAGGTCGAGCACGCCGATTTCTTCGGATACAGTCTCGGAGGAGCGGTGGCACTCCACATCGCGCTGCGCCACCCCGCGCTGGTCCGCAAGTTCGTGTTCGCCGGAGGGGCGGGCTTCAGTCCCGCCGGACTCTATGCCGGCCTGCTCGAGGGGGAGCGCAACCTCAAGCCGGAGCAGCTGGCGGGGACGCCGTGGCAGCGGGCGTACGCGCGGATGGCGCCGCACCCGGAGCAGTGGGCCATGCTGGTCGAGCAGATCAAGGACCTCGACCTCACCGATGCGGGGATCGATACCGCCCGGGTGAAGACCATCCGCGCCCCCGGGCTGCTGATCATCGGTGACGGCGACGTGGTGCGGCCCGAGCACACGGTACAGATGTTCCGGCTGCTCGGCGGCGGGGTCCCCGCCGACCTTCAGGGAATCCCCAACTCCCAGCTCGCGGTGTTGCCCGGAACCACGCACGTCAGTCTGATGGCGAAGGGTCCGTGGCTGGTGTCGATGGTCAACGAGTTTCTGGCGGCCCCAGTGCGGCCATGATGCCGAAACACGGAGCAGGGAGCCTTCGAGGGGGTTTTACCTAGCACGGACCACCAACCACGTGTGGAGCGAACATGCTGATCGTACTGCGCTTCTTTCACATCATCGCTGGAATCTTCTGGGTCGGAGGCGCTCTCTTTGCCGCCCGATTCATCGCGCCTTCGCTGAAAGCGGCGGGTCCCGCTGCCGGTCCGGTCCTGGCCGAGCTGGGCAAGCGGCGCATACCCGCGTCCATGATGGGTGCGGCGCTGGTGAACATCGCTTCGGGGATCTGGCTCATGGTAATCGATTCCGGGAGCGCGCCCGGCGTGTGGATACGCTCCGGCATGGGCCGGACGCTCGGGATCGGCGGCGGTCTGGCGATTATCGCGGTACTGCTGGGCATGACTGTCGCCATGCCCACGAACGCCAGGATGGGCCGCATTTCGGCCGCGGCTCAGAAACGGGGCGGCCCGCCAACCGCTGAGGAGGCGGCGGAGCTCGGGCGGCTGCAGGCGCGGTCGGCGCTCGTGGCGATGATCGCGTCCGCGCTGCTGTTTCTGGCGGCGTCGGCGATGGCCGTGGCGCGTTACGTGCCGTAGCGTCACACCATCCGCTGCCCCTTGCCCCTCCTCCTGTCGGCCTTCGGACCTCTGCCCCTGTCCCCTCTCCGCTCTGTGCCTCACCCCTGTCCCCCTCTCCGCTTAACGCGGAGAGGGGGCACATGGCTGGAGGGTCCCCCATCGGGCGGCGACTACGGCAATGATCTCGCGACCGCGAGCCTGCGCAGCGCCCAACCCCAGAGGAGGACCCAGGCGACCGGCGCGGCTCGCACCAGCCCCGCCCCGGCGACTCGCTGCTGCGCGAGGGTGTACGCCGTGCAGATGAGTCCCGGAAAGTGCAGGTAGACGATGCCGAGCGCCATGAACATGGCGGTCGCCTGCAGCCCCAGGGTCACGGGAATGACGAAC
>DATGDT010000133.1:0-1880 GCA_035310725.1 Gemmatimonadales bacterium
GGACTCGGTCGACTTCACCTACACCGCACGGGTCGCCGCGCTGAACGCCGCCACGCTGGCCGCGCTCGCGTGGGCCCCGCCCGCGCCCGACAGCGCGACCGTGGCCGGTGCGGTCAGTGCGACGACGACGCTGCGGTGGAAGGCGGTGGCCGCCCCCGATCTCGCCGGCTACAAGATGTACTGGCGGGCCACGACCTCACCCACCTGGGATCACTGGCGCTGGGTCGGCAACACAACCTCGGCGACCCTCGATCTGGTGGTGGACGATGCCTTCTTCGGGGTGGCGGCGGTGAACGCCGCGGGTGACGAAAGCCCGGTCAGCTACCCGTCGCCGGGACGGTAGGGAAGCCCGGCATAGGCATCGCGACGCCGGGAATGGGCGCAGGACGCGAGGACGCGGGGGCCGCACGGCCTGGACATTGTCGCTGCTGGCCGGTCATGAACTCCGAAGCGTTGGTCCGGGTCGAGCGCCACCGCGTCCAACGCGTCCGGGCGCCCACTCCCGGCGTCGCGCGGACTAGTGCGAAGCTCGCCCTCAGGGGCGGCGCACAGCGCCCGAGTCCGCGGTGGCGCCGCCGGCGTGGTGCTCGCCGCGCTGCGCTGCCAGGAACTGGTGGATCGCGCGCACGGCCGTCGTATCCCGGGTCGTGATGCGCACCGCCCCCCCGCCCGGGAGCGTGTCCACCCGGTAGCTGATCGCCGTGCGGCGCTCGCGCATGATCGCCGTCCCGGGCAGTTCGTGCTGGTGCACCGCCATGGTGTGCCCGAAGTCGCCCGCTGCGAACGCCCGAGCGATATCCGACAGGTGCGCGCGGATCGTCCGCACGCCAGCCGTATCGACGGCCGAACGGGTGAGGATGATGCGCCCGCCGTCGGGTAGATCGTCGAAGCGGTGCAGACTGGTGTACTGGTCGACGCCCATGACCATCTTCCCTCGCTGCTGCAGGGCCGCGAAACCCGTGTCCTTCGGGGTTTGGGCGGCGAGCGGGACGGCCAGCGCGATCAACGCCATCGTAGCCAACATTCGGGTCTGCATCCCTCCTCCTTCATCAGATGGTGACGGCCACGCGTAGGATAGGGCATCCGTCCGCCGTGCGCAGGAACAGGAGTTCCAGGAGGCCCATGCATGATCAGCGTCCGCACCATTGAGCGCATTCCGGGGTTCGACGCCCTTTCCCCCGCCGCGCTCCGCGAGCTGGCCGTCCGGGGATTGGAGCGCCGTTATCAGGCACGGCAAGTCCTGTTTCGCGCCGGCCAGCCGTCGCCCGGTGTCTTCCTCGTGCTGGAAGGCCGCGTGCGCGTGGTCCGCGACGGTCCGGCTCGCCGTCAGGTAGTCCACACCGAGGGACCCGGCGCCACGCTGGCCGAGGTCCCTGTCTTCGACGACGGCTCGCTGCCCGCCACTGCCGTCGCGATGCTCCCGACCCGATGCCTCGTGTTCAGTCGACAGGCCATTGCCGCAGCCATCAGCCGGGATCCCCGGTTTGCGATGCTGCTCCTGGGCCAACTGGCGCGCCGCGTCCGACACCTCGTGGCCCGTCTCGACCGGCTTTCCTTCAAGAGCGTCCGCGCCCGGCTCGCCGACTACCTGCTATCTCACGCGGAGGAGGCGGGTGGCGGGCCGGTCACGCTCGAGGGCACCCAATCCGAGCTCGCCCAGGAGCTGGGGACGGTGCGCGAGGTGCTCGTGCGGGAGCTGCGGTACCTGCGAAGTCATGGACTGATCCGCGCCCGGGGGCGAGGTTACGAGGTACTCGACGCCGCCGCACTGCGCCGCCTCGCGGACGGCGATCGTTGACCACTCCTTCTATGAAGACAGGGTAGCCCATGGCCGCTCGGCCCTACGTTCTCAGCGAGAGCACCTGGCAGACCATCCGGGA
>DATGDT010000134.1:0-6119 GCA_035310725.1 Gemmatimonadales bacterium
GCGCGGCCCTGGCTCATCGAGCGCAGCGTCGTCGAGTAGCCGAACATCTCCGACAGCGGCACGCTCGCCGCCACCACCTGCGCGTCGGCGCGCTGGGTCATGCCGCCGATCTTGCCGCGGCGCGACGACAGGTCGCCCATCACCTCGCCCATGTAGTCGCCCGGCGTCACCACTTCGACGTCCATGATCGGCTCGAGCAGCACCGGGTGCGCCTGGCGCGCGGCCTCCTTCACGGCCATCGACCCGGCGATCTTGAACGCCATCTCGCTCGAGTCCACGTCGTGGGACGAGCCGTCCACCAGCTCCACCTTCACGTCCACCATCGGGTAGCCCGCGAGCACACCGTTCTCGAGCGCTTCCTTTACGCCCTGCTCGACCGGTCCGATGAACTCCCGGGGCACGCTGCCGCCGACGACCTTGTCCTCGAACACGAACCCGGTCCCCGGCTGGCCCGGCTCCATGTTGATGACCACGTGGCCGTACTGGCCGCGCCCGCCCGTCTGGCGGATGAACTTGCCTTCCACGTACTCGACCCGCTTGCGCACGGTCTCGCGGTAGGCCACCTGCGGGCGCCCCACGTTCGCTTCGACCTTGAACTCGCGCTTCATCCGGTCGACGATGATCTCGAGATGCAGCTCGCCCATGCCGGAGATGATCGTCTGCGCCGTCTCCGTGTCCGTGTGGACCCGGAACGTCGGGTCTTCCTCGGACAGCTTCTGCAGCGCGATCGAGAGCTTGTCCTGGTCGGCCTTGGTCTTGGGCTCGATCGCGACCGAGATGACGGGATTGGGGAAGCGCATCGCCTCGAGGATGATCGCGTCGCCCTCGGTGCACAGCGTGTCGCCCGTCTTGGTGTCCTTCAATCCGATGGCTGCGGCGATGTCCCCGGCGCGGACTTCCTCGATCTCCTCGCGCTTGTTGGCGTGCATCTGCAGCAGGCGGCCGATGCGCTCCTTGCGGTCCTTGGTGCTGTTGTAGACGTAGGAGCCGGCGCTCAGGACGCCCGAATACACCCGGAAGAACGTCAGTTTCCCGACGTAGGGATCGGTCGCGATCTTGAACGCCAGCGCGGCGAACGGCGCTTCGTCGGAGGCGGGACGCTCGACGTGCGTGGCATCGTGATGCGGCAGGTGCCCCTGGATCGGCGGCACGTCCACCGGCGCAGGCAGATAGTCCACCACCGCGTCGAGCAGCTGCTGCACGCCCTTGTTCTTGAACGCCGCCCCGCAGATCACCGGGACCACGTGCCCGCCGATCGTCGCCTTGCGCAGCACGGTGCGGATCTCGTCCTCCGACAGGGCCTGCCCGTCGAGGTACTTGCGGAGGATCGCGTCGTCGGTCTCCACCACGGCTTCGAGCATCTCGTGCCGCATCTGGGCGACCTTTTCCTTCAGCGGCGCGGGCACCGGCCCTTCCACGTATTTCTTGCCCAGCGTCTCGTCGTCGTAGACGATCTCGATCTCACGGATCAGGTCGATGACGCCGGTGAACAGCTCCCCGGAGCCCAGCGGCAGCTGGATCGGGATCGCCTTTGCGCCGAGCCGCTCGCGCACCATCTTGAGGCAGCGGTCGAAGTCGGAGCCCACGCGGTCCATCTTGTTGACGAACACGATGCGCGGCACGCCGTAACGGTCCGCCTGGCGCCACACAGTCTCGGTCTGCGGCTCCACCCCGCCCACCGCATCGAGCACCGTGACGGCGCCGTCCAGTACCCGCAGGCTCCGCTCCACTTCGACGGTGAAGTCCACGTGGCCCGGCGTGTCGATGATGTTGATGCGGAACTGCTCGCCGCGCCGCGGCCAGAACGTCGTGGTGGCGGCGGAAGTGATGGTGATCCCCCGCTCCTGCTCCTGCTCCATCCAGTCCATCGTGGCCGTACCTTCGTGCACCTCACCCAGCTTGTAGGTGCGGCCCGTGTAATAGAGGATGCGTTCGGTCGTAGTCGTCTTCCCGGCATCGATGTGCGCCATGATGCCGATGTTGCGAATGCGATCGAGTGGTGTCGTGCGTGCCATTGCCGTCCTTTATACAGCAAAAACGCGGGGCGACCGCGACGCCCAACCCTGGGCCGGTCTCGCTCCGCCATCATCGGGAGGCCCGAGGGCCCCCTCGACGCGGTCCGTTGTGCTGCTGTCCCTAGCCTACCACCGGTAATGCGCGAACGCCCTGTTGGCCTCCGCCATCCGGTGCGTGTCTTCCTTCTTCTTGATCGACTCGCCCTCGCCCTTCGAGGCGAGGATCAGCTCCGCCGCGAGCCGCTCCGACATGTCCTTCTCCTTGCGGGAGCGGCTGTACTGGATGATCCAGCGCATCCCCAGCGCGGTGCGGCGCTCCGGCCGGACTTCCACCGGCACCTGATAGGTGGCGCCGCCCACGCGGCGCGACTTCACTTCCAGCGCCGGCTTCACGTTCGAGAGCGCCTGCTTGAACACGTTCACGCCCGGCTGCCCGGTGCGCTGCTCGATCAGGTCCATCGCCGAGTAGAACACCCGCTCCGCCAGCGACTTCTTGCCCCGCTCCATCAGGTTGTTCACGAACTTGGAGACGGTCTGACTGTCGTAGCGCGGATCGGCCGGCACCGGCCGCTTCACCGCCTTCTTGCGCCGACTCACTTCCCGGCCTCCTTGGGCCGCTTGGCTCCGTACTTCGAGCGCGACTGCTTGCGCTCGTTCACCCCGGCCGCGTCGAGCGTGCCGCGGATGATGTGGTAGCGCACTCCCGGCAGATCCTTCACACGGCCGCCCCGGATCATCACGATCGAGTGCTCCTGCAGGTTGTGCCCCTCGCCCGGGATGTAGGCCGTCACCTCGAACCCATTGGTCAGGCGCACGCGGGCGACTTTCCGCAGCGCCGAATTCGGCTTCTTGGGCGTCGTCGTGTAGACGCGCGTGCACACGCCGCGCTTCTGCGGGTTGCCGCGCAGCGCCGGCGCCTTTTCCTTCTTCTCGACCTGCCGGCGCCCGTGCCGGATCAGCTGATTGATGGTCGGCATACCCTTCGAAGCTGCCCCCGAAAAAAGTTCCGAAACAGACTGCAAAGCTAGCCGGACACTTGGAGTTAGGTCAACCCCCGCCCTCCCCAGTCAAGACTCTGTCCGGAACGCCTTCACGAGTCTTCCTCGCCCCCGATGCAGGCCGCATAATGGGCACCCTCTGACAAAACGGGGAGCCTCCCATGACCACCGTGGTTCGCGTCTGCGCCGCCCTCACCATCGTCGGGACCCTGTCCGCCTGCGCCGCCGGCGGTGGCGCCAAACCGGCCACCACCCCAACCGCTCGGGCCGGGCCGGACACGACCAAGAAAGACGTGCCCTGGAAGCCCTGGGCCGAGGTCACCAAGGACGCCCGGCAGCTGACCGGCCTGTTCACGGCCTACGTCAAGCGGGACAACGTCTATCTCGACCTCAAGCCGGGCCAGTACGACAAGGACTTCCTCCTCGTGACCCAGCTGTCGCGGGGTCTGGGGGACTTCGGATTCGACGGCGGCACCGACATGCGCTCGGATCTGATCCGTTTCCACCGCACGCCCACCAAGGTCGAGCTGGTGCTGGTCAACCCCTACCTGACCGCCACTCCGGGCACCCCCATGGCCCGGACCGTGGACTATTCGTTCGGCGCCTCGGTGGCCTACGCCTTCCCGATCGCCAGCGTCCGGGATACCACCGATGAGGTCCTGATCGACCTGGCCCCGTTCCTCGTCTCCGACTTCGCCGATATCGGCGCCTTCTTCAACTTCGTCGTGCAGGCGTTGCGCATTCCCGGGGGCATCTCGCTCGACCGGGAGCGCTCGGCCTTCCAGGACATCCGCCTCTTCCCCACCAACCTCGAGGCCGACGCCCGCCTGAGCTTCCTCGCTTCCCGCTCGATCGGCATCAACACGGTCCCCGATTACCGCTACCTCCCGATGACCGTGCACGACTCGCTCGTCGAGCTGCCGGCCACGCCAATGCGGCCGCGCTATGCCGACGATCGTGTGGGCTACTTCATCGCCGCCATGATGAACTTCTCGCGCGATACGTCCGAATCGTTCTTTGTGCGCTACGTGAACCGCTGGCGCCTGGAGAAGAAGGACCCGGCGGCGCCCGTGAGCGACCCCGTCAAGCCGATCACCTACTACCTCGACCGGACGATCCCCGAGGAGTGGCGGCCCTACGTCCGCGCCGGGATGCTCGAGTGGAACAAGGCGTTCGAGGCGATCGGCTACCGCAACGCCATCCAGGTGCTCGACGCCCCCGACGATACGCTGTGGAACGCCGAGGACGCACGCTACAGCACCGTCCGGTGGATGGCCAACTTCGGCTCGACCTACGCCATTGGTCCCTCCGACGTGGACCCGCGCAGCGGTGAAATTCTGAACGCCGACATCCTCATCGCGGCCTCGTGGATTCAGGCGTGGCAGGGGGAATACCACGAGTACTCCGGGCCCGAGACCATGACCCGGCAGGTCTTCGCGGAAGACTCGCTGCTCCGCGCCGACCCGCAGGGCCGGCTGGCTCGGGCGTGCACCTACGCCGGCGGTCTCACCCGCTACGGCACCATGCTGCGTGCCACCCTGGCCGCGAGCGGCGCGATTCCCCCCGGAGCGCCGGTGCCGCGTGAGTACATCGGGCAGGCGTTGAAAGAGCTGGTGATGCACGAGTTCGGGCATACGCTCGGGCTGCGGCACAACTTCCGCGGCACCGCCGCCATTCCTGCCGCCGAGCTGGGCAACCGCGCCTACACCGCCACCCACGGCACCTCGGCGTCGGTGATGGACTACAACCCGCCCGCGATCGCGCTCGACCGCAGCAAGCAGGGCGACTACTACTCCACGACCATCGGCACCTACGACCGCTGGGCGATCCGTTACGGCTACGCCGACATGGGCGGCGCCACGCCGGACGCCGAGCGCCCCGGCCTGGCGAAGATCGCGGCCGAGGCGTCCGATCCCGATCACCCGTATGCGACCGACGAGGACGCCGGCTTCGCGGGATTCGGCGCCGACCCCAACGTCACGCGCTACGACCAGACCGCCGATCCCCTCGGCTGGGCCAAGGATCAGGTGACGCTGGTCAACCGGCTGTTCGACTCGCTCGAGCTCCGGCTGGTGGCGCCCGGCGACGGCTATCCCCGCCTGCGCTCCGGCTTCGTCGACCTGCTGTTCCAGCGCTGGTACGCGACCCTCGTCACCACGAAGTACCTGGCGGGCGTGTACACCGCCCGGGACCACCGCGGGGATCCCCAGGGCCGCGCGCCGTTCACCGCCGTCCCGGCGGCGAAACAGCGCGACGCGCTCGCGTTCATTGCCAGCGCCGGCCTGGGGGAAAACACCTATCGGTTCCGGCCCGAGCTGCTGAACAAGCTCGCGCCATCGCGCTGGTGGCACTGGGGCCAGAACCCCTTCTCTGAAGGGCGCATCGATTTCCCTCTGCACGACTGGGCGCTCGCGTTCCAGGGCACGCTGGTGGATCTGCTGCTCGATCCCGAGGTGCTGGCCCGGGTCCGCGACAACGAGCTGCGAGCGGCGCCGGGTACGGCCGTGGTGACGATCCCCGACGTCTTCGCCAGCATGACCAACGCCATCTGGAAGGAGGCCGGGATGGGCGGGAGCCGGCCGCGCAACGCGGGCTCGATCCGGCGGGACCTGCAGCGGATGTATTTGACCGAGCTCACGCGCATGGTCGTGAGCCCGGTGATCGGAACGCCAGACGATGCGCGCACCATCGCCCGGGCGACCCTCGCCGACCTGGCGACCCGGCTCTCGCACGCGCTCAATGCGGGCGGACTCGATGCCTATACCCGGGCGCACTACGCCGACTCGCGCCAGCGGATCGCGCAGGCGCTGAACGCGCAGGTTGTGGTGCCGGCGACGCAGCTTCGCTAAGGCGGGAGGTTGGTGGAAGACGGTCGAGGACAGTGGAGGGCGGTAGAGGTCAACCTCCATCAACCTCCACCGTCTTCCACCGCCCTCCACCGTCCTTCTTTAATTCCCTCCCGCGACTCGCTTCTCGTATGCCGGCCGCTTGGGCGCCAGCGGCTGCGCCGCCTGCACGGCTTTCAGGATCTCCTGGATCGCGCGCTCGAGCTGGGGATCCACCCCCTTCGCGAGCTGCGCCTGGTCGTCCACCACCTCGATGTCCG
>DATGDT010000135.1:0-21426 GCA_035310725.1 Gemmatimonadales bacterium
GTGTTCCGGCTCGGGATGTGGGAGGATCTGGGGCTGCCGGTCGCGCTGGTGATTTCGCTGTGGGGCTGGTTGGTTCAGGCCCCGCGCACCGCGCTCTCGAGTCCCGCCAGGGTCTGAGCCAGCCGCCGGCCCATGGAAGACTTCACCTCCTCTGGCAGGCCCACGCCTGACCAGAGATCGCGCGATTCGTCATCCAGCACGTCGTCGCGCAGCCGGAGGCCGTGACGCTTCAGCATGGGCGCGATCGCCGTGCGGCGGAGACGCAAGTCGCGGCGGGTCGCAGCATAGGCGAGCTGGCACACGGCGCGGCGCGACGAGAAGCTGAAAATGCGCGTGAAGAACATGCCGTACTCGTCCCGTTCCGGCTCGAAGCGCAGCACGTCGGCGTCGGGGAAGCGCGTCTTGTAGGCGGCCAACCCGATCTCGAGCCGCGAGTGCACCAGGGTGCGGAACGTCTGCGACAGCACGGCAGGGAGCCCGCGACGCAACAGCGTGCCAGGGCGCAGTTCGCCACGGGCGACGCCCGCAGTGGTGTCGGCCGGCACGATCGGGTTCACGCACAGCAGCAACCCGACGCCGTGACTCAACGCGACCGATGCGTGCAGCGTCTTCAGGAGCACGCCGTCGGAGCACGGCCGGCCGTCGATCATCACGGGCGGGTAGAGCCCCGGGAACGCGGTACTCGCCTGCACGGCGCGCGAGATCGGCACATGGTCCTGACCGGGCTCGCCGAAACGGACTGCGCGCCCGGACTCGAGGTCCGTCGCGATGACGACGAGGTGGTGGCGCAGCTTGCGGAAATCGTCGGTGCGCCCCTTGATGGAGTAGATCTTCTCCAGATACCGGCGGATCGGCTCGTTGTCGAAGATCCCCACCGGCAGCGCGTCGGCCGCCCGGGTGAGGGATTCGAGCAGCCGCTGATCATGGGGCCGCCGACCGAACTTCAGCAGGGCGTCGACGAGGAGCCGGGGCAACATGAGGCCCCGCCGGCCGAACTCCCGGTAGGCGGGGGTGAAGAAGGTCTCGGGCGCGAACGGATGCTCGCCCGGCTCGTGCTTCACCAGTGCACGGGCCAGCTGGCTGGCCGTGATGCCGTTGGCCAGGGCCGAGGCGATGAACGCGCCGGCGCTCACCCCCACGTACGCATGGAGGGCGTTCAGGTCCAATCCCTCGACTGCCTCCTCCAGAGCGCGGAGGGCGCCAATCTCGTAGACGGCGCCCTCCGGTCCACCCCCCGCGAGCGCGAGCCCGATACGCCCGCGCTGCGTGGGATGGACGATCCGCGGCTTCACGGATCGCTCAGGCGGTTGCGGCCTGCGCCGGGTGGTGCGCATGCTTGACGGCCTTCGGCGCTTTGGCCTTGGAGCGGGCGACCACGCGGGTCAACTCTTCCACCCGCTTGGTCAGGGTCACGATTTCCTTCCGCGTGGGCACGCCGATCTGATGCAGCGCGGCGCTCATCCCGGTGTCGAACGGATTGCCGATCCGGCTGATGGCCCGGCCGGCGTTGTCCCGCACCCGCTCACCCACCCGCTCCACGCGCGAGAACACCTTCTCCAGGCGCGACTTGTTCAGCTTCTCCACTCCCTGGCCCTTCTTGACCAGCGAGCCGAACAGCTTCCCGCCCTCTTCGCCCGCCAGGGCGAACGCCCCCAGGCCCGCGAGCCAGATCTGCTGCGCGGACCGGCGGATGGTGCGGGGCTCCAGATTCTTTCTCGTCTTCTTCATCGCTCCTCCACCTCAGTCCGGATTCGGGTACGATGACGCGCGCGGGGCGGACTTCCCCGCGGGCGCCGACTGGGGGACCGGCGGCCTGCGCCGCGCCCCACCTGGGTCAGCGATTCCTCCAGTTGCCGCAGGCCGGTGCGCAGGAGATCCAGCTCCCCCGGCGGAGGCCCAGCGCGCCGCTTCGCTTCGGATGCCGGCGCGAGCAGGCGGTCCATTTCGCGCCGCAGGGTACGAACCCCGGTGGCGAGCAGCCGCTCGCCACTGCGGATGATCTCGTGCAGGGCATCGGGCGAGAGAAACGACACCCCGCGCCGCTCGCCTTCCGAGATCACCTGCGCCAGGACCTGGCCCGTCACGTCCGCCCGGGTCGCGTTGTCCACGACGCGGACCTGGTCGCCGCGTCGGATCAGTTCCGGAATCTCGTCGAGCGAGATGTAGCGGCTGTCGGCCGTGTCGTAGAGCTTGCGACTGCCGCCCCGGTAGCGTTTGATCACTCGTGTCATCGCTGCACCCTGGCTTCGGTTCCGCAGTGCGTCAGCACACTCCTGCCGCACTGCGACAAATCCTAGGCGTCGGCGGATGAAACGGCCTTGAATCGGGGATGAGCGCTTTGGGGCTGCTTCACCGGACCGGGAGTTCCGACTAGTTTGCGGGAGGCCGTTCCCGACTTCCGAGGAGCATGTTCATGATTCTGTCATCCGTGATACGGCGTCTGGCCGCTGTGGCCGGTGTGGCGACAGCCGGGTTGGCCGGCGCCGCGCTCGTGCCAGTCCCCACGTCCCCGCTTCCCACGGTCACCGTGTACAAGAGTCCCACCTGCGGCTGCTGCACGAAATGGATCGCGCACCTGCGCTCGGCCGGGTTCACGGTGGTCGCCCACGACACCGACGACCTGAACGGCGTGCAGAGCGCCTTCGGGGTGCCGTTCCGGCTCGGGTCGTGTCATACGGCCAAAGTGGGGAACTACGTGATCGAGGGGCACGTGCCGGCGGACCTGATCCAGAAGCTGCTCACCGAGCAGCCGCACGTCGTCGGACTCGCGGTCCCGGGGATGGTCACCGGCTCACCCGGGATGGAAGGACCCGGGGCCGAGGCGTACGACGTGGTGGCGTGGGACCGTGCGGGCAAAACGACGGTCTACGCGCACCGCCAGCCGTGATCGATCAGCCCGATTTTCTCGAGCAAGAATTCCCGCTCGGTGACGGCACCGCCGACGGGGAGGCAACGGTCGCCTGTCCGCACTGTGGTGAGGAGAACACCCTCACGCTCGACCCCGGGAGTGGCGCCGCGCAGGAATATGTGGAGGATTGCCAGGTTTGCTGCCGTCCCTGGCGGGTCGTGGTGCGCTACGGCGTCGACGGCGGCGCGGCGGTCAGCGCCGAGCCGCTGTAGAGCGGCTCGGCCGCGCCGCGGCCCGTCGGGTTACCTGGCGGCGTCGAAGCGCCGCGCGATCTCGGGCCAGTTCACCAGATTCCACCAGGCGGTGATGTAGTCCGGCCGCCGGTTCTGATACTTCAGATAGTAGGCGTGTTCCCACACGTCGAGTCCCAGCAGCGGGATCTTCCCGTCCATGAGCGGGCTGTCCTGATTCGCGGTGGAATACACCTCCAGCTTCCCGCCGCTCACCGCGAGCCAGGCCCAGCCGCTCCCGAACCGGGTCGTCGCGGCCGCCGTGAACGATTCCTTGAACTTGGCGAATCCGCCCAGCGTCGTGCCGATCGCATCGGCCAGCTTGCCGCTCGGCTCGCCGCCGGCCTTGGGGGCCATGCTGGTCCAGAACAGCGAGTGGTTGTGATGGCCGCCGCCGTTGTTGCGGACCGCCGTCCGGATGTCCTCGGGGACGCCAGCGATACCGCGCAACAGCTCGTCCAGGCTCTTCTGGTGCCACTCGGGGTGCTTGTCGAGCGCGGCGTTGAGGTTGTTGACGTAGGCCTGATGGTGCTTGCCGTGGTGGATCTGCATCGTCTGGGTGTCGATGTGGGGCTCGAGGGCCGCGAAATCGTACGGCAGGGGAGGCAGGGTATGGGGCATGGTGCGCTGTACTCCGGGATCTAGAGGAGACGAGGAAAATGGCCACGGCCGTTCGGGAAATCAAACGCCGCCGTTGCGGTGATTAGTTCCCGCGACGACATTTCGGCCCTCGTCCCCGAACCGTTCCGTGCAGGAGCGCTCACCAGTGTCCGACGCCACGTCCAGCCCGCCGCGGGTGGGTGCCCCGGCTCCCGATTTCACGCTGCCCTCCACCGCGGGGACGGATGTGACTCTGTCGGCCTTTCGCGGGCGCAAGAACGTGCTGCTCGCCTTCTTCCCGCTCGCATTCACGAGTACCTGCACGGCGGAAAACTGCTCCTTCAGCGAGAATCTCGACGCGTTCGACGGCACCGACACGGTGGTGTTGCCGATCAGCGTCGATTCCGTCCCCACCCTCAAGGAATACAAGGCGAAGTACGCCATGCGGCATGAGCTGTTGAGCGATTTCACGCGCGACGTCTGCCGCCGCTACGGGACCCTCCTGGACGACAAATTCTTCTCGAGTCGCGCCTATTTCCTCGTCGACCGGCAGGGTGTGCTGCGCTGGCAGCACACCGAAGCCAAACTCGGCGACCGGCGCGACGACGCCGAGCTGCTCCGCGTCATTCGCTCGCTGTGACCGACGCCCTCCGGCTCCTCGCCCGGCCTGACAAGTGGTACCTCGGGGCGGGGGACGGGCTGATCTGGGCGCCGGCGTTCCCGCGCTGGCTCGAAACTCCGGGGTTCTGGGACGAGGCGCACCTGTTCCAGTATGCGATCGCGCGGGGGTTCACCGTGAGCTTCGTCGTGGACGGCGCGCCGCTCACGACGCGATGCCGGCAACGCCACTGGTCGCCGGCCGCACTCACACTCGACTATGCGCTCGGCTCATTGCGCGCGCGGGAGACGCGCAGCGCGCCGGGCGGTGCCCTGACCTCCCGGTGGGACGTCCGCAACCCCGGCGCGCGGCCGGTGACGCTCGACGTCATCGCATGGACGGCGGTGGACGGCGAGGATCTCTCGGCCGGCGACGTCACGGTGCGGCGCGGGGCGCTCTCGTTCATGCGGGGCGTGAGGGATCGCCAGAAGCACCATGCCGCGGTGCACGCGGTCCTCGCGCTGACGCCCTCGGCACAGTCGTTCGCCGGCTACCGCTCGCAGGGGAATGCCGCGGCCCTGCCTCCCCGGTTCGAAGTGACGCCGTTCTGGGACCGGTACCAACCGTCTGGCCGGTTGCGTCGCGAGCTGCATCTGGGCGGGATCGAGCCGCGGGGTGTCGTCTTCCTCGGAGTGCAGCGTCGTTTCCGGATCGCGGGACGGGGCAGCACTTCATTCGAGGGGGCGCTCACGCTCGCGCTCGAAGGAGGACCGACGACGTCGCGCCGCGGCGGCGGCGATTGGCGTCGCTTCTTCGCGGGCGTGCCGCAGTTTCACTGCAGCGACCCCTACCTCGATCATCAATGGTGGTATCGCTGGTATGGTCTCCGCCTTCACGGCATTGCGGCAGGGGCGGCGCCGAGCTACCGGCACCAGACCGTGTGCGAAGGCATCGACTACTTCCACACGCCCATCAGCTACAGCGCCCAGTGTCACCTGCGGGAGCTGCGCTGGCTGGCGGACCCGGCGTGGGGGCGTGGCGTGTTTCGTACCTTTCTCGATCACCAGCGCCCCGACGGGTCGCTCCCGGGCCGCATCCCGGCCGACCACGTGGAGGGACCCGATTTCTACCACGCCGACTGGGGCGGCGCCGTGCTGGCGCTCGATGCCGTCCACCCCGACGCGTCGTTTCGCCGTGAGGCATACGCCGGGCTGGTCCGGTACGCCGACTGGCTGCGCCGCACGCGCGACCGGGACGCGAGCGGCATGGTGGACGTGGTGGACCAGCAGGAAACCGGTCAGGAATACACGTCGCGATACGTCGCCGTCGATTCCGCGGCGGACCGCGACGAGTGGGCGAACCGCATCCGGTTGAAGGGCATCGATGCGACGGTGTACGGGTACCGCCTGTTTCGCGCGCTGGCCCATCTCGCCGCGGAGATCGAGCCGGCGGCCGCGGACGCGTGGCACGCGGCGGCCGACCGCACGCGGCTGGCGGTGCGCGGCGTGATGTGGGACCCGGAGCTCGAGATGTTCAGCGACGTGGATCCGCGGCTGGGCCATCGCACTGGCGTGAAGGCCGCCGTGTGTTTCTATCCGTACGGTACCGATCTCGTCGACCACCACCATCTCGCAGGACTGCGCCGCCATCTGTTCAACCGCCGGGAATTCTGGGCGGCGTTCCCGGTGCCCTCGGCGAGCGTGGACGACCCGAACTTCAATCCCGATGCGGAGTGGAAAGGGAAGCGCCACCTCTGTCCCTGGAACGGCCGTGTCTGGCCGATGACCAACTCGCACGTCGTGGACGCCCTGGCGCACGTGGTGCGGGCGCACCGGCCGGAATGGGCGCCGCGCCTGGGTGACCTGCTGCGGCGTTTCGTGCGCATGATGTCCGATGACGGCCGGCCCGACCGACCCAACGCGTTCGAGCACTACCACCCGGGGAACGGGCGCCCCAGCCGGTACCGCGGAATCGACGACTATCAGCATTCGTGGCTCATCGATCTGATCGTGTCCCATGTGCTCGGCGTGCTACCGCACGGCGCAACCGGGCTCACCGTTCATCCCCTGGCGCTCGGTATCGCCGCGGCGCGAGTAGCGGGCCTCCCCGTGGCCGGGCACCGCGTGGACATCGCCATCACCGGGCCGGGATACCGTGTGCGCGTGGATGGACTCCGCGCCGGCAGCGGACGGGTGGGCGAGCCGCTCACCGTGGACTTCTGACGTGCGTCGCGTCGCGCTGCTCGCGGTCGGCGCCGGGGCGGATGCGGCCTGGGATCTCCTGAGTGCACTCCCCGACATCACGCCGCGCCGGCTCGCGCCGGACGGCTGGTCGGAGGCGCTCGCGCAGACCGACCTGCTCTGGGTGCATACCGAAGAGGAGCCGCCACCGATGCCGCGGGACGTCGTCGTCCCGTGGGTGGAACGCGGGGGTCGCCTGCTGCTCACGCAGCGCGCCGCTGCCCGAGTCGTCGCGCTGGGGCTCGAATCCGACGGCCCGAACGACACGGCGGTCCGGAATTGGCGGCACGAGGACGACGAATTGTGGTTCCCCGACATGCGGTCGTTCGGCGCGTTCCCCCACGTGCGGGGACTGGCCGCGTTCGGGAGTCACCCGCTGTTCGAGGGGCTCGCGCAGGGCGCCTTCGTGTGGGCGCCGAGCGACGGGGAGCGATTCGTGCAGACGACGTACGCCCGCGGCCGGCGTCCCGCGCGCGGCCGGGTGGTGGCGTGCGAGCGCTCCTACATCCACGTCAATGCGGACCGGGTGGTCGCCTGGGAATACGAGGTCGGTGCGGGCGGCGTGCTGTGCATCGGGGCGTTAGTCGTGCTGGGGGCGCGCGACGCGCTGCTGGCGCGACAGCTGCGCGCCGTGCTCGCGAATGCGCTCGCCGGGCAGGCGATCCCCCACCACAGCCGTGAGGCCCCCGCCGCCGCGTGGCCGGAGCCCGGCCGGCGGGCACACGAGGATCCGAACCTCGTGCTGCCCGATCGCGTGCGGCTCGACGGCCCGCTACCCGGCCTGGACTCCCCGCTGCACGTGGCGAGTCGCGCGCTCTCCGACGAAGCCGTGACGCTGGCCGGCCGGCGCGTCCTCATCGTGGGCGGCGAGCAGCGCGGCGTCCGGGAGATCTGGGCGCATCCCTACCGTTTGTTGCGCGATCTCACGATCGGCGTGGGCGGGGAAGCCCCGCTCATCCGCGACGCGCAGATCACCCCGCTCCTGATCCAACGGCATCTCGTGAGCCGGGCGCGGATCGTCGAAGAGACCGTGACCAGCGCCCTGGATCACCCGATCGTGCTGATCGAGTACCGGCCGGAAAAGATGGGACGCGCCCGCGGACTGCGCGCGCCGACCGAGCTGTTGCTCAAGTGGCAGGTGGACTTGCGGCGAACCTGGCCGTACCCAGCGGGGGCGGGTGGAGACCTGCGCTATCGCCTGGCGCCGCACGGGGCCACCCTGGTCGTGACCGACGCGACGGGTTTGCCGCGGGCGGCATTCGTCGTGAGCGGCGGAGCCGTTGAATGGCGCCTCCGTCCGGTCGAGGGCGAGCCGATCCTCTCGTGCGAGCTGCGGACGGCGCTCGAGGCGCCGTTCCGGCTCGCGGTCCTGGGGGGCGCGTCGCGCGCCGAGCTCGACGGCGTGGTGGCCGCGTTGGGTCGTCGCGGGGTCGGCGGGCTTTCCGCCCAGCGGTCGCGGCACGAAGGCCAGGTGCAGGAGCATCTCGTCCAGCTGCGCTCGCCCGAGCCGGGGCTCAACAGCGCGTTCGAATGGGCCAAGAGCCGCCTCGACGGCTGCTTCGTCGAGACGCCGGGCGTGGGGCGCTCACTCATCGCCGGGTACGCGCCGTCCCGCCCCGGTTGGGGAGACGGGCGTCCCGGCTACGCGTGGTACTTCGGACGAGACGCGTGCTGGACCGCGTTCGCACTGCTCGCCGCGGGTGACTATGCGGGCTGCCGGCTCGTGCTGCGGTTTCTGGGCTCCACCCAGGACGTGAGCGGCAAGGTGATCCACGAATACACCACCAGCGGGCTCGCCCATTACGACGCGGCCGACGCGACGCCGCTGTACCTGCTGCTGGCCGGCCGCTACGCGGCGTGGACCGCCGACCTCGCGTTTCTCGCCGAACGGTGGCTCGAGATCGAGCGCGCCTATCGGTTCTGTCTCGAAACCGATACCGACGGCGACGGGCTGATCGAGAATACGCGGGTGGGGCACGGATGGATCGAGATGGGGCCGCTCTCGGGCGCGCACGTGACGCTCTACCTCGCGAGCATCTGGGTGGCCGCTCTGACCGCGCTCGAGCCCGTCGCCCTGGCACTTGGCCACCGCGCGCTGGGCCAGGAGCTGGCGGAGCGCGCGGCGCGGGGCCGCGCGCGCATCGCGAAGCAGTTCCGGATGGCCGATGGGTACGCGCTGGGGCTGCTGGCCGACGGCACGCAACAGCGGTCGCGCACTGCGCTGACGGCGGTGGCCCTGCTGCTCGATGCGGTGGACCCGGCGCCGGCGACCGCGTGGCTCGATGCCATCGCCGCGCCGGGATTCTCCACGCCCTGGGGCGTGCGCCTCATTCCGCGTGACGACCCGCAGTACAGTCCCGCGGGCTACCACAGCGGCGCCGTCTGGCCGCTCTACACGGGGTGGGTCAGCCTCGCCGAGTTCGCCTGCCATCGCGCTGAGCAGGGGTTCACCCACCTGCTGGCGAACGCCCGGCTGCCGTTCGCGCACGGACAGGGGTCATTCGCCGAGGTGCTGGACGGCGATCTCGGTACGCCTGCCGGCGTCTGTCCCGATCAAGCCTGGTCCGCGGCGATGCTCGTGTCTCCGGTGATCGAGGGAATGCTCGGCGCGCGGCCGGACGCGCTCGCCAGCCGGCTGACGTTGACACCGCATCTGCCTTCCGGATGGCGGGCGTGCGAATGGCGCGGGCTGCACGTGGGGCATACGACACTGGACGTCCGGGTCAGCGCGCTGCCGGACCGTGTCCAGGTGCGCGTGCGGCGCACCGCCGGTGGACATCTCGCGGTGACCGTCGCTCCCGCGCTGCCGCCGGGACGCAGGCTCACCGAAGCGCGGGTGGACGACGAGCGGCTCACGCCCCGGATGTTGGAGAGCATGGGATGCCGGCATGCGGCGGTGACCCTCGAGCTGGCCGACGAGCACGAGGTCGAATTCTGGCACGCGAAGGAGTGAGGCCGGCTATTGCCCGGCGACGCGGACCGGAACCGTGCTCGACCCCAGGAGGACCCGCCCCAGCTGACCCTGCGTGCCGTCTCCCCAGCAGTACAGCACCAGCCCGCCGGTGAGGCCGCAGGTGAACGCGGCGCCCGCTCGGAGATCGGCGAACCGCAGGCCGCCCCGGACGGCGACCGGCGTCGCGCGCGGCGACTGCGAGCTGTCGCCCAGCTGACCGCTGCCGTTCGCGCCCCAACACCAGGCGAGGCTGTCGGCGGCGATACCGCACGCGTGCTGGCCACCGGCCGTGATCGTCCGGAACACGAGCCCACCGGCCACCGGGGCCGGGGCCACGACGATGCTGTCCGGACTCCCGGAGCCGGTCTGCCCGTTTGCATTGCGTCCCCAGCAGTAGGCCGCGCCGCTCGCGGTGAGGCCGCAGGTGATCTCTCCCCCGGCCGATATCGCCGTGAACCGCAATCCACCGACCACGGCGGTCGGAACGTCCCGGCCAGCGGTCGTGCTGTCGCCCAGCTGACCCGCCTGATTGGCGCCCCAGCACGTCGCCGTCGAATCGCCGGCCAGCGCGCAGGTGTGAGCGGTTCCGGTGGTGATGGCGAGCCAGGGCGTGTCGCCGAAGATCGCCGTCGGCGTCGTGCGATCGACTCCGCCGCCGACGCCGAGCTGTCCGGCGCCGTCCGCCCCCCAGCACGATCCATGGCCGTCGGCAACGAGCCCGCAAACATGCGCGCCGCCCAGCGCGATGCTCACGAACCGCAGCCCCGTCACGACGGCGGTGGGGGTCGCCGGGTCCCCGGGATTCCCGTCCCGTCCCAACCGGCCGTTGACCTGACGTCCCCAGCAGTACGCCACCCCGCTGCGATCGAGCGCGCAGGTCGACGCCCCTCCCGCGACGGCCGTGGTCTGTTCCGGGAGCAGGGCCACGCGGCGCGGCGCCGCCTCGAGAAAGGAGGCCGTGCCGGTGCCGACTTGAGCGTCGTCGTTGTCCCCCCAGCAGTACGCGTGGTGGTTGTTGGCGACGGCGCAGGCGTGGTTGGCGCCCGTGGAAATGGAGTTGAAGACCAGGGGCGTCACGAAGACGGTGACCGAGCCGGAGGCCGTGCCGGCGAAGGCCCGCACCGTGGTCGAGCCCGGCCGTCGGGCCCGGACCGTGCCGAGCGCGTTGATCAGCGCGACGATCGTGGTGTCGGCCGAGACCCAGCTCACGGCGCGATCGGTGAGCACATTGCCGGCCGAGTCGCGCACCAGGGCGGACAGGTGCAACGTGTCGTCGATGATGACGACGGCGGAGTCGGGTGAGAGCGTGACGCTGGCGGGTGGCGGCGGCGGGGGCGGGTAGGGTGCGGGCGGCACGAACGGCCCCTCGCACCCCGCGAGGGCGATGAGCACCGCGGCCGCCGGTCTGTGCATCGCCAAAGGGTTTCCTCCGCAGCAGAATAACCCTAGGTTACCCCGCGCCATGGCCTCCGTCACCCTCCTCGGGCTCACCAAGCGGTTCAACTCCGGCGCGCCGGCGTTGCAGGATCTCACGCTGGAGGTGGCGGACGGGGAGTTTCTCGTACTGCTCGGACCCTCGGGATGCGGCAAAACCACCGCGTTGCGCTGCATCGCCGGTCTCGAGGAGCCCACGGCGGGGGAGATCCGGATCGGCTCGCGGGACGTGACGCATCTGTCGCCGGGCGATCGTGACGTCGCCATGGTCTTCCAGAACTATGCACTTTATCCGCACCTCACCGTGCGGGAGAACCTCGCCTTCCCGCTCGAGATGCGCCGCACGCCGGAGGCGGAAGTCGTGCGGCGCGTGCGACAGGCGGCCGATCGGCTGGGCCTGGGTGACCTGCTGGGGCGGCGTCCCGGCGAGCTCTCGGGGGGCCAGCGCCAGCGCGTGGCGTTGGGACGCGCCATCGTGCGCCAGCCGCGCGTGTTCCTGTTCGACGAGCCGCTGTCCAATCTCGACGCGCGGCTGCGCGTCGAGATGCGGGCGGAGCTCCTGACCCTGCACCGCGACCTCGCCGCGACGATGATCTTCGTCACGCACGACCAGATCGAGGCGATGACCATGGGGCAGCGCATCGCCGTGCTGCACGAGGGACGGCTGCGCCAGATCGGCGCGCCCGCCGACGTGTACCGTGTCCCGGCCGACGCGTTCGTCGCGGCCTTCGTCGGCAGTCCCGGCATGAACATCCTGGCCGGCGCGCCGGAGCCGGAGCGCAAGCGGGTGGTGATCAGCGGATCGCTCCGGTTCCGCATGCCGGCGAACGTGCTCGGGCCCGTGCAGATCGGCATCAGGCCCGAGCACCTGAGCCTCGGTGTCGAGGGGGAGGGCGTGGGTGACGCAACGGTCCGCATGATCGAGCCGCTGGGGAGCGACACGCTGGTGCACCTCGATGCCGGCGGCACGCGCCTCGTGGCGAAGGTGCCGGGAATTCCGCTCCTCGCCTTGGGCATGGGAGTGGGGGTGCAGGTGGAGCCGGCCAACGTGCATCTGTTCGATGCCGGAGGGGCACGCGTCGGATGAGGCTCGCGTTCGTCGTCCTCGTCGCGCTGGCGGTGGGCGCCTGTCGTGCGGCCGCCCCGGCCGGCGGGCGCACCGAGCTGGAGCTCGCCAACTGGGCCGACTACCGGGAGGCCGACCTCGAGAACCGGGTGCTCGCCCCCTTCGAGTGGAGCCACCCGGGGGTCACGGTCCAGCAGCAGAGCGCCGGCACGGGGCAGGCGGAGTATCGCGAGCGCATCCTCACCTCGATCGCGGCGGGCCATCCGCCGGACGTCCTGCTGCTCGACAACATCGACGTCCCGGCGTTCACGAACCGCGGGGTGCTGCTCGATCTCGCGCCCTATCTCCCGCGCCTGGGCATCGACCTCGCGCGCTACGATCCGACCGTGCTCGACGTGTTCCGCCGCGGCTCCGCGGTATACGCGCTGCCCAAGGGCTACACGCCGATGGTCATCATGTACAACAAGGACCTGTTCGACCGGGCCGGCATCCCGTACCCGACCGGCGACTGGACCTGGGACGACTTCCTGCGGATCGCGCACGCCCTGACGCGGGACACCGACGGGGACGGGCAGGTGGATCAGTGGGGCACCGCGTTCGACCGTCGCTACTTCCTCTGGGCTGCGTGGCTGTGGTCCGGGGGCGGCGACATCCTGTGTTCCGGCGGCTGGCGCGCGTCGGGCTGTCTCGACTCACCGGCGAGCATCGAGGCGATCCGCTGGTATACCGATTGGGTGACCCGCGACAGCATCGTGCCGCGCGCGCACAACCTGCGCCGCTCCATGGGTGACAACCTGCGTCTGTTCTATTCGGGCAAGGTCGCGATGCTGACGGCCGGGCACTTCTGGATCCCCGAGGTCCGGCCCTATACCACCGACGGACGCCTGCGCGTGGGCTTCGCCGAAATCCCGCACCGCGTGGGCTCGCCTCCGCAGACCGTGATCTACGCGTCGGGGCTCGCCGTTCCCGCGACGGCTCTGCATCGCAAGCTCTCGGTGCAGCTCGCCGCGTACCTGGCCGACTCGCTGGCCCAGTCGATGCGGGCCGAGGGGGGCCTCGAGCTGCCCAGCCTCACGGCGGCGGCCCAGGCGCTGGCGATCGCCGACTCGACGGAATGGGAAGCGGTCTTTCTGAACGCCAGCAAGCACGCCCGCATACCGTGGGGAGCGCGGATCGAGCCCTGGCGGGAGGTGGAGGCGGCCCTGCCCGACATGATGGATCGCATCACCCTCGAGGGCGTGGATCCCGCGGTCGCGGCGCACGAGATGGCGCTGCGCCTCGACCGCCTGCTGGCGCAGGACCAATGAGGCTGGGCTGGCGGCTCGCGGCGGTGCTGGTCGCGGTTGCCGGCGGCCTCACGGCGCTCGCCGTCGGTCACGCCGCCGCCCGGAAAGCCGAGTGGGAGGCGGCGGCGCGGGCGGCCCAGACCGCGGCTGCGTATCTGGCGATCGTGACGCCGGCGCCGAGCGCCCCCGGCGGCGCGAGCTACGATCTCGTGCGGTTGCTGGTGCAGGCGCGGGGACTCGGCCGGTTGCCGGGATGGCGGGGGCAGGTCGAGGTGTACCACGGGACCGCACCATTGGTGCGGGCGGCGGATCCGCCACTGTCCACCGAGCTGTTCACCGAGCTGCGCGACCGGGAAGCGACCCGGCGGCTGGACGACGTCATGGTCGCCCCGTTGAAGGACCGGGACGATTGGGACGTCGTCGGCGCCGTGGCCGTCCGACCGGCCGCGACCGAGCCGCTGTTCGCCGGCTGGAATCTCGTGTTGCTCGTGCTGCTCGCACTCGCCGGCGCACTGGCACTGAACGGCGGCCGGCGGGCCGTGGTCGCCTGCGGCGCCGTGGCCGTCCTGGTGGGGCTGGTCGCCCAGCGGGAAGCGGTGCAGGGGCGGAAGGACGCGACCACCCGCTGGCTGAGCCAGACTGGCCTGTTGCTCGAGGAGGCGGCCGCGCGGTTTCCCGTGCGGGTCTGGCCACCACTCGATCGGCTGGCGCGCCTCGCCCCGCACTCGGACCTCGCCGTATCGGACAGCGGGCCGACCGACGTGCGTCGCGTGATCGTCGCGGGCGTTCCCCGGGCGGAAATTCGCGTGCGACTCGGCTTCGACCGCTGGGTGGTGCTGCGGGACTTCGCGGGGGACAATGCCGGCGGCTGGCTCGTGCTCACGCTCGTGCTCGCCGCCCTCGGACCGCTCGGGGCGCTGCTCCTCGGATGGATCGAGCGGGCCCGGGCCCGTCCGCGGGCGCTGCGCGAGACGCTGGCCGCCTGGGGGTTCCTCGCTCCCGCCACGCTGCATCTCGTGGCGTTCTCGTTCGGTCCCATGCTCTTCGCGCTGTATCTCGCGCTGCACCGCTGGAGTCCCATCGAGCCGGCCCGCCCCTTCGTCGGGCTCGCGAACTTCGTGACGGTGGTGCGCGATCCGCTCGTGTGGATCTCGCTCCGGAACACGGTGCTCTATACGCTGCACGTGCCGGTCGCCATGGCCATCGCGCTGGGCATGGCCCTGCTGCTGCGCCGCCACTCGCGCGCCACGCGCCTGGTGCGCACCGTGTTCTTCCTTCCGTACGTCTCGTCCGCCGTGGCGATCGCGCTGGTCTGGCAGTGGATGTATCACCCGGACTTCGGTCTGCTCAACTACCTGATCGGGCTGCTGGGCATCGCGCCCGTCGACTGGCTGGGTAACCCGCGCACGGCGCTGCTCGCGGTGATGCTCGTCTCGATCTGGGTGCAGATCGGCTACCAGATGGTGGTGTTCCAGGCCGGGCTGCAGGGCATTCCGCGCGACTACCTCGATGCGGCGCGGGTGGACGGTGCGAACGCCTGGCGGCGCTTCTGGCGAGTCACATTTCCCTTGCTCCGGCCCGTCACGTTGTTCGTGCTCGTGACCGGCATCATCACCTCGTTCCAGGTGTTCACGCTGGTGTACGTGCTCACCGACGGCGGACCGTTGCACGCGACCGACGTCCTGGTCTATCGCATCTACCAGCTGGCGTGGGAATTCCTGCAGTTCGGGCCGGCGAGCGCCCTGGCGCTGCTGCTGTTCGCGCTGTTGTTCGTCGCCACCTGGATGCAGTTCCGGCTGCTCGGCAAGCAGGTCCAGTATGCCTGACGCGTCCACGGCGAACGTCACGCGGAAGCGGAAGCTGCGGTGGGGCCGGTGGTCGCGCCTCTCCCTGGTCGCCATCGTCGGCGTGACGATGGCGCTGCCCTTCCTCTACATGCTCACGACGTCGCTCATGGATGAGTTCCAGGTGATGCGCTACCCGCCGGCCATCCTGCCCGCGCATCCGAAATTCGACAACTACGGCTCGGCCCTGACGGCGCTGCCGTTCTGGCGCTTCTTCGTGAACTCCGCCTTCGTCTCGATCGTCGTGGTGACGGGGCAGGTGCTCACCAGCGCTGCCGCGGCCTATGCGTTCGCCCGCCTCCGGTTTCCGGGCCGCGACCGCGCCTTCCTGGTGTTTCTCGCCGTCCTGATGGTCCCTGCCGTCGTGCTCCTCATTCCCCGGTTTCTGATCGTGAATTCGCTCGGCTGGGTGGACAGCTACGCGGGTCTGATCACGACCGAGCTCGTCACGGTGTGGGGGATCTTCCTGCTGCGGCAATTCTTCCAGACGTTGCCGCGGGAGCTGGAGGACGCGGCCCGGCTCGACGGCGCCGGGGAGTGGCAGATCTTCTGGAAGGTCGTGCTGCCGCTGTCTCGACCCGCGCTGGCCACCCTGGCGGTGTTCGGTCTGGTGGACCAGTGGAAGAGTTTCCTCTGGCCGCTGGTCGTCACGCGCTCGGTGCGCATGCAGGTGGTCGAGGTCGGGATCGCGTCGTTTCACGGCATCTACTACACGAACTGGCCGTATCAAATGGCCGCGGCGGTGACGGCGGTCGTGCCGCTGGTGCTGCTGTTCTTCATCGCCCAGCGCTACTTCGTCAAAGGCATCCAGCTCACCGGCCTGAAGTGACGGGTCCATCGTAACTGCGCTCCCGGGCATGTCTTGCCGTCGAGCGTGAGGTTTTCTTCATCTAGTCACAGCGTTGTCCTTCACCCAACGCGGCCTAACCTCAATCCGGATTCGGGCGCGCTGCGGGTGGTGCCGGCGCATGGTGGTGTCCGGCGGTGCCGGTGCCAGTCGCCCGGGTCCAGATCGCCCAGGCTCCGGTGGCCAGGACCAGCACCGCCAGCACGCGTCTGCGCCACATGCTCGTCATCACGAGGCGTCGCAGGCCGAGCGCGGCGACGCTCAGGGCGGGAAGGGTGCCCGCGCCGAATGCGACCATGGCGAGCGCGCCGCGCGCGGGATCGGCGAGCGCGACGGGGATGCTGAGCGCCGAGTAGACGAGCCCGCACGGCAGGAAGCCGTTGGCGACTCCGAAGGCGGCCTGGGCGGCGGGGGAGGGGGTTGCCGCGGCGCGGCCGGCCGCGCTCGTCAGACCGCGCGGAATGAGGCGAGGTTCGGGGACCAGTCCGGCGAGGGCGAGGGCGAACCACAGCAGCAGCGCCGCGGCGACGGCGGCTGGCAGCCAGGGCGGCCCCGGCAGGAGACGCCCCGCGGCGCCGGCGAGGGCGCCGAGCAGCGCGTAGGTGCCGATGCGTCCGGCGTGCCAGGCGGGCAGACCGCGCGGCACGCGCGTGCAGGAGGCGGCGAAGGCCCCGCACATGGCGACGCAATGCACGCTGCCGAGCAAGCCGGTGAGAAACGCAGCACCGAGGAGGTACACGACGCCATGGAATATACCGGAGTGAGGAACGCGGACGAGCCTCGCTACGACAACCAGATCGTCAAGATGTTCGTCACGGCCACCATCGTGTGGGCGGTCGTGGGCATGCTCGTCGGGGTCTGGATCGCGCTGGAGCTCGCATGGTGGCCCGCGAACCTGGGGTTGTCCTTCACGACCTTCGGGCGGTTGCGCCCGCTGCACACCAACGCCGTGATCTTCGCGTTCGCGGGGAACGTCTGCTTCTTCGGCATCTACCACTCGATGCAGCGGCTCCTCAAGACGCGGATGTACAGCGACCTGCTCTCGCGGCTTCATTTCTGGGGCTGGCAGCTCGTCATCGTGTGCGCCGCGATCAGCCTGCCGCTCGGGCTTACCCAATCGAAAGAGTATGCCGAGCTGATCTGGCCGATCGACGTCCTGATCACCGTCGTCTGGGTGATCTTCGCGGTCAACTTCTTCGGTACGATCGCCATCCGGAAAACGCAGCACCTGTACGTCGCCATCTGGTTCTACATGTCGTTCGTGATCACGATCGCCGTGCTGCACATCGTGAACAGCCTGGCCGTCCCGGCGACCTGGCTGCGATCCTATCCGGTGTACGCGGGGCTCACCGACGCGCTGGTGCAATGGTGGTACGGGCACAACGCGGTGGGGTTCTTCCTCACCACCCCGTTCCTGGGGCTCATGTACTACTATCTGCCGCGCATCTCCGGACGGCCGATCTTCAGCTATCGCCTCTCCATCGTGCATTTCTGGGCGCTGATCTTCCTCTACATCTGGGCCGGACCGCACCACCTCCTGTTCTCGGCGCTGCCCGAGTGGGCGCAGACGCTCGGCATGGTCTTCAGCATCATGCTGCTCGCGCCCTCGTGGGGCGGCATGCTGAACGGCCTTCTGACCCTGCGCGGCGCCTGGGACCGCGTCCGCACCGACCCCATCCTCAAGTTCCTCGTCGTCGCCGTGAGCTTCTACGGGATGAGCACGTTCGAGGGGCCGATGATGTCCATCCGCACGGTGAACAGTCTGTCGCACAACACCAACTGGACGATCGGGCACGTGCACTCGGGGGCGCTGGGGTGGGTGGGGATGATCTCCTTCGGCGTGCTCTACTGGGTGATTCCCAGGGTGTGGAACCGCCGACTGGCGCATCCCGGCTGGCCCACGATTCACTTCTGGCTCGCGACGATCGGCATCGTCCTGTATACGGTGTCGATGTGGGCGGCAGGGCTCACCGAGGGACTGGAATGGCGGGCCTTCGACGACGCCGGCCAGCTTCGCTATCCGAATTTCGTGGACATCGTCCACCAGCTCGCGCCGTTCTACTGGCTGCGCCTCGTGGGCGGACTTCTCTACTTCACCGGCGCCATCATGCTGGCCGTGAACTTCTTCAAGACCGTCACCGGGCGGAGCGTGGAGCCGGCGACGGAAGCGCCGGCGGCGGCCGGTGCGGGGGGAGCGGTGTCATGAACGAGACCGGCGGACGCGGCTACACCGCACTGCACCGCGCGCTGGAGGGCAAGGGCGCGCTGTTCGCGATCCTCGCAACCGTGGTGATCCTGATCGGCGGCATGGTCGAGATCATCCCGATGTTCTCGACCCGCACTGGCCCGGAGACCCTGGCGGGCGTGACGCCGTATTCGCCGCTCGAGGTCGCCGGCCGCGACATCTACATCCGGGAGGGGTGCTATACCTGTCATTCTCAGATGATCCGCCCGCTGCGCGCCGAAGTGCTGCGCTACGGCGAGTGGACGCGGGCGGGCGAGTACGCCTACGACCATCCCTTCCTGCTCGGCTCGCGCCGCGCCGGACCCGACCTGCAGCGGGTCGGGGGCAAGTATCCCGATGCCTGGCATTTCGAGCACATGCGCGATCCGCGCAGCACATCGCCGGGGAGCATCATGCCGTCCTACCCCTGGCTCTACGACCGGCGCTACGACCCGGTCGACATCCAGGCGTCGCTGCGGGCGTTGCGGCGCGTGGGCGTGCCCTACGGCGCAGCGGACATCGCGGCCGCGCCGGCCGCGATGCAGCAACAGGCCCAAGCGATCGTCGCCCGACTCGGGCAGTCCGGCATCACCACGACGGCGGATCGGGAGATCGTGGCGTTGATCGCCTACCTGCAGCGTCTGGGCACGGACGGCCGAGCGGCGATCGAAGCTGGACGGTCACGATGAACCCGCTCCTCGATGCCGCCGCGGGCAGTGTCACGCTCGGCTGGGTCCTGGGGGTGACGACGCTGGTGTTTCTCGGCGGCTTCGTGTTCTGGGTCTGGTGGGCCTGGGCGGGCCGCAACAAGGCGCGTTGGGATGCGGACAGTCGCCTCCCATTCGACGACGGAGGAGAGTCGTGAGCAAGGAACCCACACGCGATCGCGTCCTCGGCCACTCGGCCGAAGCGGACGGGATCGAGGAATACGACAACCGGATGCCCAACTGGTGGCTGGGTCTGTTCTACGCCACCATCGTCTGGGCGGTGGCGTACGGCGTGCATTACCACTTCATCGCGCACCGCTCCCAGGTCAAACAGCTCGCGGCGGAGATGGCCGCCGCCGATCGGCGCTGGCCGCAACAGGCCGCGGCGGCCGCGGACACGACCCTCACGATGACGCACGAGGCCGTGGAGGCGGGCGAAGCGATCTTCAAGGCCAACTGCGTCTCCTGCCACGGGGACGACATGCGCGGAAAGATCGGCCCCAACCTGCTCGACACCGTGTGGATTCACGGCGGCCGGCCCCAGGACATCCTGCATACCATCACCGCCGGCGTGCCCGACAAGGGGATGATCACCTGGGGTCCGATTCTCGGGCCCGAAAAGGTCGCCCAGGTGGCCGCGTACGTCGTGCACGAGAACCGCGAAGCGACCGGGCGGAAGGACGAAGAGCACGACCGTGAGGAGGAGCATCACTGAGCATGCTGGGGTTCGTCGAGCGGAAGTGGATCTACGAGCAGGCCGTCACGGGGCCGTGGCAGCGGTTGCGCAAGGCGACCTTCGCCACGCTGCACGTCATCCTGTTCGTGACCCCGTGGATCACCGTGCACGGCAACCCCGCGCTGCGCATCGATCTGCCGGGTCGCCGGCTGTACGCGTTCGGCGCCATCTTCACCGCGTCGGACACGGTGTTCGTGCTCCTGCTGCTGCTGTTCCTGGCCTTCGCCCTGTTCTTCTTCACGTCGCTGTTCGGCCGGCTCTGGTGCGGATTCGCCTGCCCGCAGACGGTGTTCCTCGACACCTGGGTCCGGCCGCTGGAGGAGTGGATCGAGGGCGACTGGGTGCGGCGGCGGAAACGGGACCAGACGGGGTGGAGCCTCGACCGGGTCGGGCGCAAGAGTCTCAAGTGGACGCTGTTTCTCGCGATCGCCTTCGCCGTGTCGATGTCGTTCGGCAGCTACTTCGCCGGCGCGCGGGAGCTGTGGAGCGGTCGCGGCAGCACGCTCGAATACGCCATCGTCGGCGTCTTCACCGCCATCTGGTTCCTGGACCTCGCCTGGTTCCGGGAGCAGTTCTGCAACTATCTCTGCCCCTACGCCCGCTTTCAGAGCGCCCTCACCGACGCCGACACGCTGCTGGTCCACTACGACACTGCCCGGGGCGAGCCGCGCGGCGGCGAGGACGCGAAGACCGCCGGCCGCTGCATCGAATGCGGCAAGTGCGTGTTCGTCTGTCCCCAGGGGATCGACATCCGCAACGGGTTTCAGCTGGAGTGTATCGCCTGTGCCCGCTGTATCGACGCCTGCGACATCGTGATGGAGAAGCTGGGGCACCGGACTCTGATCCAGTGGACCTCGGTCGCGCGCGCCCGGGGGGCGCGTCGCCGCCTCCGGCCGCGCACCGTGCTGTACGCCGGCATCCTGAGCGGCCTCGCGGCCGCGGCCGTACTGCTCATGGTCGCCCGGGCGCCGTTCGACGCGGCCGTGCAGCGCGCTCCCGGCTCGCTCTTCACCCTGGACCCCGACGGCTACGTGCGGAATACCTACCTCTTGCGGGTGACCAACAAGCTGGCGTCCCCCGATCCGGTGTCGTTTCACGTCCGCGTCGAGGGCGTCCCGCCGGAGGACGTCATCGTGGGCGATCTCTCGCTCGCGACCACGGAGAGCCGCACCGTGCCGCTCATCATCCGGATGAAAGCGCGCCCCGACCTGCCGCGCACGATTCCCATCCAGGTCCATGTGGCGTCGCCGTCCCGGGACAAGGCCCTGGACGCCACGTTCAAAACGGAGGGGCACCTTGGAACCGAGTGAGCGCAGCAGCCGCGGCGCGCGTCGCTGGCCATGGGCGATCGGGCTCGGCCTCGCCTTCGTCGTTCTAGTGAATGCGGTGTTCGCCTACCTGGCCGTTCGCGGTGCCGATCACGTCGTCGATTCCTACCGCACCGAGCCCCGCTAGCGCCGTCGCGCGCTGCCCGCACTGCGGCACGGCGGTGGAAGGACCCACCGACGCGTTTTGCTGCATCGGGTGCGAGATGGCGGCCGCCATCATCCACGGCGCGGGCCTGGAGCGCTACTACGCGGAGCGCACGGCGTTCGCCCCGCGCCCCGAACCCGCCCACGCCGGTGACTGGGCCGCTGTGCCGGTGACCACCGACGAGCGCGGCATCTGCGAGGCCCGTCTGGTGATCGACGGATTGCGCTGCGCGTCCTGTGTCTGGGTCACCGAGCGGGTGCTCGCCCGCACGCCCGGGGTC
>DATGDT010000136.1:0-11143 GCA_035310725.1 Gemmatimonadales bacterium
GACTGGCGCGGGGCGGTCATACCGGCAAATTACCCGCGGATCGGGGAACCGGCTCTTATTTCGTGGAGGTGCATCTGTCCCGCCCATCAGGCCGTCTCGCCCGTCAGGCGCAGGCGGACATCGGCACCGAAGCGAGTCGCATTCTGCTGATCGAGGACAACCCCCGGCATGCCCAGCTGCTCCGGGAGGCGCTCGGCGAAGTCGTTCCCGCCGTCTCGGGGCTGGTGCCCTACGATCTGACCCACGTTCCGGGCCTGGCCGAGGGCCTCGAACTGCTCGGCGAACAGGAGTTCGACGTCGTGCTGCTCGATCTGTCGCTCCCCGAGGCCCCGGGGCTCGACGCGCTGGTGCGCATCCGGGAACGGCACGAGGACGTCCCGGTGATCGCGCTGACCGCCCGCGGCGAGGACGATCTGGCCGTCCAGGCGATCCAGGCCGGGGCACAGGATTTCCTGCAGAAGGGGCGGATCACGGGCGAGCTCCTGACGCGCGCGATCCGCGCGGCGGTGCACATCTCGAATCTGCAGGCGGCGCTGCGCAGCCTGTCGTTCATCGACGGCCTGACCGGCCTCTACAACCGCCGGGGATTCGTCATGCTGGGCGACCCCTACATCAAGCGCGCCCAGCGCCAGAAGGGCCAGTTCCTGATCGTGTCGGCGGACATCTCGGGACTGAAGCAGATCAACACCATCGCCAGCTACGACGAGGGCGATACGGTGCTGCGCGCGGTGGCCGAGATACTCAAGCGCAGCTTCCGCGACTCGGACCTGCTGGCCAGGATCGAAGGGGGCACGTTCGCCGTGATGGCGGTGGACGCGAACGCCGACAAGGCGTCCGTCATCGCGACCCGCGTGCAGCACAACGTCGAGGAGTGGAACAACCGCACGATCCGCCGCTACCAGCTGAAGTTGAACCTCGGATTCACGGAGTTCGATCCGACCGGCGCGATCGAGGATCTCATCGCCCGCGCCGCCGAGTCGCGCCCCTCGCGCCGGCGGCGTACCGGACCCGGGAAGAAACGGTCGGAGTGAGCGCGTCCCTCGCGATCCTCCCGCTCGCCAATGCGAGCGGCGACCCCGACAAGGACTACTTCGCGGACGGCCTCACGGAGTGCCTGCACAGCGCGCTGGTCGGCGTCCGGGCGCTGCGCGTGGCTTCCCGCGAGGCGTCCGCGGTCCGTCACGGACAGGTCGCCCGGGCCGACCTCGGGCGCGCGCTCGATGTGGCCGCGGTGCTCGAGGGCAGCGTCACCCGCCTGGGCGGACAGCTGCGCCTCAGCGCCAGTCTCTACGCCGCCGCGGACGGCGCGACCTACTGGTCGGTCCAGCTGGACGAAAAGCTCGACGACCTGTTCCCCGTGCTGCACCGGCTCGGCGACAGGATCCTCACGACCCTCGGCGCGGTGCCGACGCCGCAGGAGCGGCAGGCACTGGAGTACGTTCCGACGCGGGAGCCGCGCGCCCTCGACCCCTACCTGCGCGCCCGCCACCTCTCCGGGCAGATCCGGCGATCCAGTCAGGACCTGGCCATCCAGCTCTACGGCGACGGCGCCCAGGCCGACCCGGCGTTCGCACTGGCGCACGCGGGCCTCGCCGAATCACATGCGCTGCTGTTCACCTACTGGGACTCGAGCGAGGAGCACCTGCGCACCGCCGACGCAGCGAGCGAACGGGCGGTCGCGCTGGCGCCGATGCTCGCCGAGACGCATCTGGCGCGCGGGTTGGCGCTGTCGCTCAACCGCCGGCACGACGCCGCGGAAGCGGAATTCCTGGCCGCGCTCGATCTCAAGCCCAACCTGTTCGAGGCGCATTATCACTACGCGCGGCACTGCCGCACCACCGGGCGCCTGGAGGAGTCCGTGCGCTGGTTCGAGTCGGCCGGCCGCCTGCGTCCCGAGGACTACGCCACACCGGCGCTGCTGGCGAGCGTGTACGTGAGCCTGCAGCGCGCGGCGGACGCCGATGCGGCACAACGCCGCGCCGTGGAGCTCGCCGAACGGCGGCTGAAGCTGGTCCCCGATGACGAGCGCGCACTCTATCTGGGCGCCGGTTGCCTCTCCTCGCTGGGCGACCGCGGCCGCGCGCGCGAATGGGCGAAGCGGGCGGTGGCGATGGAGCCTGACGACTCGGCGGTCCTCTACAATGTGGCGTGCGTGTACGCGCTGCTCGGGCTCGCCGACTCCGCGATCGACTGCCTGGAACGCTCGCTCGCCAACGGATTCGGCCACTGGGAATGGATCGAGCACGACTCGGATCTCGACGGGCTGCGCGACCACCCGCGGTTCCTGACCCTGCTGCAGCAGAAACGGTGAAGCATATTTCGGCCATGCACAGTCGCTCAGTGGGTCTGCTGCTCGGCGCGCTCGCACTGGGCGCGGGGGCATGCCGCGGACGCGAACCCGACACTCGCCGTCAGGGGGGTTCGGCGAGCCCCCCGGAATCCGCGGCCCCTGCACCGACGCCTCCCCAGCCTCCGCCCCCGTCGTCGCCTTCGCCGTTCCCCGCGGACAAGGACACGGCGCGCCTGCACGCCAGGCTCGCGGGCCCCGCTGCCGGCATACCGTCGTGCGGCGGCGGCGTCCCGCGGATCACGGCGGACTCGATCGGGCCGTTTCGTCCGGGGACGACCGTATCGGAGCTGGCCCGGCGCTGTCGGGGATTGCTGTACGGGTGGGTGATGATCTCCGACGGCTATGCAGTGCCGACCGTGGCGGCGCGGGTGGGAGGCGCCACGGTCACCGGCTTCGCGAGCGACTCCTCGCCCGACGCGATCGTGAACCGGGTCGAACTGACGGGTCCCGGCCCGCGCACCGCCGAAGGACTCGGGGTCGGCTCGACCCTCGGTCAACTGCAGAGCGCCTACGGCGTGCCGCAGGCGTCGGAGTCCGACTGCGTCCTGATGGTCTGGTTCGACACCCGCCCCGGGCTGAACTTCCACCTGGAGTACCCGCCGCGGGAGCGGCGCGATTGCGGGGCGCTGAGCGAGCCGCCGCTGCCGGCCACCCTGCGCGTCGCCTCGGTGGTCCTGGTGCAGCGCTAGCGGCGGCGCACCAGGACGCGCGCCTTGTTGCCGAGCGGCACGCGCCGGTAGATCCGATACTTCACGGGATTGAGGGCATAGGTCTCCCAGTGCTCCAGCGCGAGCCCGGCGCGCTCCGCGGCGAATGCAAACGATCGCCGGCAGAACTCCTGGACGTGGCCGGGAGCATAGTCGGGACGATAGTGCCTGCGGTGGATGTGCCAGCGCGCCAGCAGCCGGCGCAGTCGCGCATCCAGGGCGTCGATGTTGGGAAACTCGAGCACCCCGATCCCGTCGGGCGTGAGGAGATCGCGAATCTTGCGGAGCGCCGCGACCGGGTCGGGCAGGTGTTCGAGCACGTGGGTCAGCACGACGACGTCCCAGCTCGCGGGTTCGCCCCGGAAGGCGCCGACGTCGGACGTCTCCACGTCGAGACCGAGGGTCTGCCGTACGAGCTCGACCTGCTCGGGATAGAGCTCCACCCCGTGGACCTCCCACCCGTCGCGCCGCGCGAGATGGAGCACGATGCCATCACCGCATCCCAGGTCGAGCATCCGGCCCGGCGGCTGCTTGTGGCGCCGGATGAAGTCGTAGGTCTGCCGATGCCCGCGGTTCTGCCGCGTGCGCGCCGTAGGGTCGATCTTCTGCATCACGTACTTCTCCTGATTCACGCCGGCGCGCGTGTCGTACACAACCAGGCGGCAGCGCGGGCACCGGTAGAAGTGAAACTGGTCCCGGTCCCCCTGGGTGTAGAACGGGGGCAGATCCCGTTCTCCGCACAGTTTGCAGTCCATGGTGCGCTCGCCGACCTTCAGCGGTGCAGGTGTCCCTGGACGATGTAGAGCAGCAGGGCGAACGCGATGGTGATGTTCTTCCAGAAATGGGCGTCCTGGCCGCTGCGCGCCATCGGGTCGCTTTCGGTCCAGTAGTTGTGCATCAGGAACGCGGTGGGCACGAGAAACAAGATGATCAGCGCGGCTCCCCAATGCGGGTGCCAGTTCGACACCAGCAGCGCCGATCCCGCGAGCATCAGGACGCCGGTCCCGACAACGTCCAGCCAGGCGAGCGGCACGTGCTTCGATTGCACATACGCGATCATCGCCTGTCGCTTGCGGATGTGATTGATCCCCGCCTTGATGAACAGGATGGCGGTGCCGGTGCGGGCTACCCAATCGAGCGCTACCCAGATGTCGCTCATGCGCGCCTTCCACTCAGGGGTGATCCCAATTTCTCCCGCAGAACAATCGTAATCGCCCTCCGGTCAATCCGCGCCGCTCCACGCACGCCGAGCAACGTTCCCGACGTTATCGCCCGCGGGCTATGTTGGGTCGCCCCATGAATTCAGCGCCGCAGGAGCCACCGGAGCTCGAGCCCTCACTCGGGCTGGGACGCGCCACCGCGATGGTCGTCGGCACCATCATCGGGGCCTCGATCTTCGTCCAGCCCTCGCTCGTCACCGGCGCCGTGGGCTCGATCGGCGGGGTGTTCCTCGCCTGGGGAATCGCCGGTCTGCTCACGCTCGCCGGCGCCCTGATCACGGCCGAGCTCGCCTCGGCCTACCCGGAAACCGGCGGGGTGTACGCGTTCCTGCGCCGCGCCTGGTCGCCCGCGGTGGGGTTTCTCTGGGCCTGGGCGATGTTCTGGAGCATGCACACCGGGATCATCGCCGCGCTCTCCATGGTGTTCGCCCGGTATGCGGGCTACTTCGTGCCGCTGAGCGATCTGGGCCTGCGCATCGTCGCCATCGCGGTGATTCTGGTGCTCTCCCTGGTGAACGTCGCCGGCGTCCGGCTGGGGAGCGCACTCCAGACGGCGGTGACCGTCGCAAAGGTGGGGGCGATTCTGATCCTGATCGTCGCGGGATTCTGGCTGGGCGGGCGCGTGCCGGAGCATTTCGTCGCCGCCGGGGCGACGGCTGGAGCGGCTCTCGGTCCGCTGGCGCTGGCGGTCGCAGCCGGTCTCTTCGCCTTCGGCGGCTGGCACATGGTCACGTACACGGCCGGCGAGACGCGCGATCCCGCGCGCACCCTGCCCCGCGCCCTCGTGGCCGGGACGATCGTCGTGACCCTCGCCTATCTGGCGCTCAACGCCGTGTACCTCTACGTGCTGCCGCTCGAGCGGGTCGCGGCCTCGGAGCGCGTGGCCGCGGAGGTGGCGGACGTGCTGCTGGGCCGGGGCGGCGGCGGGCTGCTCGCCGCGCTGGTCGTGGGGTCGACGTTCGGGGCGCTGACGGGCATCATTCTGGTGGGACCCCGCGTGTACTACTCACTGGCGCGCGACGGGCTGCTGTTCCGGTGGGTGGGCGCGATCCATCCCCTCTACCGGACGCCGCACCGGGCGATCGCCTTGCAGGCCGCGTGGGCCGCGGTGCTCGTGGCGACGGGGACTTACCGCGTGCTGTTCTCGCGCGTCGTCTACACCGAGTGGATCTTCTTCGCCGCGATGGCGCTCGGTCTGCTGCGGCTGCGTCGGCGCGCCGATCACCAGCCCGCGTATCGCGTCGCGGGCCGCGCCGTGGTCCCGCTCGTGTTCGCCGGGTGCGCCGTCTTCGTGGCGGTGAGCCAGATCGTGGCCGATCCACGAAACAGCGTGTTCGGCCTTTCCCTGGTGCTCGTCGGGGTCCCGGTGTACGCGCTCTGGACGTGGCGCCGGCCCCCCCGAATTCCTGACGGAGCTATTCCTCAGTGACGATCATCGACTTCCACAATCACTACTATCCGCCGGAATACCTCCAGGCCCTGCGCCGCGGTCCTACCAGCGCGCGCATCTGGACCGACGACGACGGCAACCCGGTCATCGGTTACCCGGGCGACTACAACGTGGTCGTGCCCGGGCATCGCGACATCGCCTACCGCGAGACCGTCCTCGCCCAGGCAGGGGTGGACCGGCAGGTGCTCACCTTCACCACGCCGGGGACCCACATCGAGCCGCCGGATCGCGCGGTCGCCCTGGCGCGCCTGGTCAACGACGCCCTGGCCGAAGTCGCGCGCTCGCGCGCGCATCGGTTCACCGCGCTCGGGACGCTGCCGCTGAACGACCCGCGCGCCTCCGTCACCGAATTCGAGCGGGTGACCGGGCCGCTCGGTCTCAAGGGCGTGATGCTGTTCAGCAACGTGAACGGTGTCGCGCTGGCCGATGAGCGGTTCTGGCCGCTGTACGAGCGCGCCGACGCTCAGGACGCGGTGCTCTACATCCACCCGACACATCCGTTGGGCGTCGAGGCGATGACCGAGTACTGGCTGATGCCGCTGGTCGGCTTCCTGCTGGACACGACGCTGGCCGCGGCACACCTCGTATTCAGCGGCGTGGTGGAACGGTTCCCCCGCATCCGGTGGGTGCTGGGCCATCTCGGCGGAGCGATTCCCTATCTCGCCGAACGCCTGGACCGCGGCTACGAGGCGTTCCCCGAGTGCCGGACGAGGATCACGCAGCCTCCCAGCACCTACCTGCGGCGATTCTTCTACGACACGGTGAACTTCGATCCGGCCGCGCTGCGGCTGGCCATCGCGTTCGCCGGCCCGAGCCAGATCCTCGCCGGGAGCGATTATCCGCACCGCATCGGGAGTATTCCCGCGATGCTCGGGAGCCTGCGCGGGCTGGACGTTTCGGAGCAGGATCGGGCGGCGATGCTCGGGGGGAATGCCGCGCGCTTGCTGGGGAGCTAGACGAAGGGTTCAGAGGATATGTTGTGGGTTCGCTCACGCTGGAAATGTTTCGGCCCATCGTACGTCAGGGGGAAACTCGTGAGAGTCGCACTGGTCTGGTCCGTGATCGCCGGTTTCACCGCTCCGCTCGCGGCACAGGTGCCGCTCGGCTTCCGAGTCGCCGACACAGCCGCGCAACGAACGCTCGAAGCGCGGCTGCTCGCCGTGCCCGACACGGCGACGCCACGGCGCCTGACCGCGGACCTCTCCGTCCGTCCCCACATGTCGGGGACCCCGGCCCAGGCCGCGACACGCGATTACGTGATCGACCGCCTGCGGGCCGCGGGGCTCGAGACCTGGGTCAAGGCGTACGACGTATACCTGCCCCACGTCGATACCGTCCAGGCGTGGCTGCTGCCTCGCCGCGGGGCGGCGGCCCAGCGTCTGTCCCTCGCCGAGCCGGCGGTCGCGGGCAATCCCGTCACCACCGGACCGCAGGTCCCGCCGTTCAACGGGTACACCGGCGATGGCGACGTCACGGCCGAGGTCGTGTACGTCAACTACGGGTTGATCGAGGACTACAAGACGCTCGATTCGCTGGGCGTGAGCGTGCGCGGCAAGATCGCCATCGCGCGCTACGGCCGCTCGTTCCGGGGCATCAAGGCGCGGGAAGCGGAGCGCCATGGCGCCGTCGGCCTCATCATGTACTCCGACCCGCAGGACGACGGCTATGTGCGCGGCGACGTGTATCCGAAAGGGCCGATGCGGCCGGCCGGCGGGATCCAGCGCGGCAGCATTCTCAACATGGACGGCGACCCCACGACGCCGGGGTACGCGTCGGTGTCCGGGGCGCGCCGGGTGCCCGAAGATTCGCTGCGGGTGCCGCACATCCCGGTGATCCCCATGGGCTACGGCAATGCGCAGCGGTTGCTCGCCGCACTGGGCGGACCGAGTGTGCCGGGGGGCTGGCAAGGCGGTCTGCCGTTCCACTATCACGTGGGACCGGGACAGGCGATGGCGCGCCTCTTGGTCCGGCGCGAGCACGGCAGCCGCGCGATGCACACGATCTGGGACACGTTTGGCATGATTCGCGGTGCGGAGTTCCCGGACGAATGGATCGTCGTGGGCGGGCATCGCGATTCGTGGAGCCCGGGAGCCGCGGACGACATCAGCGGCACCGTGACGGTGCTCGAGGCGGCCCGCGCGTTCGCCGAGCTGGCGCGTCAGGGGGTCCGGCCCGCCCGCACCCTCGTGTTCGCCACGTGGGACGCCGAGGAGTGGGGCCTGATCGGCTCGACGGAGTTCGTGGAGGAGATGGCGGACAGCCTGCGCGCCCGCGTAGTGGCCTACATCAATGAAGACGACATGACGGAGGGACCCACCTTCGGCGGCGGCGGGTCGCCCTCGCTCAAGCGGCTGATGCGCGAGGTCACGCGGGCCGTGCCGGATCCAGTGGGGCCGGGCACCGTGTACGACGTCTGGCTGAAACGGGCGAAGGGGGATACGACCGCGCTCAACCTCGGGAACGTCGGCGGCGGCTCCGATTTCGCCGGGTTCTATCACCACCTGGGGATCCCGGCGGCCGGCGTCGGATTCGGCGGGCCCTCCGGCGTCTACCACTCGATGTACGACTCGTTCGACTGGATGAATCGATTCGGCGACCCCGGCTGGCGCGAGCATCAGGCGGCGGCGCGGCTCGTGGCGGTGCTGCTGGCGCGGCTCGGCAACGCGCGCGTCGTGCCGTTGGACTACGTCGGTTGGGGCGGTGAGATGACTGGCCTGGTGGGACAACTCGACAGCGCGATCGCCCGGCGCGGGTGGAGCGTCAGCACGCAGGGGCTCACGGGCGCGCTGGGTCGGTTCACGGCCACGGCGCTGAGCTTCGCGGCCGCGCGGGACAGCGCGCTCGCGGCCGGCGCCGACCGTCCGTGGGCGCGGGTGAACGCGGCGCTCATGCAGGTGGAGCGGCGGTTCACGCGTCCCGAGGGGCTCGCGAGCGACGGATGGTTCAAGAGCCTGCAGTTCGCGTCGGACGTGGACAACGGCTACGCGACGCTCGCCTTCCCCACCGTGAACGAGGCGGCGCGGTACGCTGATGCGGCGACGGTGGAGCGGGAGCTGGCCGACGCGGTGACGCGGCTGGAGGCGTCCCGGGCGGCGCTCGAGGAAGCGACGGCCGCGCTCCGATAAACCCCATGGCCGCTCGAGTCCTTCGCGTCCTGCGTACCATCCTGCTCCTGCTGGCGCTCATCTCCGTCGTGGGCGCCGCGGTGGTCTACGCGCTGAGCGAGCGGCGCCTCCGCCGGCGGTATCCGGTCGCCGCGGCCTCGGTGCCCGTCCGCTCGGACAGCGCAGGGGTCGCACGCGGCGAGCATCTGTACCACACCATCACCTGCGCCCTCTGCCATGGCGAAGACGGCGGGGGCGCCGTGTATGCAGACGCCGGCCCGATCGCGGTGCTCGCGGGACCCAATCTGACGGGGGGTCGCGGCGGGATCGCCGGGCTCCGGGCCGACGCCGATTGGGTGCTGGCGATCCGCTACGGCGTCCATCAGGACAGCACGTCCCTCATCGTCATGCCGAGCGAGGTGTTCACGCACCTGAGCGACTCCGACCTGGGGGCGCTGCTCGCATACCTGCGGCAATTGCCGCCGGTGGACCGTGATGTCCCCCGATCGCACTTCCGGTGGCTCGGACGCTTCCTGCTGGCGACGGGCCGGTTGAACATCCTCGTGGCGCCCAAAACCCCCGCCAACGCCGAGCGCGCAGCCGTGGCGGAGGGCCCGACGGTAGAGTACGGCCGGTATCTCGCAAACGTCAGCGGCTGCCACGGCTGCCATGGCTACGGATTGTCCGGTGGAAGGGTCGACGGGCCGCCCGGAATCCCCCCGGCCTCGAACCTGACCCCGGCCGGCCTGGGCGGATGGACCGAGCAGACGTTCGTGGCGCTCATGCGGACCGGCCGACGCCCCGGCGGCTCCGCCTTGCACGAGTTCATGCCGTGGCGGCAGTTCAGCCACATGACCGACACGGAGCTCGCGGCGTTGTGGCGCTATTTGCAGAGCGTGCCGCCCAAGGCGTTCGGCGGAAAATAGGTTCCTCGTGACGGCCGGATGCCGCTTGGCATTCGCGGTGCTGGGCGCGACGGCCCGCCTCTCCGCTGCGCAAGCTTATCCGCACGCCTCGGAGCGAATCGGAACGGTGCGTCAGGTCTATGACGGGGTGCTGTCTCCTGCGATCGCGGTCAACACCTTCCGCAACATCGACCGGCTGTTCCCGACGCGCGCAATTCCTCGGGCGACTCGGCCGCTGCCACTCCCGCCGGCCGCGAGACCGCTCACCCACCTGCGCTTCATCGACCAGGGCCGGCGCTACGGTCTCGAGGACTACCTGACGCTGAACCGCGTGACGGGACTCCTCGTCCTCGACCACGGCCGCATCGCACTCGAGCGCTATCGGTTGGGAAACACCAGGCGCACGCGCTGGATGTCGATGTCGGTCGCCAAGTCGATTACGTCGACCCTCATCGGAGCCGCCGTGCGGCAAGGCGCCATCGCGAGTCTCTCGGATCCCGTCACCCGCTATGTGCCGTCCCTGGCCGGAGGTGCGTACGAGGGCGTGTCCATCCGCGACGTGCTCACCATGTCCTCGGGCGTCCGCTGGAACGAGACCTACACCGACTCCGCGTCCGACCGCCGCCACCTGCTCGAGGCCCAGATCTCACAGGTACCCGGGTCCGTGCTGGCCGTCATGCGGAGCCTCCCCCGGGCCGCCCCGCCGGGGACCGTGAACAACTACAACACCGGGGAGACGCAGGTCGCGGCGGAGATCCTGCGCAGTGCGGTGGGACGGCCGCTGGCGACGTACCTGTCCGAGCGCATCTGGAGCCGGGTCGGCATGGAGGCGGAGGCCACCTGGTGGCTCGATTCCCCGGGCGGGGTGGAGATCGGCGGCAGCGGCGTCAGCGCGACGCTGCGCGACTACGGCCGATTCGGCCTCTTCGTCCTCGCCGGCGGCGTGGCCGGTGGCGATTCGATCCTGCCCGCCGACTGGGTGCGGCAGGCGACCACCCCCAGGCGGCTGCGCGACGGGACGCCGCTCGACTACGGGTACCTCTGGTGGACCGGCACGACGGCGGCGTCGCGGCGCGACAGCGCGTTCACGGCGGAGGGGATCTACGGGCAGTTTCTGTACGTGAATCCGGTGGCGCGGGTCGTGATCGTGGTGTGGAGCGCGCGCGCGACGCCCACGGGCGGCACGGTCATCGACGACCGGGTGTTCTTCGATGCGGTGACCGACGCGCTGCGGTGAGCCTACAGCTTCAGCGTCACGACGATGCCCGGTCCGTTCGCGGGCCCGAACCGACTCGCCGCCTGGTTGGCGCTGAGCCAGCGCAGCTCCGCCACGAGCTCGGCCGGAATCGTCCTCAGGTAGTCCACGTCGCCCTGGTCGACGTCGTTCAGGTACACGTGCGGCCCTTC
>DATGDT010000137.1:0-2260 GCA_035310725.1 Gemmatimonadales bacterium
TCCTGGTGGTCCCACAGCCCGATCAGCGGGCCCGCGCCGTGGCCCCGGTCGCCGATCGGATGGGTGTAGATCGTGCCGTCGATCCCCGCCGTTCGCATGGTCGCGCGCGCCGCCGCCAGCACCTCGTTGCCGCTGCGCCCCGGCCGCATCTCCGCCAGCAGCAGGTCCTGGAGGCGGTTCGAGTTCGCCAGCGCGCGCTTCAGGCCGGCGGGCACGTCCGCTTCCCCCACGCGCAGCACATAGCCCATGTGTTGCGTGTCGGTGTTCAAACCCATGGCGGTGATGCCGAAATCGCAGTGCAGCACGTCGCCGCGCTGGATCACGACGCTCCCCGAGTCCGACAGGTCCACGCCGCGCCGCTGCACGTCCACGTCGGTGTGGAACCAGGTTCCGAACCCCAGGTCGTTTACGCGCTGGCGCATCCACCAGGCGACGTCATCGGTCGTCGTCTGCCCCGGCACGATCACCGCGTTGGAGAACGCCGTGTCGATCACCGACCAGACGACCTCCATGAGGCGCTGGTAGACGGGGAGCATGTCGGGAGCGCGGATCGCCTGGTAGTCCAGCGCCAGATTCTCGGCGCGACCCACGCGGCCCAGGTAGGGCGGGGGCAGGGCGGATTGCAGCTGCTCCCACTCGCCCGCCGACAGGCCGTCGGAGAACGCGTGGGTGCGCGAGATGTCCACGGCGATGGTCTCGGGATCGCGCTCCTCGATCACCCGGCGCAGCAGGTCCCACTGGCCCTGGCCCACCAGCTCGGGCCGCCGTCCGGTCGTGGAGTCGATCGCATCGCGCGCGAACACCGCCTGGTACAGTCCGCCCTGCGAGCTCCCGCCCAGCGCCAGCCGCTCGACGCCCTTGCCGGGTCCGCGGTCGAAGAAGACGTAGATGGTGCGGCGCCGCGCCGCGAACGTCGTCGCCGACACGAGCGACCAGAACACCGGATCCTCGTTGTATTCGCGCATCGGGATGATCCACATCTGCACGCCGTACTGGCGCATGAGTCGCGGCAGCACGGAATCGAGCCGGTAGCGCAGCCACGTCTGCTGCACCTCGGCCTGCTCGCGCAAGGTTCCGAGCGGATGTTGCGGCGTGGCGCTGAGCGCCGGGGCGGCTTGCGTCTGCAGCAGCAGGGCGGCGAGCACGAGAGGGGTCATGCGGGTTGCGGGCTCCCGGGAGTGAAGGCGGTGGCCGGGGTCGCGCGGAGGCGGGCGCGACGCAGCACCAGCAGCAGGGCGAGCGCCACGAGCGCGCCCAAGGTGTCGTTGAAGAACGTGACGAAGCGCAGCGCGGGCGGCAGCGGCAAGGCGGAGAGGGCCGTCGAGGCGTAGACCCCCGCGATCCAGAGCGCGACGCGCCAGCCGCGCGAGCCGCCCGGGGGGGGCGCGCACGCGATCACCGCCACCCAGGCGAGGTAGCCGAGGGTGAAGGTGTGCAGCCACGCGATCGGCGCCAGCAGCACGGCGAGCAGCGTCACGCTCCCTACTTCGAGCGGCGCGTCGTCGGCGACGGGGGGGGGCCGGCGCGCGAGCGTCGCCGCGACGAGTCCGATGGCGAGGATGTGCAGCGCGACGGTGGACACCGGCACGCCGCCGATCGCATAGGCGAGCCGCCCCAGCTTCTGCATGTGCAGCCCCGTGATGGTGCCGCCCTGGAAGTTCTGCCCGTGGAGCGTGAGCGACAGCCAGTTGCGCAGCGCCTCGAGCGCGCCACGCGGGCCGTAGAAGAGCAGGGGGACGACCGTGGCCGCGACCGCCGCGGCGACGCCGGCGCCCAGCGCTTTCCACTGGCGGCGCAGCGCGAACCAGGGCAGCAGCAGGCCCGGAAAGAGCTTCAGCGCGGTCGCGAGTCCCACCCACACCCCGGCGCGCGCCGGCCGGCCGTCGGCCAGATCGCCGGCGGTGGCGACGAGCAGCGCCAGCAGCAGCGTCTCGATGTTCAGGTGATGGAAGTTGTTGTGGACGGGGAACAGCACCACGCCGAGCGCCGCGATTGCGGGGCGCCAGCCCCAGCGCCGCCCGGTCTCGTACACGCTCCAGGCGAGCGCCACCATGCCGAGCGCGCCCCAGCACGCCTTGGCGAGGACGAGGCTCCAGTCGGCGAGCAGCGCCGCCGGCAACACCAGCAGCAGCGCGAACGGCGTCCACCACACGCCCTGCGTCTGCGGTGTGTTGTAGAGCGTCAGGCCGTCGAGGATGCGGTGGGCCTGGGTGATCTCGGTCTGGACGTCGTCGCCCTTGCGGACGCCCAGCGGAATCAC
>DATGDT010000138.1:0-5948 GCA_035310725.1 Gemmatimonadales bacterium
GACGTGGAGCACAAGGACCTGCGTGCGATCGCGCACGACTGGCTGGAGCGGACGCTGCCGTGAGCCCGCGGCTGCGCGTCGTCGCCTCGGCGGTGCTGTTCTCGACCGGCGGGGCCGCCATCAAGCTGTGCGGCTTCGGGCCCTGGCAGCTCGCGGCGAGCCGGGCGCTGGTCGCGGCGATCGCGATGCTGGTGCTCATCCCCGAGGCACGAACCGGGTGGACCTGGCGCTCGGCGGTCGTGGGGATCGCGTACGCCGGCGCGGGTCTCTTCTTCATCCTGGCGAACAAGCTCACCACCGCGGCCAGCGCCATCTTCATCCAGGCGACGCACCCGTTGTTCATCCTGGTCCTCGCGCCGGTGCTGCTGCGCGAACACGTCACCCGGCGCGACCTCGAGTTCATGGTGTTCCTGGCGGTGGGGATGGCGCTGCTGCTCTCCGAGCCGGGGCGGCGCTTCGCGACGGCCCCGAACCCGAGACTCGGGAACATGCTGGCGGCGGGCTGCGCGGTGAGCTGGGCGCTCACCGTCATGGGATACCGGTGGGTGGCGCGGCAGGAGCACGGCGGGGGGGGGCACGGCGCGGTCGTGGCGGCGGCGGTCTCCGGGAACGTCCTCGTCCTCCTGGCGGCGCTGCCGTGGGCGTTGCCGCTCGACCCTGGGCGTCCCCGCGATTGGCTGGTCGTGCTCTATCTCGGGGTGTTTCAGCTCGGGCTCGCCTACGTGTTTCTGGCGCGCGCGGTCGCGCAGGTGCGGGCGCTCGAGGTCGCGCTGGTCGGTCTGGTGGAGCCGGTGCTGTCGTCGCTATGGGCGTGGCTCGTGCACGGTGAGACGCCGGGCCTCCGCGTGGTCGCGGGCGGCGCGGTGATCCTGGCCGCCACCGGCTGGCACGCGTGGCGCGAGCCGCCGCCGAGCGTCGTGGCGGCAGGGGCGATCGAAGGATGACTCCCGCCCGCATCGTCCGCACCTACCTCCTCATCACGGGGCTGTTCAACTTCGCGGCCTCGCTGATCTGGGGCGTGGATACGCTGTTCAAGCTCCACGCCGGGCTCGACATCTTCCAGGTCATGCTGACCAATGCGGCGTTCACGTTCGGGATGGTGGTGTTCGAGATCCCGACCGGCGTCGTCGCGGACACACTGGGACGGCGGGTGTCGTTCATCCTCTGCGTGGTCACGCTGCTCATTTCGACCCTGCTCTACGTCGCGACCGCGTGGTTCCATTGGGGCTTCTGGCCGTTCATGGGCACGTCGGTGCTGCTCGGTCTCGGGTACACGTTCTACACGGGAGCGGTGGATGCCTGGCTGGTGGATGCGCTCAAGGCGACCGGATTCGCCGAGCCGATGGAGGGCGTGTTCGCCAAGGGCCAGATGATGTTCGGCGCGGCGATGCTCGCGGGCACGCTGGGCGGGGGATTGCTGGGGCAGATCGATCTCGCGGTCCCGTACCTCGTCCGTTCGGCCACCTTCCTGCCGCTGCTCGGCGTCGCCTGGTTCGCCATGCCGGAGATCGGCTTCACGCCCCGCGCGCTCGAATGGCGGCGGGTCCCCGTCGAGATGCGGCGCGTGTTCGTGGAGGGGCTGGACTTCGGGCTACACCACCGGGTGGTCCGACCGGTGATGTTGGCGTCGCTGGTGGGCATGAGCTTCATGATCTTCGGCTTCTACAGCTGGCAACGCTACTTCCTCGACCTGCTCGGCCGGGACCTGGTGTGGGTCTCGGGCCTGATCGCCGCGCTGCTGTCGCTCGCCATGATCCTCGGCAACGCGCTGGTGCGGCCGCTCAGCCGGTTCGTCCGTACGCGGACCGGGCTGCTCGCGGGCTCGGCGGGCGTTCAGGCGGTGACCGTCGTGCTGTGCGGATTACTGGGCGCCGGCGCAACGGCGAGCGTGGCCGGGGAGGGCGCGGCGATCCACGGGGTGCCCGTGCGGTTCATCGTGGTCGTGGCACTGTACCTCGTGTACGGCATCGCGCTGGGGACGATGGGTCCCGTGAAGCAGGGGTACCTGAACGCCCACATCCCGTCCGCCCAGCGGGCCACGATCATCTCGCTCGATGCGCTGTTCGCGGATGCCGGCGGCGTCGCGGGGCAGTCGGCCTGGGGGTACCTCGCGAAGATGAGATCCATCGGCGAGGCGTGGATGTACGCTGGAGCCTCGCTGCTGGTGGGGGTGCCGTTGTACTGGATGGCTCGACGCAACGACCGGCAGTTGGACAGTTTCTCAGACAGGCACTCAGATGCGCAGGCGCATAGCGGTTCGCAGTCCTGAGTGACTGAGTACTGCAAACCCCTATGCGCCTGAGCATCTGAGCGTCTGTCTGTCCAACTACTCACTGGCGAACTTCGGCAGGTCCTTCCTGTGTCTCTTGAGGAACTCCTCGTATACATGACTATCGGTGTAGTCGCGCATTTCACAGATCTGCTCGCCCCTGAACTTCAGCACGACACACGTCCGCTGGTCCATCACGTCCTTCGGATCCGATTTCAGCCAGCTCCGCTCCCTGATCTCCACGATCACGCGGTCGTCCGCGTCGTACCAGTCGCGCCATACGTCCTCGTAGCCCCAGTCGGCGGCGCCGAGTCCCTGCTCGCGGTTCTGCATCGAGCGGATGACCGCATCGCGTCCTCGCCATTCCCCGCCGATCGGCGGCGCGCCGGCGCACCAGTACACGATGTCCGGCGTGAAATAGCCCGCCACCTCGTCCATCTTCCCGGTGAACAGGGCCTTCTCGTAGGCTTTCGCCACGTCCATGCGCTTGCTCATAGGGTGACGCCCTCCGGCATCGGCACGGGATTCGCCTTGCGGCCCGCCCGCTCCATCGGCTTGTCCATTTCCGCCTTGTGCTCGTCCTGGATCTTCCAGAAGTCCACCGCGCGCGCCGCCAGCTCGCGGGACGCCTGGGCCAGCCCCTCGCTCATCTTCACCTGGCGCACGTTGTTCTCCATGTCTTCGGCGTCCCAGCCACGGGAGTGCGCGATGAACGGATAGGCGGGGAAGAGGAAGCCGAGCTCCGACCAGAACGTGAACAGGGATCCCGCCACTCCCTGGATGTTGTCCTGTCCACCCGTGATGATGAACGCCGCGACCTTGTTCTTGATGAGGACCTTGTTGTGGATCGTGATCTGGTTCTGAATGCAGTTCAGCCGCTCGGCCATCTTGTAGTAGAGCGACGACGCGTTGCCCCAGCGGATCGGCGTCGAGATCAGCACGACGTCGGCCCAGTTCACGAGGCCCGCGTACACGCCGGTGAGCTGATCGTCCGGATCGCGCTCGGTGATGGCGCAGGGCCAGATGCAGGCATGCGACGCCTTGGAGTAGTTCCCTTCGCAATGGTGGAACTTGAGGTCGCGCAGCTGGATCGTCTGCGTGTCGGTGTGCAGGGCCTCCTTCGCGTGCCGCATGGCGTGCTCGAGCAGGGCGTCGGACGTCGAATACCGCGGATTGCCCTCGTCCATCGCGGTGGTGGAGATGCCCAGCACGCGCGGCGGGGCGCCGTCGGGTTTGGCAGCGGCCGTGAGCAGCGGATGGGGCTCGTGCTTGATCACATTGCGCGGAGTCACGGGCGGCGTCTGCACGTACACGCCGTCGGCGCGATCCTCGACGGCGTACACCGCGGCCGCGTCCTCGCCGTAGCCTTCCGGTCCCTTTCCGGTGAGCACGCTGTACTCCCAGGCATGCCAGGGGCACATGACGTACTCGCCGCGCAGCCGTCCTTCGGACAGCGGCCCCCCCTTGTGGTTGCAGGTATTGGAGATCGCGCGAAACCCGTCCTCGTAGAGGAACACCGCGACCGTGTGGCGGTCCAGCTTCACGGCGAACGGCACGCGGGCGCGCAGCTCGTCCCTCGTGCCGAGGCGATGCCAGTCGGCCATGCATGGCTCCGGGAAGAAGGCTGGCCTAACGTACCGGCGCTACCTTACGCCGTCCATGAGCGCCTCCCGACCGCGTCTGTACATCATCTGGCTGACCATCTTCATCGACCTGGTGGGGTTCGGGATCGTCATCCCGATCCTCCCCGGTTATGCGCAGCGGTTCGGCGTCCACGGCATCGGCTACGGCGCGCTGATCGGCGCGTTCTCCCTGATGCAGTTCCTCGCGACGGCGCTCCTGGGCCGGCTGTCCGACCGGGTCGGCCGCCGGCCGATTCTGCTGGCGACCATGCTGCTCAACGCCGCCGGATACGTGCTATTCGCGTATGCGCCCTCGTACGGCCTGCTGTTGTTCGCCCGCCTGGTGTCGGGGTTCGCGGGCGGCAACATCTCGGCGGCGCAGGCGTACGTTGCCGACATCACCACGGCCGAGGACCGTTCCAAGGGGATGGGCCTCATCGGCATGGCGTTCGGACTCGGGTTCACGCTCGGCCCGGGCATCGGCGCCCTCGCGTCCCGGGTGGGCGGGCACGCCGCGCCGGGCGTGGTCGCCGCGGGACTGTCGCTCCTCAACTTCGTCTCGGCCTACTACATCCTGCCGGAGTCGTTGCGGGAGGAACACCGGGTGGCCCGGGAGATCTGGCCGTTCGGGCACATGGCCGCAGCACTGGCGCACCGGGAGCTGCGGCCGATGATGCTCGTGTGGTTCCTCGCGCCGTTCGCCTTCGCCGGGTACACCGTGGCGCTCCCGCTGTGGGCCGGAGTCAAACTGGGGTGGAAGGACGCGGAGCTCGGCGTGTTCTTCATCATCGTGGGACTGGTGGCCGCGACCGTGCAGGGAGGGCTGTTCCGCCTGCTCACGCGGAGATTCGGCGACCGGGCGCTGCTCGTGGCCGGGTTGTTCGGAATGGCGGTGTCGATCGGCGTCGTTCCTTTTCTCGGGTCCAGCCGGGCGGTGTACGCCTGGACGGTGGTGCTGGCGTTCTCGAACAGCATCATGGCGCCGGCGGCGACGGGGCTCGTGTCCACGGTCGCCGCCGCCAACGAGCAGGGGACCGTGCTGGGCGTGGCGCAGTCGCTCGCCGCGCTGGGCCGTTTCTCGGGGCCTGAGGTCATCGGCGGAGTGTACGATCGTGTGTCGGCCACCGCGGCCTTTCTCGTGGCGGGCGCCGTCATGCTCGTGGGATGGGCCGCGTCGTTTGGGGTCGGGAAGACGGGGCGCGCAGATGCTCAGGGAGACGCCAAGCCGCTCAGCCGCCGAGTGGACGCCGAGTCTTGAGGGGTCGGGAAGGGCCTGCGCAGTGGCCCCTCGACGTCCACTCAGCGTCTCAGCGGCTCGGCGTCTTCCTCCACGTCTAGCCGTCTGAATCCCTCCCATCCATATTTTCCTCCCCCCCTGCAGGAGTGTCCGCGCGTATGCGCGTCTACAAGACAGGCGAGATTCGCAACGTGGCCGTCGTGGGCCACGGCGCGAGCGGCAAGACGTCCCTGGTCGACGCCCTCGCGTTCGTGGCCGGCTCCAGCAAGCGTCACGGCTCCGTGAAAGACGGCACCGCCCTCACCGATTACACCGCCGACGAAATCGAACGCAAATACTCCATCAACCTGGCCCTCGCGGTCGCCGAGTGGATGGACGTGAAGCTCAACCTGATCGACACCCCGGGGTACCTGGATTTCACCGGCGAGGCGCTGGCCGGCGTCTGGGCGGCCGACGGGGCCGTGGTCGTGGTCTCGGCCACCGCAGGGGTCGAAGTCGGGACCGAGAAGGTGTGGGACTACTGCGAGCAGCGCGGTCTACCGCGCCTGTTCTTCGTCTCGCTGATGGACAAGGAGCACGCCGACTTCGAGAAGGTGTATCAGTCGATCAAGGGGCGCCTGACCCCGAAGGTGATCCCGGTGGAGATCCCGGTCGGCGAAGGACCGGCGTTCCACGGAATCATCAACCTCTTCTCGAAGAAGTGCCATCTGTACAAGAAGGGGACCAAGGCGGGTGAATACGACGAGGTGGATGTGCCGCCCGAGTACCAGGAGCGCTTCACCAAGTACTCCCAGGAGCTGATCGAGAGCATCGCCGCGAC
>DATGDT010000139.1:0-9252 GCA_035310725.1 Gemmatimonadales bacterium
CGCTTCGCCTACGAGCACCTGGACGCCTTCTATCATTTCCAGACGTTGTCGGGGTACAAAGCCAAGTACGCCCCGCACTGGTGGGAGCCGAAGTACCTGGTGTTCCACCCGCGGCGCCTCCGTGCTCGCCTGTTGTTCGCCGTCCTGAAGGCGTACGATCCCCGCGGCGCTACGCGCCTCGTGCTCTCGCGACTCGCTGAAGGGTTGCGGGAGGAGCTCGCCATCGATCCGGACACCGGCCGACCGCGGGTCGTCGGGCACGCGCTGCGGCTCCCCGGGCTGTTGCTGCAGCAGGACCTGCTGGTGGCGGTCGCACTGGCTCTGGCGATCGGCTCCGGCATCGGGATCGTCGCAGATCACCTGCGCCGCAGCTTCGACGACGTCTACGTGGCGACCTTGTCGAGCCTGATCGCCGCCAGCCTCACGGTCGCCCTCCTGCGCGCCCGTGACCGGCACGAGGCACATCCATGAACAACCGCTGGATCTACGGGCTCGAGCTCGTCGTGTTCGGCTGGATCTCCGCGCGCGGCGGCTGGTTCGCCGTTCGCAGCCTCACTCCGTTCGGGCGCGTCGCCGGGGCGCTTGCGCTCGCGTTCGCCGTCGCGACCGCCGCCCTGTTCGGCGCCTTCGTGCTGAACCGGCCGATACGCCCGCTGCTGCACCTGACGCCCTTTGTCGGGGTAGGGCTCGTATTCATCCATGAGACGATCAGAGCCGCTCGAGCAGTTCCCGGGTGGACGGCACCGTTCGTGGGACTGTATTCCACCCTGGCGATGGCAGTGGCACGTCGTACGCCGACAGAGGGCGATGAGGAGAACGAGGGGGGATGAGCTACGCGCGTGTCGGCTTGATCGTCGGGCTCCTGGCGTTGACAGCCCTCCACGGGGCGGCGTCTCAGGAGGATCCGTTGAAAGGCCTGCCGGTCCACCGCTACGTCCCCTCGGCGCGGCCAGTGGGCGGTGTGGTGTTCTTCTCCGGCGACGGCGGCTGGCGCTCTTTCGACAAAGCGAACGCCGATTCGCTGCGAACACTCGGCTACTGGGTGCTGGGGGTGGACGACTTGCGGCTGTTCGCCGACGAGATGCCGGGTGATACGCTCGGGACGGTCGGCCGCCGGCTCGTGACCTACCTGCGTGGCCAACTGACCGAGGGTGCCCCAGTGTACCTCGCTGGCTACAGCTTCGGGGCGAGCATCGTCGCCGACGCGGTGGCTCGCGGGGTGCCGTCCGACGGCGTGTACCTCCTGGGACCGGGGGTCCGCGGCATCCGCAAGATCACCATCGAAGGTTTCCTGGACCGCGATCCCACCGGTGCGACCTCGTTCGATGTCGCGGAGCGGCTGAACGCCCGCGGCTGTGTTCCCGTCGTATTCGTCACCGGGGAATCGGACAAGGCCGGAAAAGCCTCGCAGGTGTACCCGCGCGTGCACCAGCCGGTGCAGCAGTTTCTCGTCGCGGGGGCGAGCCACCATTACTTCGGCGGGGATGCCCGGTACATGGCTGTCGCGCGGCAAGCACTCGACTGGCTACAGCACCACCGTGGGGAGTGTACCCCGTGATGTGGCGCGCGCTGCTGGCGCCCACGCTCATGGCGGGGGCGCTCGCCGCCCAGGGGGCGACGGTGGACACGATTCGCATTGCCGGACAGCCGCTGCTCGTGCACCGCTATGCGTCGGCCGGCGGGTCACCCTGCGCTCCGGTCCTGTTGCTGTCGGGGGACGGGGGGTGGGTGCTGGGCGTCGTGCAGTGGGCGGAGGCGTTGCAGGCCGACGGCCATGAGGTGGTGGGTCTCGACGCCGCCCGACTGGTGAAACTCCTGGGCGCCCGTGGTCTCGCAGGGCTCGTCGCCGAGTGGCCCGAGCTGGCCCGTCTCACCCGGACCCCTCCCGTGGTGCTCGGCTACAGTCGGGGGGCCACGCTCGGCCTCGTCCTGGCCTCACGGGCCGCGTCGCCCCCGCCCGTTGTGCTGCTCGGCGTGGACCTCGAGGATCACTTCGACGGGTCCGCGGTGCCCGCCGGCCTGTCTCCCGGTCTCCGTCACCGTGGCGATTACGTCGTCGACTTGAGGCCGCTCTTCGTGGACAGCGCGCGGACGGCTCGGGTGGCGATCGTGCACGGGATGCGTGACCGCGTCGCGCCGTACGACGCGGTCGGTCCGTGGTTCGACCGTCTTTCCGAGCCGAAGCGCATCAGCATCCTGCCGCACAGCGGCCACGGCTTCGGGGATTCGCGCACCGTCCTGCCGGCAATCCGGGAATCGCTCGACTGGGCGGCCGGCGAAAGCTGCCGGACGGTCAGACCGCCGTCGCGGTGACCAGGCGCCACCGTTTCATCCGCGGCAGCACTTCCATCAGCAGCGTGCGCGCCTTCGCCTCGGGCATGATGCCCTGCCGGACCATGACGTCGACGCACTTGTCGGTCATCTCCTGCAGGGTGATGTCGGGCTCCGTGAAGGCGCCGTTCGCATAGCAGTGACGGCAGTAGTCGTTCACGCGATACCCGACGATGTCGGTGCCGAAATCCTCCGGCTTGTTGAGCGGCATGCTGCAGCTCTGGCAGAACGGTCCCAGCAGCTTGCTCGTCGTCATGGTCCCCTCCTTCGGTCCATGACGCAAAACCTCGCCCAGGGCGATGAGACGGCGCTGAAACGGCCATGAAGGACTGCTAGAGCAGGACGGCCAGCGCCTCGGCGACCGCCGTGACGTCGGCGTGCTCGCGCTCTCCGAAGCCGTTCAGCACGTCCGAGTCGATGTCGATCTGGCCCAGGATATGGTCGCCGCGGCGGATCAGCACGACCAGCTCGGAGCGGGTGTAGAGGTTGCACGCGAGGTAATTGCCGACCGCGCGGACGTCGGGGACGTTCTGGTCCTGCTTCCGCGCCACGGCGGTGCCGCACACGCCGGCGCCGACAGGGATGCGCACGTGTTCGGTGTCGCGTCCCGCGTGCGCCTCGAGCACCAGCTCGTCGCCGTGCAGCATGTAGGCGTACACCGAGGTGTACGGCCCGCCCCAGGACTGGATCTTCTCGCACGCCAGCTGCAGCAGTCCCTGTCGCGGGACGTCGTGCAGATGCGCGGCGCGCAGTGCGCGCACCACGGCCGAGGGGTCGTGGTTCAGCCCGGCGGTCACGAGCGCTTGCCCAGGATCGCGGTCAGGCGCACGGTCGCCGTATCGCGCTTCACGACGATGACGACGGTGTCGCCGGCCTGGTGGCTGCGCAGCGCGTCCGTCATGTCGTACAGGTTGGCGACGGTCTTCGCGCCGATCGCCGTGATGACGTCCCCGGCCTTGAGTCCCGCCTGTTCCGCCGGACTCCCGGCACGGGCGCCCGTGATGCGCACGCCACCGGGCGATTCGCTCATGTCCGGGATGGTGCCGAGGTAGGCCCCGTAGCCGGCGCCGCCGATGGCGGTCTGGGGCGGCGGCGCGTCCACGAAGGTCAGGCCCGCGGGCCGGTTGGCCAACGCCGTCACCGTGGCGGCGACGAAATCGGCCACTTCCTCCAATCCCACGATGTTGATCTTGTCCCAATCGTCGGTGGTCCGGTGATAGTCGCCGTGCAGGTCGGTGAAGAAATGGAGCACCGGCCGTTTCGCTCCGTAGAACGACGCGTGGTCGCTCGGCCCCCAGCCGTCGCCGGAAGCGCGCAGATCGAACTGCGGACCGCTCCCGCCGGCACGATTGAGGGAGTCGAGCAGGGCGGGGAACTCCTTGGTGGTCGCCGCGCCGGAGACGATGAGCTTCGCGTTCCGCAGCCGTCCCACCATGTCCATGTTGAGCATCGCGTAGATCGAATCCAGGGGGACGGTGGGATGCGCGACGTAGTGCCCCGAGCCGAGGTCACCCAGCTCCTCGCCCGAGAACGCGATGAACAGCACGGTGCGGTCGGGCCCGCCGCGGCGGCCCGCGAGCCGGCGCGCGACCTCGAGCAGGGCGGTGGTGCCCGAGGCGTTGTCGTCCGCGCCGTTGTGCACCTTGCCGGTCGAGTCCGGGTCGTCCAGCGCGCCGAACCCGCCGAGGCCCAGATGATCGTAGTGCGCGCCCACGACCACGACCTCGCCGCGCCGTGTCGGGGAGCGGCCGCGCAGTACCCCGATGACGTTGCGGATCGTCTTCCCCCCGGCATCGCTGTGCACGACGGCCGGAGCAGTGGGCGAGATGGTGAACGTCTGGAAGTAGGTCCCGGAGTCGCCGCCCGGGGCGAGCCCGATGGTCTTGAACGCCCGGGCGAGGTAGGCGCCGGCTTCCTCCAGACCGCGCGTTCCCACGCCGCGCCCTTCGCGGGCGTCGTCGGCGAGGTAGTGGAGGTCGTTCAGCGCCCGGTGGGCGGCCGGAGTGAGCGTATCGTGCGCCTGGGTCTGCAGCACGAGGCGCGTGGCCAGCAGCAGGCTGGTGATGTGCATGCCAGAATATCTATCTTTGCCCCTCCGTTCACGGAAGTCATGCGGTGTCGGTTCGCCTGCTCGCGCTCATCCCCGTGGCCGTCGCGATCAACCTCGCTCTGTCCGCCGCCGTGGACGCGGTGGGGTTGCCGCTGTTTCTGGACACCACCGGGACCATCCTCGCCACCGCCCTCGCCGGGCCGGTCGTGGGCATCGCCACCGGCGCGCTCACCTCGGCGGTGAACAGCCTGCGGAACCCCACGTTCTGGCCGTTCGTGGTGGTGCAAATCCTGGTCGCGCTGTACGCCTGGGGTGCGGCGCGGGCCGGATGGTTCCGGTCGCTCGCGACCGCGATACCGGCGGGTCTCGTCCTCGGCGTGCTGGCCGCCCTGACGTCCACGCCGATCTCCTACCTCATCTTCAAGTGCGCCACGACGGGCGGAGTCGCGCTCACCACCAAACTCGGCCAACTGCTCGGGCTGTCCGATCTCGGCGCCTGCTTCTTCGGGAGCTTCCTCTCGGATTTCGCCGACAAGGCCGTGACCTTCGCCCTCGTGACTACCGTGCTCCACGCGCTGCCGCGACGCACCGCCGCCCGCTTCCCGCTCGCCCTGCGCGCCATCGGCCGCTCCGCTGCCTAGGTGCGGGCGCTCCATCCGTTCACGCTGATCGGAATCGCGCTGGCCCTGCCGGCGCTGGCCTGGCTGCTCCCGTCCACCTGGGGCGGTCTTGCCGCGATGTCCCTGGCCCTGACGCTGTGCGCGGCCACCGGTGGGGGAACGCGCTTCGGCGTGCTGCGCACCGCGCTGTTGACCGCCGCCCCGTTCTGGTTCTTCCTCTTTCTGCTGCACGGGGTCGCGAGCATGCTGACGACCGCGCCGCGGCTCACGACGATGATCGCGAGCTTCCTCTGGCTCGTCGCCGAGCTGCCTCCCGCCCGGCTGGTGGAGGCGATGGTCGCCGCCGGGTGGCGAGCGAGCGTCGCGTTCCTTTTCTCGGCGACGCTCTCGGCCGTTCCCGCGCTGCGCGAGCGGGCGCACCGCATCGTGGACGCGCAGCGCTGCCGCGGGCTGCGCACGCGGGGAGGACCGCTGACCCGTATCGCGGCGCTGCGTGCCCTGGCACTCCCGCTCGTGCTCTCGGCGCTGCACGAAGTCGACGAGCGCGCCCTCGCGCTCGAGACGCGCGGCTTTTCGGGGTCGGTGCGCCGCACGCCGCTCGCTCCGCCCCTTGATCCGATGGTGGAGCGAGTGTTTCGCTGGGGACTGCTGCTCGGCTGTCTGGGATTGCTCGTCTGGCGGGTCGCGTGAGCGCGCTCACGTTCGCCGGCGTGACGTATCGCTATCCCGCGACCCTCACGCCAGCGCTCGCGGACGTCACCCTCACGGTCGAGCGCGGTGAAGTCGTGGGCGTGATCGGCAACACCGGCGCCGGGGCGTCCACCCTGTTGCTCGTCGCGGCGGATCTCGTGCCGCGCGTGCTGGGCGGCGCACTCACGGGCACCGTGACGCGCGCCGGTCGCTGCGCGCTGCTCCTGCCGACGCCGTGGACGCAGGCTTCGGGCATGGCGTTCACCGTCCAGGACGAGGTCGCCTTCGGACCGGCGAACCTCGGTTGGCCGCGCGAGCGCATTGGCGCAGCGGTACATCGCGCGCTCGAGCGGGTGGACGCGGTCCACCTCGAGATGCGCGATCCTGCGACGCTCTCCGGAGGCGAGCTGCAGCGGGTCATCCTCGCCGGCATCCTGGCGATGCAACCGGAGGTGCTGCTGCTCGACGAGCCCACGGCCGAGCTCGATCCCGGCGGTGCCCTCCTGGTGTGGCGGCTGGTACGCGAGCTCGCGGCGGAAGGCGCGGCCGTGGTGGTCGCCACGAGCGATCTGGACGCGCTCCCCGACGCCGCCGACCGGGTCGTGTGGCTGGCGGGCGGCCGGGTGCGCGCCGTGGGAGAGTCCCGCGTGGTCCTGGCCGACGAGGCACTCTGGTCGGATGCGGAGGGCGGGCCGGGGAGCACCGCGGTCGCCGGCGTGTGGCGGCGGGCTCGACTCCCCGGACCGCCCCCCCTCACCGTTCAGGAAGCGCTGGAGCGGGTGCCGTGAGCGTCGCGCTCGCGTTCGAGCATGTCTCCTTCGCCTACGCGGGCCGACCGGCGCTCGCGGACGTCTCTTTCGCGATTGCGCCGGGTGAGCGCGTGGCGCTGCTGGGGCGCAACGGCGCGGGAAAGTCGACGCTGCTCCGTCTCGTCACCGGGCTGCTCCATCCGGCGGCGGGCACGGTCCGCGTGGGCGACTGGGACGCGGCGGCGCGGCACCCGGACGAGCTGGCGCGCCGGGTGGGCTCGCTGTTCCAGCACGCCGACCAGCAACTGTTCGCCCGCACGGTCGCCGACGACGTCGCCTTCGGGCCCCGCGTCACGGGCATCCCGGAGCCGGAGACGGCCGAGCGCGTGCGCCGCGCCCTCGAGAGCCTCGGACTCCTGGAAGTGGCCGCGGAGCATCCGTACGATCTGCCGCCGCCGTGGCGCAAGCTGGCGGCGCTCGCCGGGGCGTTGGCGCTCGAGCCGATGCTGCTCGTGCTCGACGAGCCGACGGCGGGGCTGGACCGGCGGTCGCGGGCCCGCGTGGCCGAGGCGCTCGCGGAGCGAGCCGATGGCGGGACGGCGCTGCTCGTGGTCACCCACGATCTGGGCTTCGCCGCCGAGACGCTCGAGCGCGCCCTGGTACTGGAGCAGGGGCGGTTGGCGGGCGACGCGATGCTGGGCCCCTTTCTTGCGGAGGCTAAGCGGTTGGAAGGGTTGGGACTCATGGCGCCGCCCCTGGCGCGGCTCTCCCAGGCCCTGGGGCTGCCGGGTGGGCCTGTGCGGGAGGGGGAGGTGGCGAGTGCACTCGTGCAGCGTTGCAGCACCTAGTACCATGTCCTAGATTCACTTACCGCTCATGGTCAATCCGGTCGTTTTCGCCACTCACCTGGCGCGCGCCGTCGACCTGTTCCGGGACCCCGCCAAGAAGGACGAGCAGAAGCGGGAGTTCCGGATTCTCGTCGGTCTGCTGAAGGAAAGCGGAGTCGCCGCGCGCGTCGTGGACGACGTGCTCCAGGTCAACGGCGAGGCGGTGACGGCGCCGGAGTTCCAGCCGCTGGTGCAGCGCATGGTGCTGCATGGGGTTACGGAGATCATGATTCCCGCCGACGCACCCGTGGCGCACCTGTTCGAGCTGCTGCGGGCGCTGGCGGATCAGCCGGCATCCTCCTTGAACATCGCCTCCCGGCTGCGCGCTTCGGGGGCCAGCCGCGTCTCGGTGGTGCTCGCAGCGCTCGACGAGGCCGAGGAGACGCCGGCGGAGGCGCCGTCCCGGCAGAAAGAGCCGGAGGAACCCGGAGAGCCCGAAGGACCGGGGCAAACCGCCGACCTGGGTACCCGCGGGGTGCTGCGGGGCGAGCCGGTGCGGGACCTCCGGAGCACTCCGATCGCCGGTGCCGAGGGTGTGGAGCAGGTGGAGCAGAACCTCGCACCTCCATCGGTGGCGCTTCCGAGCGCTGATGCCGGCACGCCGCACGGGGATGTCGTCCCGCGTGAATCCACGGCGCAGCCCGAGCTTCCAGCCACGCACGTCGAAGGCGTCGCACCGCCGCCACAGGAGAGTGTGCCGCCGCTGCCGGCGAACCTCCCGCCCCGGCCGCCGCCGCCGCCGCCCCCGCCGCCGCCGTCACTGGCGCCGACCTTCCGGCCATCGTCCGCGGCCATCATGCCGCCTCCCGTGTCCCTTCCGCCCACCGAGGCCGTCGAGCAAGCCCCGGAATCCGAGGTAGCGCGCGAGGCGGCCTCACCGACATTCGCCCTCCGGGAGGCGCTCTCCAAGGACACGACCGACCTGCTCGCGGCACTGGAGCGCGACCCGCAGGCTACCAGTGTGGGAGAGACGTTGACGGTGCTCACGCGCCAGGTCGAGAGCGCGATGCGGCAGGGGAAGGTCGAGGCCGCGATCCAGATCGTGTACAGCGTCGTGCGCGTCGAGCGGACGGTCGAGGACCCGGCCGTGCGCCGGCAGTACGGCATCGCGTTGCGCCGCATGATCACGCGCACCATGCTGGACAGCCTCAGCAAACTGGTTCTGGTTCCGCACCTCGAGGACGCCGCGGCCATGGTGCTGCAGCGCGCCGGCCCCGACGGGATGGAGGTGCTGCTCGAGCTGCTGTCGACCTCGAACACCGTCACCGAACGGCGCGGCGTGTTCAACGCCCTCATTCAAATGAAAGAGGGGCAGGACCAGCTCATCCACATGCTGGGCCACCCGCAATGGTTCGTGGTGCGCAACGTGGCGGACCTGGTGGGCGAATTGGGGATGGAAGAGGCGGTGCCCGCGCTCGCCAAGCAGCTCGATCATCCCGACGAGCGGGTCCGCAAGCAGGTGGCCCTGGCGCTCGCCAAGATCGGCACGCGCGGCGCGGCGGAGCCGCTGCGCCGCGTGCTGCGCGACCGCTCCTCGGAAGTGCGCCGTCAGGCGGCCCTGGGCGTGGGCGGCCGGAAGGCCAGCGCGCTGGCAATGCCGCTGGTCGTGGCGCTGGAGGAAGAAAAGGACCCCGAGGTGGTGCGCGAGCTGGTGCTGGCGCTGGGTCGCATCGGCAGCCCCGATGCGGTACAGGCGCTGATCAAGATCGCCCAGCCCTCGGGCCGGTTGTTCGGCCGCAAGCCGTCGGCCCTGCGGGTGACCGCGGTGGAAGCGCTGCGCGTGGCGGGGACGCCCACCGCGATCGGCACGCTCCAGAACCTCTCCAACGACAGCGACAAGCAGGTTCGCGCCGCCGCTCGGCAGGCGCTGAGCGAGCTGAGTCTCAAGAAGTCCTGATCCGCCTGGTCCGTGCGGCCCCCGCGTC
>DATGDT010000140.1:0-33407 GCA_035310725.1 Gemmatimonadales bacterium
GCAGGTCACGGCGTGCCCGGGGTGCGGGCGCACCACGTCCACCTTCTTCCAGGAAATGGCGGAGCAGATTCAGGAGTACCTGCGCCGCCAGCGCCCCGAGTGGCAGCGGCGCTATGCCGGCTCGGAAGAGCTGCGCGTGGCGGTGATGGGATGCGTGGTGAACGGGCCGGGCGAGTCCAAGCACGCCGACATCGGGATCTCGCTCCCGGGCACGTTCGAGGAGCCCAAGGCCCCCGTGTACGTGGACGGGCAGCTGCGGGTCACGCTCAAGGGCGACACGATCGTCGCCGATTTCCTGAAGATCCTCGAGGAGTACGTCGAGCGCCGCTTCGGACGGCCCGCGGCAGTGGGGCGGGCCTAGACCGGGACCGGCGACTCCCGCACGACCTGGTATCCCGCCTTCCTCCAGGCGTTGAACCCGCCCTCGAGGTTCGCGACCGCGCTGCGGCCGTTCGCCTGAAGCAGACTCGCCGCGATCGCGGAGCGGGACCCGCTCTCGCACTGCAGCACGATCATTCCCTGTTGGGGCAGCTCGGTCAACCGGTCGGGCAACAGGCCGAGGGGAATGTTGGCGACTCCCGGCAGGTGTCCGACCTCCCACTCATTGCGCCCGCGCACGTCGATCACGGTGACGTCCCCGCCGGAGACGCGCTCGTGAAGCTGTGCCGGCGTCAGCTGGGGCGTGGATTCGAGCGTCCCGCCGGAGGCCCGCCACGTTGCCAGCATCTCGTCGTCGCAATCCAGGTAACCGCCCAGGCGATCGAGCCCGATCATCGCGAGATCCCGCGCCGCTGTCTCCACCGCGTCCTCGCGGGCGTGGTCGATCAGCAGGTAGAAATCGCGGTCGTAGGGGATGAGCCACCCGGCCCAGCCCGTGAACGCGCGGTTCAACGGGATGTTGATCGTCCCGGGGATGTGCGCGGCGGCAAAATCGGCCGCCGCCCGGGTGTCCACCACCAGCGCGCCCTGCGCGAGCAGCTCGCCCACACGCGCCGCCGGCAGACGTCGCGGCCTCCCCAGGCCCCGCCCACCCAGCAAGCGCGGCCCTTCCTTGTTGATGCGCTTCATCTCGGCGAAGTACTTCGGCGGCTCCGGCTGGCCCTCCAGCACGGCCGTGACGAACGCGTCCTCGTCCGGAATCGCGAACGCCCAGTTGGCGAGTCGCTCGTAGCCCACGGTGCTCTGGGGCATCGCGCCCAGCGCTTTGCCGCATGCCGAACCGGCTCCATGCCCGGGCCAGATCTGCAGGTAGTCGGGGAACTGCTTGAAGCGCTGCAGCGAGCGGAACAACTGGCGCGCGCCCGCTTCCATCGTCCCCCGGATGTTCACCGCGCGCTCGAGCAGATCGGGACGGCCCACGTCGCCCACGAACACGAAGTCGCCGCTCAGCACGCCGAGCGGCGCCGCGGCGGCCGGGGTGTCGGTCACGAGAAAGGCGAGATGCTCCGGCGTGTGACCGGGGGTGTGCATGGCTTCGATCGCGACGTTCCCCACCCGGAAGCGCGAACCGTCCTTGAGCAGTGTCGCGCCGGCTTGGCTCGCGAACCCGTAGCGCCAGTCGGGGCCTCCCTCGTCGGAGAGGTACAATCGCGCCCCGGTGCGCTGCGCCAGCTCGCGGCTTCCCGAGACGAAGTCGGCATGGATATGGGTCTCGGTGACGTGCGCGATGCGCAGGCCCTCGGCTTCGGCCGCTGCGATGTACTGCTCGACGTCGCGGTTGGGGTCCACGATCAGCGCCTCACCGGTCGTCTGACATCCGATGAGGTAGCTGGCCTGTGCGAGGCCGTCATCGTAGAATCGCAGCAGCAGCATGGGGCTGTATGCTAGCTCGGAGAGCCGTCCCGGGGAACTCGCCGCACCTCGCATGCGTTCACTCGAGGCCTATGACCACCAATCGCACCGAATTGGCGACGCTGGGCGGAGGCTGCTTCTGGTGTCTGGAGGCGGTGTTCCAGGACCTGAAGGGAGTGGAGCGGGTCGTGTCGGGCTATGCCGGCGGCTCGGTCCCGGATCCTTCTTATGAGGACGTCTGCACCGGCCGCACCGGCCATGCCGAGGTCGTGCAGGTCACGTTCGACCCCGCGGTGCTCTCGTATCGGGACCTGCTGCAGGTCTTCTTCAGTATCCACGACCCGACGACGCTCAATCGCCAGGGGCCGGACGTGGGCACGCAGTACCGCTCGGCGATCTTCCACCACGGGCCCGAGCAGGAGCGGGTCGCCCGTGAGGTCATCGCCGAGCTCGAACGCCGGGGGATCTGGGACTCGCCCATCGTCACCGAGGTGACCGCAGCCCCGCCGTTCTATCCGGCCGAGCAGTACCACCAGGAGTACTTCCTCCGGAATCCGGGGCAGGGGTACTGCCGGGTGGTGATCGCCCCCAAGGTGGCCAAGTTCCGCAAAGAGCATCTCGCCCGGCTCAAGGCTACCTGAGGGGCAGCCCCAGCGGGACGTCGCGGTCGGGGTGCACGAGGACGATGTCCCCGGGTCCGAGCTCGATCCCCAGCGTCAGCACCTCCGAGAAGAAATTGGCGATCTGCCGCGGCGGGAAATTGACCACCGCCAGGACGAGCTTCCCCACCAGGTCGTCCTTGCCGTAGTACTTGGTGATCTGGGCGCTGGAGTTCTTCTCTCCCATGGGCCCGAAGTCGATGCGCAGCTTCCAGGCGGGTTTGCGCGCCTGCGGAAAGTCTTCCACCGACACGATCCGGCCTACCCGGATGTCCACCTTCGCGAAGTCGTCGTACGAGATCTGAGCCACCGCGAGTCTCCGGGTGTCGGTTGAAGCGTGCTGTCCTCCGGGGAGGTCACCGGTTCGGAAGGACCTGCCAAATCTAGCCTTCCAGCGGTTGGCATATCGCTTGCCCTTCCCGTCAGCGACTCTCACAGGTTCCGACGATGAAACTGACCGGTGTGGTTACGGTGCTGCTGGCAAGCGTTCCCCTTCCTCTTATGGCACAGCGCTTCGGCGACCGGGCCGGCGGCGGGTTGCGTGAAGTCCGCGACATCGGGAACGCCGGCGTCAATCTGGTCGTTGCCGTGCCGGTCGGGGAGTTCCGCCAGAACGTGGACGTCGCCGGCGGGATCGACATCTTTGGAGCGTTCAACCTCGGGAGCAGCGGACTCGCGCTGCGGCTCGACGGGTCGTACCTCATCTACGGCAGCGACAACAGTCTCGTCGACCAGCCCTACTATCCCGTTTCCATCACCACGACGTACTCGATCACGAGCCTCGGCATCGGCCCACAGGTGACGCTTGGCCAGGGACCGGTCCGGCTGTACGGGTTCGGCACGGTCGGCTTTTCCTATATCTGGGCCCGGTCGTCCTACGGAGTGGGCGGGTGCGGCTGCGATGCCTTCGCCTCGGGCACCGACTTCGACGACTGGACGGGAGCCCTGCAGGGCGGGGGCGGGTTGCTGCTCAATCTCCGCAGTCGCCGCGTGCCCATCGCACTCGACATCGGCGCCCGCTACCTGTCGAACGGGGACGCCTGGTACGTTTCGCCCGGAGACGTGGTCCCCCAGCCCAATGGGGACGTGGTGATCTATCCCGTCCGCAGCAAGGCGAATCTGGTGATGTTTCATGCTGGAGTGAGTATCGGTCTCCGCTGATACGGGCAATCACGGATCGTCGGACACACGCTCAGTGGTTTCAAGGGGTCAGGAAGTGGTATTCCTGACCCCTGTTGGTGGGCGACCACTCTGGCCTGAGCGCCTGAGCGTCTCACCGATCATTCTGCAGACCGGCCCCCACCATTTCCTGACAACAGCAGTAGCATCATCGTTTCTGAAGACTAAGTTTCCCCGTCACTATGAGACTCTCCGAAACCGCCATCCGCCGCCCGGTGCTGGCCAGCATGCTGTCGGCCGCGCTGGTGCTGTTCGGGGTCATCGGGTACACGCGGCTCTCCGTGCGTGAGCTCCCGGACATCGATCCTCCGATCATCTCGGTCTCCACCACGCTCCCCGGGGCGAATGCCCGGGTAGTGGAGACAGCGGTCACCGACGTGCTCGAGGAGGAGCTCTCCACGATCCAGGGGCTGCGCACCCTGTCCTCCACGTCCTCGGAGCAGAACAGCAACATCACCCTGGAGTTCACCCTCGACCGTCCGGTGGACGTCGCCGCGCAGGATGTGCGCGACAAGGTGTCGCGCGTCCGCGGGCGGCTACCCGTGGACGTGCTCGAGCCGGTGATCGCCAAGCAGCAGGCCGACGCGCAGCCGTTCTTCTGGCTGGCCCTCAGCAGTGAGAACGCCGACCTGATGCAGCTCTCCGACGTCGCCGATCGGCTGGTCAAGGCTCGGCTGCAGAGCCTGCCGGGTGTCGGGAGCGCAGGGGTATACGGGGAGCGGCGCTACGCGATGCGGGTGTGGGTGCAGCCCGAGCAGCTGTCGGCCCGCGGCCTCACCGTGCAGGATGTGGAAGCCGCGATCACCTCGCGCAACGTCGAGATCCCCGCCGGCCGGATCGAATCGACGCGGCGCGAATTCTCGGTCCGCTCGCTGGGCGAGCTGAAGACGCCGCAGGAGTTCGGCGAGATGGTCGTGGCGAGCCAGGGGAACCAGCTCGTCAAGCTCAAGGATGTGGCGAACGTCGAGCTGGGGCCGGAGGACGATCGTTCGATCTTCCGCTTCAACGGAATTCCCTCCGTCGCCATCGGCGTGGTCCGGCAATCCAAGGCGAACCTCATCCAGGTGGCCCAGCGCATTCGCGAGGCGCTCCCCGCCATCCAGCAGACCCTGCCCCCGGGAGTGAAACTCCTGATTGCGTTCGACGGGTCGGTATTCGTCACGCATTCGATCAACGACGCCCGCCTGACACTGTTCATCGCGGCGATCCTCGTGGTGCTGATCATCTTCGTCTTTCTGCGCAACCTGCGCGCCACGATCATCCCGGGGCTCGCGATCCCGACGTCGATCATCGCCGTGTTCGCGATCCTGTACTTCCTCGGCTTTTCGATCAACAACTTCACGCTGCTCGCATTGACCATCGCGATCGGGATCGTGGTGGACGACGCGATCATCGTGCTCGAGAATGCCTACCGGCACCAGGAAGAGTTGCACGAGACGCCGCAGCAGGCGGCCGTCAACGGCACCAACGAGATCGGCTTCGCCGTGATCGCGACGACGATCGCGCTCGTGGCGGTGTTCACGCCCCTCGCCTTCCTGCAGGGCACCACGGGTCGACTGTTCAACGAATTCGGGGTCGCCATGGCGGGCGCCGTGATCATTTCCGGCTTCGTGGCGCTGACGCTCACCCCGATGTTGAGCGCCAAGATCCTGCGCGTGTCGCGTGAGCACGGCGCCATGTTCAAGTTGTTCGAGCGCGGGTTCAACGCCATCGCCGAGCGCTACGCGACCCTGCTGCGGTCTGCGCTGCGGCACCGGGTCCTCGTCGCCGCCGGAACCGCCGCATCGGTGCTCCTGGCATACGTGCTGTACAAGAACCTCAAGCAGGAGCTCCTGCCGGACGACGACCGCGGATTCTTCCTGGTGGTGTCGTCGGCGCCCGAGGGGGCCTCGCTCGAGTACATGGACGGGTACGTGCGCCAGGTCGAGCAGATCATCGGCAAAACCCCTGATGTCCAGGGGTACTTCACGATCATCGGCGGTTTCTCGGGAGGCGTGAACCGGTCGTTCATCGGGGTGATCCTCAAGGACTGGAGTGAACGGCACACCACCGTTCAGCAAATGGTCGGCGGGCTGTTCCCCCAGCTCTTCGGGATCGCGGGCGTCCGGGCGTTCCCCTACAGTCCCGGAGCGCTCGGGTTCAGCCAGCCGATCCAGTTCGTCGTGCAGAACCCGGATTTCGACCGGCTCGCCCAGGCGATGGACACCCTGCTGCCGCGGGCGAGCGCCATCAAGGGTCTCGTGAACGTGGATACGGACCTGCGCGTCAACAAGCCCGAGCTGCGCGTCACCTTCGACCGGGACCGCGCCGAGGACCTGGGGGTGCCGGTGCGCGACGTCGCCGCCGCCCTGCAGACGTTCCTCGGCGGCCGGCGCGTCAGCACGTTCACCCGGAACGACAAGCTGTATTACGTGATGGTGCAGCTCGATCCCAGTCGCCGGGCCACGCCGAGCGACATGTCGGGGATCTACCTCCGCGGCAACAACGGGCAGCTGGTCCAGCTGTCGGCCCTCGCCCACGTCGAAGAGGGCGTGGGCCCGCGGCAGATCAACCACTTCAACCGCGTGCCCTCGTTCACGCTGTCGGCCTCGCTGGTTCCGCCCTTCGCCCAGGGGGAGGCCCTCGATTCGCTGGAACGGTTGGCCCGGCAGGTGCTGCCGCCGGGCAGCACGACCGCATTGGCGGGCGATTCGCGTGAGTTCAGGGAGAGCGGTGGCGCGCTGTACTTCGCGTTCGGCGTCGCCCTGCTCGTCGTGTTCATGGTGCTCGCATCGCAGTTCGAGTCGCTGGTGCACCCGTTCACGGTGCTCCTGGCGGTGCCCCTGGCCGTGACCGGAGCGCTGGCGACCCTGCTCGTAGCCGCGCTGTTCCATCGTCCCGGAGGCACCATCAACCTGTACAGCGAAATCGGCATGATTCTGCTCATCGGGCTCGTGACCAAGAACTCCATTCTGCTGGTCGAGTACTCGAACCAGCTCAAGCGGCGGGGACTGGACACCATGGCCGCCGTGATCGAGGCGGGGCGCATTCGCCTCCGGCCGATTCTGATGACGTCGGTGTCGACGATCATGGGCGCGATCCCGGTGATGATCGGACTCGGTGCGGGCTCGACGTCCCGGCGGCCGCTGGGCTACGCGATCGTGGGCGGCATCTTCTTCTCCACGGCGCTGACCCTGTTCGTCGTGCCGGTCGCCTACACGCTGCTCGACCGGCTGCGCGCCCGCGAGGAGCACGACCTGCAGCAGACCGCGCTCGAACCCGCGGAGGCGAAGTGATCCTGTCGCTCCTCGCCGTCCTGCAGGTGGCGTCTGCCCAGGATTCGGTGCCGGTGGTGACGCTCGCCGAGGCGCTGCAGCGAGCTGCGCGCCTCGATCCCGGTTACGTCGCGGCCGCGGGGCAGGTCAACAGCGCCGAGTGGGCGCGCCGCGCGGCGTTCGCCGTCTTCATCGTGCCGGCCGTGACGGTGTCGGCCAACAAGACCCATTACTGGCCGCCGTTTTTCAACTTCGCCACCTTCACGGCGGTCCCGAACACCTACTCGGCGACGGTCGATGCCCGCATCGACCTGTTCACCGGGGGACAGAAGCTCGCCGGGCTGGCGGCGAGCGGCGCCGCGCTCGAAGTCGCCCACGCGGGCGAGCTGCAGGCGCGCCTGACGACCGCGATGAACACCGAGCTGGACTACTACGGCGTCCTGGCCCAACGGGCGCTGGAGCGCGTGGCAGAGGATCAGCTGCAGCGCGCCCAGCAGCAGTTCGCGGTGGCGCGGGCGCGCGTCACGTCCGGGGCGGCGGTGCAGACCGACTCGCTGCAGCTCGCGCTCGGGCTGACCCAGGCGCGGGTAATCCTGCTGCAGCAACAGGCGGCGTTGCGCGCCGCGCAGCTCCAGCTGGGCCGGCGCATCGGTCTCGAAGGCCCGGCGGATGCGGCCCCCGTCGCCGCCGACAGCGTCGCCGCTCCCGCATTACCGTTCACGGTCGCGGACGCGGTGGGCCGCGCGCTGGCGCAGGGTCCGGCGTGGCGCATCGCGCGGGCCAACGAGCGGGGGGCGTCCGCGGTGCTCTGGGCCCGCCGTGGGGACTACCTGCCGCATGCGTCGCTCGACTTCACCGGCGGCGCGTTCGACACCAAGTTCTATCCCCAGGCGATCAAGCGGTCGAGCCTGTCGCTGACCGTGAGCTTCCCGTTGTGGGACAATGGACAACGGGAGATCCAGCTGTCGCAGGCCCGCGTGACCCGCGATGTCGCCCGGGCGATCCGGACCGATCTCGAGCGCGCCGCATGGCTCGACGTGACGGCGGCGTACGACGCGTACGAGACCAGCCGGGCCACCTTCGCGCTGCAGCGCGACGCCGTGGTCGTGGCGCGGGAGAACAACCGCGTGCAGGAAACCCGCTATCGCGCCGGAGCGACCACCATCCTCGATCTCCTGGACGCCCAGAACCGGCTGGTCTCGGCGCAAGCCGACCTGGTGCTGGCGATCTACAACACCCGGCTCGCCCGCGCGGGGCTGGAAGTCATTCTCGGCGAGCGGATCAACTTCGAGCAGGGATCACCGTGAACACTCGGTACCTGATGCGTGGTGTGTGGTGCGTGACGGCCGCGCTGGCCGCGGCGTGCACCAAGGGCAAGGGGGGCCCCGGCGGCGCCGGGGGCCCGGGTGGACCCCCGGCGTTCCCCGTGGAGGTCGCGGTCGCCCGTACCGATACGGTGCGCGACGAGATCGCGGCCACGGGACAGATCGAGGCGCTGCAGTCGATCGAGCTGCGCCCCGAAGTGGAGGGGCGCGTCGTCGCCATCCTGTTCCGTGAGGGGCAGGAGGTCGCCGCGGGGACGCCGCTGTTCCAGATCGATTCGACCGAGCTCGCCGCGCAGGTGGCCCAGCTGGCCGCGCAGCGCGACCTGGCGCAGCAGGATCTGGCGCGCACCAAGGAGCTGATCGCCCAGAACGCGGCCTCGACGTCCGACCTCCAGCACGCCGAGGCCAGCGCGCGCAGCGCCGACGCGCAGTACCGGCTGCAGAGCACGCGGCTCGCCCGCACGACGGTGCGCGCGCCGTTCGGGGGGACCGTGGGCCAGCGGTTCGTGAGCCTGGGGGACTACGTCGACAACGGCCACCGGCTGGTGTCGTTGCAGACCGTCAACCCGCAGCGGGCATCGTTCCAGGTCCCGGAGCGGTTTGCACGGTCGCTCAAACGGGGGCAGCGGGTGACCTTCCGCGTCGCCGCCATCGCGGGGCGTGAGTTCACGGGCGAGGTGGATTTCGTGGATCCCGTGGTGCAGCTCCCCGGCCGCACGATCCTCATCAAGGCACGCGTTCCCAATCCGCAGCGCCTGCTGCAGGCGGGCATGTTCATCGAAGCCCGCCTGGTCACGGCGACCCGTCCTGGCGCCGTGGTCGTGCCCGAGGACGCCATCGTGCCATTGCAGGGGGCGACCTTCGTCTGGGTCGTGCAGGAGGGAAAAGCGAACCGCCGGCAGGTCGGCCTGGGCGTGCGCACCCCCGGCTTCGTGGAGATCGCGAGCGGAGTCGATGCGGGCGAGCAGGTGGTGGTGGGCGGCCTCGAGACGCTGTTCCCTGGTGCGCCGGTGATGGCGCGCGTCATCGACCGGACGCAGCCGGTCGTAGGAGAGCGGTGAGGACGGAGCGCGTAACGTGACCGGCTGCGTGATCCCGCGCCCCGCGCCTGACGAATACGCCGTCTATTACGGGAAGTACGTCGCCCTCGTCCCCGACGGCGATCTGTGTGACCTGCTTGGCCGTCAGGTGAAGGAGACGCTGGCGCTGTTCCGGCAGATCCCGGAATCCCGTGGCACGCACCGCTACGCACCGGGGAAATGGAGCCTCAAGGAGGTCCTCGGTCACATGGGCGATACCGAGCGCATCATGAGCTATCGCGCCCTGCGCATCGCCCGCGGTGACGCGACGCCGCTCCCGGGGTTCGAGCAGGATGACTACGTGCCGGCCGGCCGCTTCGATCAGCGCACGTTCGCGGACCTGGGCGACGAGCTCTCGGCCATCCGCCAGGCGACGATCGCCCTGTTCCGTCACCTCGACCCCGAGGCCCTGGCGCGCCGGGGCACCGCCAGCGGCAACCCCTTCACCCCGCGCGCGCTCGCCCACGTCATCGCGGGGCATGAGCGCCACCACGTGGCGATCGTGAAGGCCCGCTACCTCGAATCGGGCGGATCCGGGGCCTGAACCCGGTTTTGACTTCGTGGCCCGGCCCTATTAGGCTTCGAGAAGCGACGGCGCGCCTGCTGCGTGCCAGCTTCCAGCGAACGGTCAAGGCGGGACTCGGCCCAAGCGCCGGTCTCGCCTTTCTCGTTTGCGGATTCACTGTAGTCGGGACGAGCACTGCATTGACGGGCTCCGGGCTCCGACCACACCACCGTTAAGGAGTAGGGCCATGCGCGTCACCGGAAAAGTGAAGTGGTTCAACGACAGCAAGGGCTTCGGGTTCATCACTCGCGAGGATGGGGAGAAGGACTGCTTCGTGCATCATTCCGCGATTCAGGCCACCGGGTTCAAGACGCTCGCCGAAGGCGATCGCGTCGAGTTCGACGTGGTGCAGGGCGAGAAGGGACCGGCGGCCCAGAACGTGGTCAAGCTGAGTTGAGTCGCTCCCGCACCCTGACGTCGTTGCGGACGTGGGCCATTCCGACCACGGGCGGGGTGGCCCTTTGTATTCTGGCTCCTCACATGGGCGGCGCAGATGAGTGAAATCGTGATTGGCGACAACGACCGGCTGGAGTGGGCCCTCAAGGCGTTCCGCCGCAAGGTCCAGAAGTCGGGCGTCCTGAAGGAGCTGCGCCAGAAGCGCTTCTACGTCAAGCCGAGCACGGCCAAGCGCCTGAAGGCGGCGGCCGCCCGGCGTCGCAAGGCGGAGCGCCGCCGCGGAAGTCGGGAGCGCTAATGGCGAAGGAAGAAGCGATCGAAGCCGACGGGACGGTCACGGAAGTGCTGCCCAACGCGACCTTCCGCGTCCTCCTCCCCAATGGGCACGATGTGCTCGCCACCATGGCGGGCCGCATGCGGCGGTTCCGCATCCGCGTGCTCGCGGGAGACCGTGTCACCCTGGCGCTGTCCCCGTACGACCTGACCCGGGGGCGCATCACCTTCCGGCACAAGTGAACCGGTCCCAGTTCGCACTGTCCCGCAAGGGACTGGTGTTGGGCAGTGGGCCACTGGAATGCCCCGGGTGCGGCGGCCGGCTCGAGTTCGGCGCCGACCGGCTCGGCCGCACGACCGAGTCGTGCGCCTGCGGCTACTATGCGCTCGTCCGTAAACGGGCCGGCGAGACCGGCGACGAGCGGGGGAGGTCGCGATGAACGACCGTTGGGATGCGCGACTCGCGCCGTTCCGGCGCCCCAGCACGGCGCGGAGCGTGTGGCAGCTCGTGAGCACCGCCCTCCTGCTGGCCGGGGCGTGGACGCTCATGTACTTCAGCCTGGGCGTCGGATACTGGCTGACGTTGATCCTCGCCGTGCCCGCGGCGTTCTTCCTCGTACGGCTGTTCATCGTGCAACACGACTGCGGCCACGGGTCGTTCTTCCGTTCTCCCCGCGTCGCCGACATCGTGGGCTCGGCGCTCGGGGTGCTGACCCTGACGCCGTACCATTACTGGAAGAAAGCCCACGCGATGCACCACGCCACATCCGGCAACCTCGAGCACCGCGGGTTCGGCGACATCGATACCCTCACGGTGGACGAGTACCTGGCGCTGTCGCGCTGGGGGCGCTTCAAGTACCGCCTGTACCGCCACCCGGTGATCCTCTTCGGCGTCGGTGCCATCCTGCATTTCTTCGTGCGCCACCGGCTCCCGACCATCGTCCCGCGCACCTGGACGCGCGCGCGCTGGAGCATCTTCTGGACCGACGTCGCACTCGCCGGGTTCGTCGTCGGCATGGGTCTGCTGGTGGGGTTCCGCCAGTTCCTGCTGGTGCACGTGCCGCTCATGACACTCTCGTGCTCGATGGGCGTTTGGCTGTTCTACGTCCAGCATCAGTTCGAGCCCACCTACTGGGAACACGACGAGCAGTGGGCCTACAACGATGCGGCGCTGGTCGGCAGCTCCTACTACCGCCTGCCGCGCCTGCTGCAATGGGCGACGGGTAACATCGGGTTGCACCACGTGCACCATCTCAGCGCCCGCATTCCCAACTATCGCCTCCAGGAAGCGCTGGAGTCGATTCCCGAGCTGCGGCGGGTCACGACGCTGACGCTGCGGGAGAGCCTGCGGTGCGTGCGGCTCGCCCTCTGGGACGAGCGCGAACGGAAGCTGGTGCGATTCCCGCGGCGGTGAGCGGCGCCCTCTTCGCCCGCTACCCCGGTCTCCGGAGCCGGCTGCCCTGGCTCCCGCTCGCCACCCTTCCCACACCTGTCGATGAATGGACGCCGCCCGCGGACTTCCGCGGGCGGCTGTTCGTCAAGCGCGACGACCTCACGTCGCCCCTCTACGGCGGCAACAAGGTCCGCAAGTTCGAATACCTGTTCGCGGCGGCACGGCAGCGCGACGCGCGCTCGCTCGTGACGCTCGGGGGTCTCGGCACGAACCAGGGGCTGGCCCTCGCCCTGCACGGCAAGGCGGCGGGCTTCGCGGTGGAAGTGGCGCTCGCGCCGCAGCCGGTCACCCCGGAGGTCCGGGCCAACCTGCGCGGGCTCCTCGCCGCCGGCGCCGCGCTGCGCTGTGCGCGCACCGGACCGGGATGCGTGCTCGAGGCGTGGCGCGCCGTGCGGGCGCGCCGGGCGGCCGGGGAGCGGCCGTTCTTCGTGCCTGCCGGGGCGTCCACGGCGCTCTCCACGATCGGGTATATCGCGGCGGCGCTCGAGCTGGCCGCGCAGGTCGAGCAGGGAGCGCTGCCGGTCCCGGACCGGATCTATGTGGCGGCGGGAACGTGCGGCACCGCGGCGGGCCTCGTGGCGGGATGCAGGCTCGCCGGCCTGCCGACCCGCGTGACCGCCGTGCGCGTCTTCGCCGCCTACCGGGCGAACCGGCGGACGATCGGCCGGCTGGCGCGGGACGCGATGCGGCTGCTGCGGGGGTGGGAGCCGGCCATTCCGGACATTTCCATCAGCAACCGGGATTTCGACGTGCTGACGCAGTTTCTCGGTCCGGGGTACGGCGCCCCGACGCCGCAGGCGCGCGCGGCCATCGCCTGGGCGGCTCCCCGGGTGCCGCTGGAAACGACCTACACGGGGAAGGCCCTGGCTGCCTGCCTGGCCACCGGCAGCACGGCCGCCGGCGCGCCCACCGTGGTGTTCTGGAATACGTACAACTCGGCCGCCTTTCCGCAGACCGCGGACGCGCGGGCCGCACCGGCCAGGCTCCGGAAGGTGCTCACCTGGCCCTGACGCACGGCCGCGATCCGCGGCGCGTATTTTTGCCTCGCCCGTCGCCCCCAGAACGGAGACTGCCCGTGGACGCTTTGCCTCGCGCCGCTCGACTCGCCGCCATGCTGCTCTGGGCGCTGCCGCTCGGAGCTCAAACGAAGACGTCACCCGACATCACGCCGCAGGACCTGCGGCAGCGGCTGTTCCTCATTGCCGACGATTCCATGGGAGGACGGCGCTCGGGGTCGGCGGGGGACTTCCGGACGGCCGCCTATGTGGCGTCCGAGTTCCAGCGACTGGGCCTGCGGCCGGCGGGGGACGGCGGGACGTGGTTCCAGACCGTGCCGTTCTTCTTCGCCGAGCCGACCGCGTCGTCGTTGTCGGCGGGGGACGCGCCGCTCACGGCCGGCACGGACTACCTGCTCGTCGGCCGGCCGATTGCCACGCCGCCGCTCGCGGGGGTCCCGGTGGTCTACGGCGGCACGGCGACCGACTCCTCGGGCTGGATCGGAGCGGACCAGGCGAGCGGCAGGCTCGTGGTGTTCGATGTCCGGGCCGGGGGCGACGGGCAGCGGCGTCTGGTGCCGCTGCGCGGGCTCGCGACCAACCCGCGCTTCACCCACGCCGCGGCGCTCGCCGTCGCGGAGCTCGATCTGCTCGCTCCCGAGATCATCGCGCAGATCGGCGGCCGGCGTCTGACCGCCGACACCACGCGTGCGAGCGGACAGCCAGTGCTGCTCCTGATCACCCCGGACGCCGCCGGGCGGCTGCTCGGGGCCGCTCCCGAGCGACTCGCGCCCGGGGCCGCGGGGGCTGTGGCACGGGGTGACCTCGGTGTGCGGTTCACGCCGGTGCCGTTTCCGGCGCGCAACGTGGTGGCGGTCCTCGCCGGGAGTGATCCGGCGCTGCGCGGTCAGTACGTCGCCCTCACGGCGCACAACGACCACGTGGGCTACGACCACAGTCCCGTGGACCACGACTCGCTGCGCGCCCTCAACCGGGTGATCCGCCCCATGGGGGCGGATTCCCCCAACCGGCCCGCAACGGCCGAGGAGCGGACGCAGGCGAGCCGGCTGCTGGACAGCCTGCGGAGCCAGCGGCCGGCGCGGCGGGACTCGATTCGCAACGGCGCCGACGACGACGGCTCGGGGACGGTGGCGATTCTGGAGATCGCCGAAGCGCTCGCCACGGGACCGCAGCGCCCGCGCCGGTCGATCCTGTTCGTCTCGCACACGGGAGAGGAAGAGGGCCTCGTCGGGTCGAGCTGGTTCACCGACCATGCGACCGTGCCGACCGATTCGATCGTTGCCGAGATCGACGAGGACATGGTGGGCCGCGGGACGGCGGCCGACCTCCCCGAGGGCGGACCAACCTACCTCGAGGTGATCGGCGCCCGCCGCCTGTCGCGGGAGTTCGGCGACCTGCTGGAAGCGGCGAACGCGGCGCAGCCGCTGCCCTTCCGGTTCAACTATGCGTACGACGCGCCGGGACACCCGCTGCAGTACTACTGCCGTGCCGATCATTACAGCTACGCCCGCTACGGCATTCCGAGCGTCGCGCTGTCGCGCGGCGAGCATCTCGATTACCACCAGGTGACCGACGAGGCGCAGTACATCGACTACGACGACCTGGCCCGCGTGGCGCGGCTGGTGCACGACGCGGCTCTGCGGGTCGCCAACCTCGACCATCGTCCCGCGCTCGATCACCCCAAGGGCGATCCACACGCGCCGTGCGCGCAGTGAGCCTCGTCGCGCTCACCCGCGCGGTGAGTCCGGCGATCGACCGCTGCCAGCTGGTGCATCTCGAGCGGCGTCCCATCGACGTCGCCCTGGCACAGGAGCAGCACCGCGTGTACGAAGCGGCGCTGCGCGACGCGGGGTGTGAGGTGCGGACCCTCCCGGCCGATCCGTCGTTGCCGGACTCGGTATTCGTGGAGGACACCGCCGTGGTGTTCGACGAGGTCGCCGTCATCGCGCGGCCCGGCGCCGAATCGCGGCTGCCCGAAACCGAGCCGGTCGCCCGGGCGCTCGCCGCCCACCGGCCGCTGGTCCGGATCACCGCACCGGCGACGCTGGACGGCGGCGACGTGCTGCTCATCGGGCGCACGGTGCATGTGGGAGAGGGTGGACGGACCAACCGCGCGGGAATCGACCAGCTCGCGGCTGCGGTGGCGCCGCACGGGTACGACGTGCGTCCCATCGCGGTGCGCGGGTGCCTGCATCTCAAGTCCGCCGCGACGCTCGTGGCGCCGGACACGGTGTTGTGCAATCCCCGCTGGGTGGACCCGGCGGCGTTCGCCGACATGCGAGTGCTCGAGGTGGCAGCGGGGGAGCCCGGAGCCGCGAACGGGCTGCTCGTGGGGGCCCGGGTGATCTATCCGTCGAGCTTCCCGGTCACGGCCCGGCGATTGGCGGAGCGGGGGATCGAGATGCTGTCCCTGAACGTCTCCGAGCTGCAGAAAGCCGAAGGGGCGGTCACCTGCTGCGCGATCCTGATCGCGTGCTGACTGGGCTGGCGCGCCCATCCAGCAGCGCGCGCCGGATGCTGGTCGTGTGCGCGCTGGCGCTCGCCTGCGGCGATTCGACTTCACCACCCCGTGCGCCCCGCACGTTCCGGATGGGCTTCTCCGCGATTCCCCCGCGTCCCGATCAGACCGTCACGCTGCAATCCCTGAGCCTCTGGACCTCGGGCCACGCCGACGCGGCGATCATGCACGTCTCGGTGCCGTACGCCGCCCTGTTCAGCGGCCTCACGCCGGCGCAGGAGGTACGCGGCAACGAGCTCGGCCTCGCCAGCTACTACCGGGCCAAGGGGCTGCGGCTCGTCATCACGGTGGATGTGACCAACGGGCTCGACCGCGCGCGGGAGGATCCCGTGCTCGACTCGCTCGGGCGCAGCATTACCGACCCGGTGATCCAGCGGTCGTACATCGACTACGTGCTCGCCCTCGATTCGATTCTGCATCCGGACTACCTGGGCCTCGCCGCGGAGACGAACCTGATCCGCCTGGCGGCACCCGATTCGGTCTATCAGGCCGTCGTGGCCATGACCAACGCCGCTGCCACGCAAATGCAGCAGCTCGGCGTCGCAACACCGCTGTACATCAGCGTGCAGGTCGAAACGGCGTGGGCCGTTTCCAGGGCGGGGGGTACGCCGGGATCGCCCAGGATCTCGCGGACTTTCCCTTCATCAAATGTCTGGGGCTCTCGTCCTATCCCTACCTCGGTGGCTTCGCCGACCCGGAGAGCGTGCCGCTCGACTACTATGCCCGTCTGCGGACCGAGAGCGTTCGCCCGGTGCTCGTCGTGGAGGGTGGGTGGACCTCGACTTCGCTCGGCGCGCTCGCCTCGAGCCCGGTGGAGCAGGCGCGCTACCTGGCATACCAGGGCCGGCTACTCGATTCCGCGCGCGCGATCGCCGTATTCCAGCTGACCTTCGCGGACCTCGACCTCGCCGCGCTGAACCTGCCCCCGGGCTCCGGCCTGCCGCTCTTCGCCCACCTGGGCGTCGTGGATTCGGCATTGCGGGCGAAGCCGGCGCTGGCTGCCTGGGACGAGGTCTTCGCCCGTCCGTTCACTCCATGAGGGCGTTCCCAGAGGTTCCTGGTCGTGCTTGCGAAGCACCCCATTCACAGTCATCCTGGCAATGGCAGAGCGACTCTCCAGTGACACCCACAGGAGGTAGCGATGGCAGACCAGGCAAGCGCGTCCAACCCGTTGATGAAGTCGGCCCTGGTGGGAGTGGTGCTGCAGATCCTGCTGGCCGTGCTGGCGAAGTACGTTCCCAGCCTCGGGGGCGGCGTGGGCCAGGGGGCGGGGATCGGCATCGGCGGTGTCGCGGGTCTGCTCTTCTCTCTCTGGAGCAAGGGTGTGGCGATGCCCAATGCCGCGGGCGGTGGCGCGGTGGCGGGCGGGCTGAGCGGTCTGATCGGCACGCTCGCCGGGAATCTGCTCGGCGGGGGCGGCCTCGCCTCGGGCTTGGCGACCGGGACCGGCTATCCGGCCATCGGGGGCATCGTCGGCGGGCTGCTCGGCAAGGTGTTCGGCGGCAAGACGGCTTGAGTCGTCCGGCTGTCACGCGGCGCCCGTAGGCGGCGACGCCCGCGGGCGCCGTATCGCGTCCAGCGACCAATGCGACGCTTTCACCTCTTCGAAATCGAAGACCAGCCGTGGTGTCCGGAGTTCCTCCGGACCGCGATCACCGACTTCCTGCGCGCGCTGATGGAGTGGTTCGCGCCGTATGGAGTGGCGGCGCCGCTCCTGTCGCGCGCTCTCGTGCAGGCCGGCGAAACGGAGATCCTGGACCTCTGCTCTGGGGGCGGTGGGCCGTGGCGCGACCTGCTCGGGCGGATCGCCGCGGTGGGCGGGCCGGCGGTCCGCGTGCGCCTCTGCGATTTGTACCCGAACCACGCGGCCTACGCGCGACTCGGCCGGCTGAGCGGCGGTCGCATCACGGGCGAGCCCGACCCGGTCGATGCCACCGCGGTGCCCGCGCGCCTCACCGGGTTTCGCACCCTGTTCACCGCGCTGCACCATTTTCCGCCGGACGCCGCCCGCGCGATCCTCGCGGACGCGGTACGCCAGGGGCGGGGCATCGCGGTCTTCGAGATCACCCGCCGCTCGCTCCTGGGACTCATCGGCATGCTGTTCCTTCCCGTCCTTGCACTCCTGCTGACGCCCTTCATCCGGCCGTTTCGCTGGGACCGGCTGTTCTGGACCTACCTCGTGCCGGTGGTGCCGCTGGTGGTGTGGTTCGAGGGGACGGTGTCGTGCCTGCGCACCTATACGCCCGCCGAGCTGCGGCAACTCGTGGCGGGGTTCGATGAGTATCAATGGGAGGTTGGGACGGTTCGGGGGCCGCCGCTCATCACCTTGGTGACCTATCTCGTCGGGACGCGGACGCACGGCTGAGTTGCCGACCGGCGCGGTGCGGATGTCCGGATCGGAGGATCGGGTGATCCGCTTCGAGCGCTGCCGTTCCGGCGAGTCATGACGGCAGCTCGTACAGCCGGAGCGGATCGCGCGACCCGCACGCGACCCGCTCCTCCTTTCACACCCGCGATCGTCAGCGAGTGACCGCGACCGCACCGGACGGGGCCATTCTCGCGGTGAGATGGTCACGGACGGCGTCGGGCATGTACGGTGAGCGCAGCAGCCGGTTGAGGTCGGCCAGCTCCGTCGCTGCCACCCGGCCGCGCCCGCCCTCGCCGTTCAGCCATGCGGCGTTGAACAGGGCGAGCGCCTGCACCGCCAGCTCACCGCGCTGCGCCGCCTCGGCCGACAACTGCTCGAGCACGGCGGCGGCACGCTGCGGATCGCCCTGGTAGTAGTAGGCGCTGGCGAGATGCCACAGCGTGAAGCTGGGCAGGTGACCCTCGCGACGCGCGATCTCAGCCGCCTCCCGATACTCGAGCTCGGCCGCCGTGAAACGTCGCATGCCGGTCAGCGCGTCGCCGCGAACCACCCGTGCCTGTACCGTCGGGGTGAGCTCGCTGTCGGATGCCGGGATACCGGGCCGGATGAGGGTGGACCGCTCGGACACGGACATCCCCGCCGGGATCGCGCTCGTCTGTGCGGGGAGGCGCGCGGTGCTGAAGCCCAGGCAGGCTACCATGATCGGGAACTGCAGGAGTCGGCTGTCCATTGTCCACCTCGGGGTGACCGTCGTCCCGGGGCTACCGGCGCTCACCGGGTTTCCGGGCGAACCGCGATTCGCACACCACGCTAGGAGCGGGCGGTCAGCCCCTGGTCACCGGAGAATCATCATGCAATCATTTCCCGGCCGCGGATGGCCCCACCATGGCCATTAGGGGCGTGGGATTGACTCCGAATTGCCGTTCCGATTCTCTATTCGGGCTCGAAAGGACGGGCGCCGTTCCGCTGGGACCGGCTGTTCCGGACCTCCCTCGTGCCGGTGGCGCCGCTGGTGGTGCGTGTCGAATTGACGGCGACTTGACCAAGGCGGCCCACACTTCCTCGTCCTCTACCAGCAGGGGGAATCGATGGGTGCCCAGGTGTGGCGGCGGTGGGCAGTGGTCGTGGTGGGAATGTGCGGAGCGGCGGGGGGTCGGGCAGCCGCACAACAGGCAATCGTCAACGGCGTCGTGGTGGACAGCGCGACCGGGATCACGGTGCCCGCGGTCCGGGTGACGCTGACCGGTGTCGACCGGCGCACGCCGGCGGCCGTTGTGCTGACAGCGGCGGACGGCCGGTTCTCGCTGACGGCGACCACGGGTATCTATGCACTCGAGTTCCACCGAATCGGGTACGCGCCGCTCCGGCTCGACGGGCTGCGCCTCACCGAGGCCGGCGTCGCAGTGCGGGTCGCGCTCCACCCGGCCGGCATCCCGCTCGATCCGGTCGTCCTGACGGTCTCGCGCATCGAACAGTCGTCGCTCGAGGCGCCGGCCGCCACGTCGGTGCTGCAGCGCGCCGACGTGCAGGCGGCCGTGCGGTTCACGCCGGTGGACCAGATCGCGCTGCTGCCTGGCGTGGACGTCGTGCGCAAGGGACTCATGCAGAGCGACTTCGCGGTGCGCGGGGGCGGCGGAGCAAATTCCGGCGTGCTCCTCATGCTGACCGATTTCCGCTACGCGGCGGTCCCATCGATCGGATTCAACATTCCCTATCTCCTCGCTGCCACTCGAGAGGATGTGGAGCGCATCGAAGTGGTGCGTGGACCCGGCGCCGCCCTGTACGGCCCGGGAGCGGCGCGAGGCGTGCTCCACGTGCTCACGCGCGCACCGCTCGAGTCCCCCGGCGGGGTGGTGTCGATCAGCGGCGGGGAGCGTTCGGTCGCTTCCGCGAACTTCCGTTATGCCGTCCGGTTCGGTCAACGGGTCGGGCTCGCCGTTTCGGGAGACTACCTCGGTGGGCACGACTGGAAGCTCACGGACACGACCGAGCAGCGCCTGCGGGAGGAAGCGATTGCCGGCGGCGCGGATCCCGACACGCTGCGCGTCGGCCGGCGCAATCCGCGTCTGGCGCGCGCTGGTGGCGAGCTGCAGCTGGAGTGGCGGCCGGATACCGTCACGGACATCCGGACGACCGCGGGTGTGGCCCAGGCGATCGACAACATCGACCTGACCTCGGAAGTCGGCGCCGTCCAGGTCCAGGACTGGCGTTACGCGTTTCTTCAGACCCGCGTGCGCCGCGGACGGCTGTTCGGCAACGCCGTCTACAATACGAGCGATGCAGGCGACACCTACGTGCTGCGCACCGGCAGTCCGCTGGTGGACCGGTCGCGCACGGCCGCACTCCAGGGACAATATGGGGGCGCGCTCGGGCCGATCGATGTCCGCTACGGCGCCGATCTGCGCTGGATCGACCCGCGCACGGGCGGCACGATCGACGGCGGGTACGAGAACCACGATCGGACGCTCGAGCTGGGCGGCTACCTCCACGCCACCGCGCAGGTGAGCTCCCGGGTTGCGCTGGTCGGGGCCGCGCGCGTGGACCACCACGACCGGCTGAACGATCTCGTCCTGTCGCCTCGTGCCGGAGTCGTGTACCGGGTGGGCAGCGAGCATGCGCTGCGCTTCACCTACAACCGGGCGTTCACCTCGCCCGATCCGAGCGATCTGTTCGCGGACATCGTGAGGGACAGCCTCCGCCCGTTGCCGTATGCCATCAGAGCGGGATCGATTCCGCAGGACGGCTACTCGTTCCAGCGGGGGGGGGCCTGTGGCGGTATCTGTATGCGGTCGCCGTTCGCCGGGGGCCAGTACCTTCCCACGGACGCCACGCTCCTCTGGCCTGCCCTGGTGCAGATCCTCGCGACCGATAGCGTCGATCTGTCCGGCGTGCCGGCGCCCTCCGCAGCGGATGTGTCCACGGTGCTGGCGGCGTTCAGTCCCGGCGGCTCAGCCATCCCGGTCACGCCCGACGCGATCCAGGACGTCCCGGCGCTGCGCCGCACTATCACGAACACGCTGGAGCTGGGATACAAGGGGCTTACGGCCGGCCGCGTGTGGCTCACCGTGGACATCTACCGCAACCAGGTCACGGACCCGTTGGGTGATCGCTACGACCTCACGCCCAGCGTGTTCTATGATCCAACGACGCTGGCCCAGTATCTGTCGAACTACCTCTCACCGGCGGACGTACCCCGCGCCGTTCAGGCGGCGGCCAGGATCCCCATGGGCACGATCACGCCGCGCGAGGCGCTGTATCCCACAGACGTACTGTTCGTGCGCCGGCAGGGGGGCCGCTACACCCTCTGGGGCGCAGACATCGGCGCGAACGCGGTGTTGGGGCACGGCTGGACGGCTGCCGGCACGTTCTCCTGGGTGTCGAGCGATTCCCTTGCCGGCGTGGGACGGATCGGCGATCTCGTGTTGAATGCCCCGCGCACCAAAGGCTCCCTGTCTCTCGGATACCAAGGTGGCCGCTGGCAGTGGGGCGCGACGGCGCGGGCCGTGTCGGAGTTCCCGGTGGCTTCGGGCGTGTACAACGGCCGGGTTACGGGCTATGGCCTGCTGGATGCGAGCGTCGAATACCGTCTTCCCGGAGGTCGCAGCACACTCACCGTGGACGGCCAGAACCTGCTGGACCATCGTCACCAGGAGATCGTCGGGGCGCCGGCGCTGGGACGGCTCGTGGTGTCGCGGCTGCGGGTGGAGTTCTAGAACAGTTCGGAGCGGGCTGCGCATTGCGTGCGCAACCCGCTCCGACCGCCCAGGAACCGCGGTCAGCGGTCGATTGCGACGGCGCTGGGCGGGTTCAACCGCGCATTGAGGTGATCCCGAACCGTCACCGGCATGTAGGGTGAGCGGAGCAGTCTGGACAGGTCGACGATCTCCGTCGCCGCCGTCCGCCCACGGCCGCCCTCGCCGTTCAGCCACGCAGCGTTGAACAGGGCGAGCGCCTGCACCGCCAGCTCACCGCGCTGCGCCGCCTCGGCCGCCAGCTGCTCGAGCACGACAGCGGCACGCTGAGGATTGCCCTCGTAATAGTAGGCGCTGGCGAGATGCCACAGCGTGAAGCTGGGCAGGTGACCTTCGCGGCGCGCGATCTCGGCCGCGTTACGATACTCGCGCTCGGCCGCCGCAAAGCGGCGCATGCCCGTCAGCGCGTCCCCGCGTACCACCACCGGTCGCACCGCCGTGCTGAGCTCGCTGTCGGACGCCGGGATGCCGGGACGAATCAGGGCCGACCGATCCGTTACGAGCGTTGCCGCCGGCATCGCGCTCGTCTGCGCCAGCAGGGGTGCGGTGGCGAGACCCACGCAGGCCATCGCGATCGGGAAATGCAGGATTCTGGTGTTCATACCGACCTCCGGGTGACCGTCGCCCCGCGCTCCCGGCCCTCACCGGGTTCCGGGCGAACCGCGATTCGCACACCATGCTAGGAGCCGGCGGTCAGCCCATGGTCACAGGAAGGTCATCGGAGAGTCACTATCGGTCTCTTCTTGATCATTGGCCGGCCGGGATTGACTCCGAATTGGCCGGCCGACGCACTATTGTGGTCCGCAGGGGCCGGTCACTGGTCGGTGATCCAGGGGGGGCAGCCGGGGATGGAACAGATTCGTCTACTGACGCTTGGCGGGCTGGCCATTCAGAGCGGCGGCGCTACGGTGACCGGGGCATCCACCCGGCGGCACCGCCTGGCTCTGTTCGCGCTGCTGGCCATGGCTCGGGATCGCGGCCTCAGTCGCGACAAGATCCAGGCGTTTCTCTGGCCCGAGAGCGATGCGGAACGGGCGCGCCACGGCTTGAATCAGCTGCTCTATTTTCAACGGCGCCACCTCGATGGGGGCGGGCTGCTCTTGGGCCGGAAGACGCTCCGGCTCAATCCGGCCGTGATCGCGGCCGACGTGTGGGAGTTCGAGGACGCGCTCGTCTCCCGGGCCTACGAGCCGGCCGTGCGGCTGTACACCGGTCCCTTCCTCGACGGGTTCTTTGTGCGCGACGCTCCCGAGTTCACCCGGTGGGTCGAGGATCAGCGACTCAGGCTTCAGCGGCGGTGCGCAGACGCGTTCGTCGCGCTCGCGCGGGGTGCGGCGGCCCTGGGCGACCATTTTCAGGCGCTCGTCTGGTGGCGCCGGGCCGTGGAGCTCGACCCCTTCGACACCGAGACCGTGCGCCACCTGGTCGAAGCTTCGCTGACCGCGGGAGACCGGGCGGCGGCGCTGCGCGAAGCCCGCCATCATGCGGATCTGCTTCGAACCGAGCTCGGGCTGGAACCGGACCCCGGGCTCGTGCGGCTGATCGAGCGGGCGCGCCAGCCCGACCCGGATCGAGTCTAGGGTTCCCAGACAAGACATTCTCAGCCGATTCTCATAGTCGCCTCATGGGCGGTGGCTGATGGTCTGCCGCGAGATTGACCTCACCGTGTAGCGGTACGAGTGCGACCTTGATGTGATGAACCCGCGGCACTGAGAGGGACCGCCCCATGGCCGAGCCGCCGGACCGCCTCAAGGCTGCGCTCGCCGGCCGCTACACGATCGAGCGCGAGCTCGGCCACGGGGGCATGGCCACGGTGTACCTCGCCGAGGACCGTAAGCACCACCGCCACGTGGCAGTAAAGGTCCTCCGTCCAGAAGTCGTCGCCGCGCTCGGCCCCGAGCGGTTTCTGCGTGAAATCGAGATCGCCGCCCCGCTCAACCACCCTCACATCCTGCCGTTGCTCGACAGCGGGGTGGCCGGCAAGCGGGGGACTGGGGATGGGGCCTTTCTTTATTACGTCATGCCGTACGTGGAGGGGGAATCGCTCCGCGATCGGCTGACCCGCGAGCCACAGCTCCCGCTGAACGACGCCCTCCAGATCACGAAGGAGGTAGCCGACGCGCTCGGCTACGCCCACGCCCACCAGGTCATCCATCGCGACATCAAGCCCGAGAACATCCTGCTCGAGTCCGGTCATGCGGTTGTCGCGGATTTTGGCATCGCCAAGGCGATCGTGGCCGCAGGCCGCGAGCAGTTGACCGAGGCTGGGCAGGCCGTGGGGACCCCGGCGTACATGAGCCCCGAGCAGGCCTCGGGACGTCAGGACCTGGATGGCCGGTCGGACCTCTATTCACTCGGGTGCGTGCTGTACGAGATGCTGGCCGGGGAGACGCCGTACACGGGGCCCACGCCGCAGTCGATCCTCGCGAAGAAGCTGAGCGAGCCGCTGCCGCGGGTGTCGGTCGTGCGGGACACGGTACCGGCGGAGGTGGAGGCGACGCTCACGAAAGTCCTGGCCCGGACGCCCGCGGACCGGTTCCACACGGCGGCGGATTTCGTCGAGGCTTTGGCCAAGCCGATCCGCCGAGAGCGGAGTCATCGAGGACGTCGGCTGGCCTTTGCCGGGGTCACCGTGCTGGCCGCAGCGACCGGGATCGTGGTTCTCAAGACCCGCTCCACCAAGGATCCCACGAGCACCTATCCCTTGGTCATCGACTCCACCGTGGTCGCCGTGCTGCCATTCCGACTCGTGAGCACGGATACCGCGAGCACTCTGCGCCAGCTGGCTCAGGGCCTGCCCGATCTGTTCGCCATGAAGATCACCGGGGAGTTCGGGCCGCGGATCGCGTACCCACCCTCAGTCCAGAAGCTCTGGAAGGATGCCGGCGGGACGCTCGGCACGCCGCTCGATGGGGACGGCGAGCTCCGAGTAGCGCGCGCCGTCGGGGCCGGCAAACTGATCCGGGGCAGCCTCGTGGCGACCGACACGAGCCTGGTGCTCACCGGGGAGCTCGTGGCGGTGCCGAGCGGCGCGGTCCGGGTACGCTCGACGAGTGTGGAGGGCAGGCGCGACGAGTGGCTGGTCATGGTGGATCGGCTTGCGTGGCAGCTGCTGGCGCAGGACCAGGGGATCCCGACGAGCCGGTTGCCCCAGCTGGCCCGCTTCAAGCCGCGGGCGATTCAGGCCATGCTGGCCGGGAACCAGACGATCGACCTGAAGAAGGGGAACGACCTCTACCGCGCCGCCTTCACCGCCGACTCCACGATGGTGGCCGCGGCCCTCGCCGTGTACGCCAATGGCGAAGGCGACAGGGACTCCGCCTACGTGCGGTTCGCCTGGGAGCATCAGGACCAGCTGACTCCGAGCCAACGGGCGTACCTGCTGCCGCTCGCGGGGTGGCGCTTCGGCGCGACGCGGACCGAGGCGGAGCGCATCGCGCAATACCGCGCGCTGGCAGAGGACATTCCGGAGAGCCACTTCTGGGCCGACCTGGGCTATGACCTGGCCCAGTACGGACCCATCGCGAGCGTGCCGAATTGGCAAGCGGCCGCCCGCCAAGCGCTCGAAACCGCGGTACGCGTGGATCCGAAGAACGGGTGGGCGTGGTGGCACCTGCTGGAGCTGGCGTTCCTCGCGGAGGACACGGCGCTCATCCAGCAGCGACTGGAGCACTTCGCCGCCACGGCGCCGGACGGGTTCCTCGCCGCACAAATCCCCGGCTGCCGCTGGCGCCTCGCGATGTTGCGCGGCGACACCGTGGAAGCGGGGCGTTTGCTCGCGACGCAATCGGAGAGTGGCTCGGTACCCTACGACGCGGCGGCTGTCGGGCGAGGCTTGGCGTTGGCTGACCGGGTGATGCAGAAGGAAGTAGGCGAGAAGCTTCTCAATAACGACGATGGCACCTACTCGCGATGGAGAGGCTACTACCGGCAGTGGCAACAGGGCGTGGCATTGTCTGCACCCTCACGACCGCCGAGCGCGTGGGCGGCGTGGCTGGTGCGCGACGCCTTGTTTCTGGACGGGCCGCAGGACAGTGTCGTCACGGTACAGGCCGCATTCCTCGAGCGGATTGCCGCAGGCCGGGCTTCACCGGCTCCCACGCGCCGCCAGCGCACGCAGGCGCGCTGCTGGAGCGCGCTATGGCGGGTGGCCCACGGCGACACCGCCAGCACGCAGCGCGTCCTTCAGCAACTCGAACGCGAGGCCGAGCCTTCGTACAACTCCGCTGGGTGCGTCGGGCTGATCACCGTGTTCCTGACCCGGGCGCGCGGCGGCAATGTACGCGCGGCTCTCGTCCGCCTCGACTCCGTCGTGCGGGACGCGCCGTTGCCGGCTGGCTTTCTCGCCTTGCCGTTCCCGCCGCTGGAGGAAGTGGCGAACCTGACCCTAGCGCGGCTCCTGGCGCACTACGGCGATACCGCCAGGGCCCTCGCCGCCAGCCGGCGGAGGATCTACCTCCGCTCGCATGAAGGACTCTACCGGTCGCTCCCGGAATTCCTGCGCGAGGAGGGACGCCTGGCGGCGGCGACCGGAGACCGGACGGGGGCGATCCGCGCCTACAGCCGGTATCTGACCCTCCGGGAGAATCCGGACTACGCGCCCTGGCGCGCTACGCGCGACAGCGTGCGTCGCGAGCTGGCGCAACTGGTGGGGGAGCCGCGGTAGAGCCGGGAAAGCCCTAGACGCCGGTCGCGCCGCGCAGCTCCTCACGCAATCCGGCTACCGCGGCTTCGAGCTCGTCTTCCGTGTTGTAGTAGTGGGGGGAGAGACGGAGCACCGCCCGTACCCCCTTCGCGTCCATGTCGATCACCGCGTCGTCGCGACTCGAGACGCTGGTGTTGATCCCCCGCGCCCGCAGCCGCAGCTTGAGCGCTTCCGGGTCCGCCCCCTCGGTGGCGATGGTGACGATGGCGCCGCGCTCGCTACCCCGATCCATAACCCGCACGCCGGGGAGCGCCACGAGGCGCTCGCGCAGCACGGCGGCGAGCGCCCGCGCCCGCTCGTGTCCCGTGGCGCCGACGGTCTCCGCGTAGCGCGCGGCGGCGCCCAGGCCGAGCACCAGGGCGCAGGAAGATTCCCACTTCTCGAACCGCCGGGCGCCGTCGAACAGGCGGTAGCCGTCGGCGCCCGTCCATTCGGCGCCGCGCATGTCCACCAGCAGGGGATGATCGCCCCGCGCGAGGGCGCGGTCGGAGACGTACAGAAACCCGATGCCACGGGGGCCTCGCAGGAACTTGCGCGCCGTGGCCGCGAGGTAGTCGCAGTTCAGGTCGCGCACCGAGACCGGCAGCTGCCCGACGGCCTGACACGCGTCGATGAGATAGGGCACCCCCGCCTCGGCGCACACCGCGCCGACGGCCCGCGCCGCCTGCACCAGCCCCGAATTGGTCGGAATCCAGGTGACTGCGACGAGACGGACCCGCCCGTCCGCCAACTGTGCCCGGATGCTCTCGGGATCGACACCGCCTTCCGGGAGGTCGGCGGCCCGGCGGACCTCCACGCCGAGCCGCCGCGCCAGCGACAGGTACATCAGCTGGTTCGAGACGTAATCCGCCCGGGTGGTCACGATGACGTCGCCGGGATGGAAGTCGAAGGCCGTCAGGGCCTGCGCGAACGCGACCGTCGCACTCTCGACGATCGCGATATTGCGCGCCGCGCATCCCACGAGGCGCGCGACGGCTTCGTAGGTCTGCTGTACCGCCTCGGCGACCTCGTCGGCGGCTTCGTAGCCTCCGAGGTGGGACTCGCGTTGCAGGTGCGCGCGGACGGCATCGAGCACCGCCCGCGGTTGCAGGGCTGCGCCGGCGTTGTTCAGATGGATACGCTCGGCGCAGCCCGGGGTGTCGGCGCGCCAACGGGCGAGGTCGGTCGCAACCGGCATCACCTCCGGCGCGCGGGCGCCGGCGCGGGCGGGGGCGGCAGCGGGATGTTGCTGTTCCACATCAGCGACGTGAACCGCCACTGCCCGTCGCTCAGGCGCAAGGCGCCGAGCCATTTACCCGTGTCCGCTACGGCGGCCATCCCGGGGGGAGCGCCCGGTCCCGGTACGATCGCGAGATCGTAGGCGCCGCGCGCCACACCGACCGGGCCGTTGGCCATCACGTCGTCCACGCTGAGGTGGACGGTCGTCTGGCCCAGACTAACCTCCTGGGCGAGGAACGCCTGGATCGCGGCACGACCGTGTGCGGGTGGCGCATTGGGAGGCAGATCGTAGGCGTCTTCCAGGAACTCCGTGGCCAGCGAATCGGCCTGACCAGCGGCTGTCCAGCGCTCCCAGCTGCTTGCCATCGCCTGGACCTGCGTCTTCAGGGCCGCGGCCTCCTGGTCCATGCGCGTCTGCGCCTGGGCCGGAGTTTCGGGCGGCTTCTGACACGCGGCCAACCCGGCCAACGCGAACGCCCCCAGGCTCAGCATCGTACGCATTGCATCCCCCTCGGTGAATGTGAGTGAGCCCCAGCCCCCGCTACCGCGACTCCTTGGGGTGCGTGAATCGGCGCGGGGATAGTACGGCGTTGCAGGGTCATTTGCCACCCGGCTCCAGGGCAGGGCGGCGACCGTGTTGACGGCGAGACGACGCACGGCATCTTAGACTGAGCCGTCAGGGCGACGGGCGCCGGCAGGGGATGTGTGGTGACGGTGCTGGTGAGGTCAATGGATTCCAAGGCGTTCTTCTATCCGGAGTCCCGCTTCGGTGGGTTCACCGACAGCGACGCTCACGTCGTCTTCTACACGCGCGTCCATGCGCTGCTGTCGCCCGACTCGATCGTCCTGGATATCGGCTGCGGACGTGGCCGGGCCGTGGAAGACCCCGTCCCCGTGCGGCGCCAGCTGCGAACGCTCAAAGGGAAGTGCCGCCACGTGATCGGCATCGACGTGGACCCGCTAGCGGCGGCCAATCCCTGCGTCGATGAATTCCGGGCGATCGAGCCGGAGGCGGAGCACTGGCCGGTGGAGGACGAGGGCGTTGACGTGGCCGTGAGCGCCAGCGTGCTGGAGCACGTGAGCGATCCCGAGCACTTCTTTGCCGAGTGTCGTCGGGTGATCAAGCCGGGCGGGTTCCTGTGCCTGCGTACCACCAATGCCTGGAGCTATTCGGGGATCGCCGCCCGCCTCATCCCGAATCGCTACCATGCCGCGGTCATCCGTCGTGTGTATGCAAATCCCCGCGGGGGCGAGGACGTGTTTCCCACCGTGTATCGCTGCAACACCGTCTTCAAGCTGCGCCGGGCCTTGAGCCGGGCGGGCTTCGACCATTGCGTGTACGGCTATCAGTCGCAACCATCGAGTCTGGGGTTCTCCCCGTTCTTCTACTTCTGGGGCGTGGTGCATCAGCATCTGGCCCCGGGCATGGTCAAGCCGACTCTGTTCGCGTTCGCCCGAAAGAACAGCCCCGAGGAGCATCCATGAGCACCTGAGCCTGGTCTCCGTCCCATCCGGGAAGATCGTCATCGACGACTCCATCGTCGGCGCGACGCCGAAATCCCTGTCCATCCCCGCCGGAACCCACAAGATCCGGATCAGTCGTGAGCGATACCTCCCCTACGAGACGACGATCGTGATCCTCTCGGGTGAGTACCTCCGGATCACGGACATCGTTCTCAAGGAGAAGCCGAAGCCTTGCAGCTGATCCGTCCGGCATATGGATCGCGTTCGTCGGTAGTCGTACGGCGTAATTCCGGTTACACCCGCGGGGCCGTTTGTGCCCACCATGGAGCGTGCTCGCCAGGGTCCGCTCCGCCGCCGTACTCGGCATCGACGCCTACGTCGTGGACGTCGAGACCGACATCGCCAACGGTCTGCCCACCTTCGCCACCGTGGGACTCCCTCAGGGAGCGGTGAAAGAGGGCCGGGAGCGCGTCTACTCGGCGATCGCGAATACCGGTTTCAAGTTCCCGCTGCGGCGCATCACGGTGAACCTCGCCCCGGCCGACGTGCGCAAGGAAGGCTCGGCGTTCGATCTGCCGATCGCCGTCGGCATTCTCGCCGCGACCGAGCAGATCTCGACCGAGCGGCTGGGCCGGGTGGTACTCCTCGGTGAGTTGGGACTGGAGGGCGCCATCCGGCCGGTCCGCGGGGCGCTGCCCGTCGCGCTGGCGGCGCGCGCCGCCGGCGCGGAAGCGCTCGTGCTTCCCCGGGAGAACCTCGCCGAGGCCGGTGTCGTGGCGGGGTTACGAGTGCTGGGCGCCGCGAATCTCGGCGAGCTGGCGGACTATCTCGACGCCCGGGGCGAGCTGCCCGCGGCCGACGTGGACGTCTCGCGCCTCTTCGCCGAGCGGGCCCGCGATGAGGTGGACTTCGCGGAGGTGAAGGGGCAGCCCCACGCCAAGCGCGCGCTCGAGGTGGCCGCCGCCGGCGCCCACAATCTCCTGATGGTGGGCCCGCCCGGGTCGGGGAAGACGATGCTGGCGCGCCGCCTCCCGACCATCCTCCCCAGCATGAGCCTGGAGGAGGCGCTCGAGACGACCAAGATCCACTCGGTGGCGGGCGTGCTGCCGCTGGGTGAATCGCTCGTCGCGCGGCGTCCGTTCCGCGCCCCACATCACACCATCTCCGACGCCGGGTTGATCGGGGGAGGGTCGTATCCACGGCCGGGGGAGGTGAGTCTCGCCCACGGTGGCGTGCTGTTTCTCGACGAGCTGCCGGAGTTCCGCAAGAACGTGCTCGAGGTGCTGCGCCAGCCGCTCGAGGACGGCACGGTGACGATCGCGCGAGCGGCGATGAGTCTCGCCTATCCCGCGCGTTTCATGCTCGCCGCCGCGATGAATCCCTGTCCGTGCGGCTGGTTCGGCGATCCGCAGCACCATTGCAGCTGCGGCGCCATCGGCGTGCAGCGCTACCTCGCGCGAGTCTCTGGCCCGCTGCTCGACCGGATCGATCTCCATCTCGAGGTGCCGGCCGTGGCGTATCAGGCGTTGTCGGAGCGGGGAGGGGGAGAGGGAGAGACGAGCGAAGCGATCCGCGAGCGGGTGGAGCGGGCGCGGCTGGTGCAGCGGGAGCGGTTCGCCAGGCGGACGGGCCTCTACGCCAACGCGCACATGGCGCCGCGCGACATCCGGGCGTTCTGCCGCGTCTCCGAGGGCGCCGACGGGCTGCTGCGCTCCGCCATCACGCGCCTCGGGCTCTCGGCGCGCGGCTATCACCGGGTGCTCAAGATCGCGCGGACCGTGGCGGACCTGGATGCGGCGGCCGAGCTGCAGCCCAAGCATGTGAGCGAGGCCATCCAGTACCGCAGCCTGGACCGGCGCGGCGTGGGGTGACCACGATGTTGCGACGTGCATCAAGAAGGCATACATATATGCATATGAGAACCACCCTGAACCTGGACGATGCGCTGCTCGCCGAAGCGCGCCGGCTGACCGGATTGCGCGAGAAAACGGCCATTGTGCGGGCAGGCCTCGAAGCGCTGATCGCCCGGGAGCGGGCGCACCGCCTGATCGCCCTGGGCGGCACGATGCCGGCCTTTCGGGCCGGTCGGCGGCGGCGGGCGCGCCGCACGGGCGGACGCGTGTGATCCTCGTCGACACCTCGGTCTCGGCTGAACACTTCCGGGGCGGCCACCGCGACCTGAGCATGCTGCTCGAGCAACAACAAGTACTCGGACACCCATTCGTGATCGGCGAGCTGTCGTGCGGGCGCCTGCCACACCGGAAGCGGACCCTCGCTGACCTCGCGCAGTTGCCGGCCGCCCCGGTGGCCGTTCAGGACGAGGTGCTCGAACTGATCGAGCGCCATCGGCTCATGGGGACTGGACTGGGATGGGTGGATGCGCACTTGCTGGCGTCAAGCTTCCTAGCTGGGGCCCCCCTGTGGACGCTCGACCGGTCCTTCGGCGCGCAAGCGCGCCGCCTGGGGGTATCCGCCGACTGAGGCTCTGCAACGTTCAGCTGCCGTGCGGTGTCGCACGGTACCTTCTCGCCGAGATGCCCATGCGCTGGACCTGTCTCCTGGTAGCCACTCTGTGCACCGCCACGAGCCCCGCTTCCGGCCGGGCTCAGGCGCCGTCTGCGGATCGAGTGGCGTTGCGGCTCGACACGGCGGAGGCCGTCGCGGTCCTTGGAATCCTCACGCGTCAAGCGGCAGGCCGGGCGGCGAGCGACTCGGCCTGGCGCGCCCTGTTTGCATCCGAGGGCTACACGCGCCTCAAGGCCCGCGAAGCGAGTCTCCATCGTGACTTCAGCGACTCCGACTTCGCCGCATTCGTGCGGTCGGATTCACTCGCGCGGCGCACGGCCGAGCTGCGCCGCACGTTGACGGCGTGGGAGCGGATGGATGTGGGCGCCGCCGCGGCGCGGGCGCTGGCGTATCTGCCGCCGGAGGCCCGAATTCGCGCCACCGTGTACGTCGTGATCAAGCCGCGGACCAACAGCTTCGTGTTCGAGGTACGGACCAATCCCGCCATCTTTCTCTACCTCGATCCTGCGCGCACCGGCCCGCAGTTCGAGAACACGGTGGCGCACGAGCTGCATCACATCGGATTCGCGAGCGTCCAAGGCCGCACCGATTCCATCCGGGCCGCGCTCCCCGACAGCGTGCGGAAGGCAGCGGAGTGGATGGGGGCTTTCGGCGAAGGCTTTGCCATGCTCGCGGCGGCTGGCGGACCCGACGTACATCCCCATGTCGTGAGTTCCCCGGAGGAGCGTGCGCGGTGGGACCGGGATGTGAGTCACGTCAACGAGGACCTGCGAGCCCTCGAGCGATTCTTCCTGGACGTGATGTCCAGGCGCCTGGCCGGTGAGGACACCGTGAATGCGATCGGGTTCTCATTCTTCGGCGAGCAGGGACCCTGGTATACGGTGGGGTGGAAGATGGCGGTCACGATCGAGCGGCGGTACGGCCGGGCGGCGCTCATTCAGTGCATGGAGGATCCGCGGCTACTCTTGGACCGGTACAACGAGGCCGCCGCCGACCACAACCGGACGCAGGCGGATACGCTGGCGCGCTGGTCACCGGCGCTGCTGGGCGCTATCGCCGGGCGGTGACGTCAATCCTGCTGAACGGCGCCGCTCAGCGCAGGTACGTCGTCCACACCAGCACCATGCCGCACGTGCTGGCGACGTTCTGGTATTGGAGGGGGACGGTGGACACCCGGGGATACACCTCGACCGCCGCGATGTCCTTGGGCTCGTACGACGAGAGCAGGTCCCACGTCGAGGGGATGCCATCGATGCGCAGGTCGGCGATGCAGTAGACGCTCGACATGGGCGACATGCTCCCGCTGCGCATGAAGACGGTGAAGGAGTTCATCGTCCCCTGCACGGTGAGGGAAGGGAAGCTCTGCAGCACGGAGCGGAGCGTCACGCGCCGCTGAATCTCGTCCGGTCCCACCACATAGCCCAGTCCGAGTTTGCGCCGCTCGTCCACTTCCCGCAGCACGCGCCGCGTGCGTGCGGTCGCCACCACCGTGATGGTGTCGAGTTGTGTGATCGCGTGGAGCTCCACATCCAGTGTATCGACGCCGCGGCTCGGCAGCTCGACGCCCGTTTCCCGCGGAGCGAACCCGACCGCGCGGGCCCGCAGCCACTGGGTCCCGCCCGGCAGCCGACTCAGCGTGAACCGGCCGTCCGCATCACTGACCGCCGAGTCAACGCCCTCGAGCACGATGAGCGCCTCCGCGACCGGATTCCCCCTGCTGGTGTGGACCCGGCCGGTGAGTGAGCTGGCACCCCGACCCGAATCGCCGACCGGCATGCGGCTCAGAAGAAAGTCCAGGCGCGCGATGGGCCGCTCGCTTGCATTGAGCTGGACGATGCCAGTGGCGAAGGGTCCCGCCCGCGCCTG
>DATGDT010000141.1:0-3303 GCA_035310725.1 Gemmatimonadales bacterium
CAGGACGGAGCCGGTCACCCAGCCGCCGTCGGACAGCTCGTGCATCCGGTTGAGGCAGCGCAGGAAAGTGCTCTTGCCGCAGCCGGAGGGACCGATGATGGCCGTCACCGTGTTGGTGGGAAAGAAGAGGGACACCTCCCGAACCGCCGCCTTCCTGCCGAACAACGCCGTGAGCCGACGCGTTTCGATCCGGACCAGCGAGTCATCCGGCTCGGCACCCTTGTCGCGAGACAGCTCGAGCCTCGCGTGCTGAGGCGACGCGCCCGCGCGAGGTGATTCGAGGAGGGAGGGCAGCTGGCTCATCGCGTCATCCTGCGGCATGACGTGAGCGGGTCGCCCACCGGGCGGCGAGGGAGAGCACCAGGACCATTCCCATGAGGACCAGGGCCGCGGCCCACGCCAGCCGATGCCATTCCTCGAATGGCCCCGTGGCGTAGACGTAGATCTGGAGCGACAGGGTCTGCATCGGGTCCCCGATCCCGGTCGAGAAGTTCAGGTTGCCCAGCGCGGTGAACAGCAACGGCGCCGTTTCGCCGGCGATGCGTGCCACGGCCACGAGCGCGCCGGTCACGATTCCCGCCAGCGCCGTTCGGGCCACGACGGCGAGCGAGGTGCGCCAGCGCGGGTAGCCGAGCGCCAATGCCGCCTCCCGCAGCGAATTGGGTACGAGGCGCACCATTTCTTCCGTTGTACGGGCGAGCATGGGGATCATGAGGATGGCCAGTGCCGCTCCACCGGCCAGGGCGGAGAAGTGTCCCGCCGGACGCACCAGCCAGGTCCATGCGGAAATGCCGATCACGATCGAGGGCGTGCCATTCATGACGTCCGCCACGAAGCGCACCAGCCAGCCCAGCCGGCCGCCGCCATACTCGGCCAGGAACAGGCCGGTCCCGACGCCGATGGGGATCCCGGCGAGGCAGGCGAGCGCGACGATGATGGCAGTGCCGACGATGGCGTTCGCGACGCCGCCCCCCGACTCCCCGGCCGCGACCGGGCTCTTGACGAAGAAGTTCCAGTCGATGGAGCTCGCACCCTTGTGAACGAGATCGGCGAAGATGAGCAGCAAGGGCAGGATCGCGAGCAGCGCCAGCCCCGCGACGACGCCGGTCATGACGATGCTCTGGGCACGACGCCGCAGCGCGCGCGCGCTCACAGCGCCTTGCTCCCCACGGCCGCGCCGCGTGCTACGCGCCAGACCAGGAGGCGCGCCAGGGCGTTGATGGTAATCGTGATGACGAACAGCACGAGTCCGACGGCGAACAAGGCAGACAGGTACATCTGCGTGGTCGCCTCGCTGAACTCATTGGCGATGGCGGCGGCCATCGTATAGGCGGGCGACAGCAGCGACGCGCCGAGATCGTGGCGATTGCCGATCACCATCGTGACAGCCATGGTCTCACCCAGCGCCCGGCCGAACCCGAGCATGATCGCCCCGATGATCCCGGCGCGTCCGTACGGCAGGACCGCGCTCCAGACCGCTTCCCAGCGGGTCGCCCCGAGGCCGAGCGCGGCTTCGCGCTGCGTGGCCGGCACCGCCTGCAGGACCTCCCGTGAGACGGCGGCAATGTAGGGGACGATCATGATCGCGAGAATGACGCCGCCCGCGAGCATGGAGTTGCCGTAGAACACACCCTTGAAGAAAGGCGTCCATCCCAGCGCTGCCCGGAGCGGAGGCACGGCGACGTTGCGCAGCAGCGGAATCAGCACGAACACGCCCCACAGGCCGTAGACGACACTGGGAACCGCCGCGAGCAGCTCGACGAGGAAGCCGACCGGCCGGCGCAGCCAGGGCGGCGCGAACTCGGTGAGGAAGATGGCCACGCCCAGTGCCAGCGGGACCGCGATCAGCAATGCCAGCAGGGAGGAGACGATGGTGCCGAAGATCATCGGCGCCGCCCCGTACACCTCGGCGACCGGATCCCAGGTCGTGGAGAACAGAAACCGGATGCCGAATTTCTTGAGGGCCGGCGCGGCGCTCACCGCCAGCTGCCCCCCGACGATCAGCAGCAGGAGCGGGAGGAGGACCGCGAGCACCGTCAGCGTCGCCCGGTAGGCAGGATCCCCGAGATTGCGTGGATGGCGTGCCACGAGGACGGGCGTGTCCGCACGGCTCGTGCGAGCGCCGTTTCGGGGCTTCACAGGGGTTTCGGTGGTTTCGTGCGTCACTGAACGAAGGTAGGCCGGGGCATTCTGCGACCGGTCACAGGCGTGTAACGATTCCGTCACGCGGTGCGTTGCCGCTCACCTCAGGGGCCCGCGGTCACCGGTCGGCGACGCTCGTACCAGCCCCGCGTGCGCGTGACGATGCGGACCACCGACAGCATCACCGGCACTTCGACCAGGACGCCCACTACCGTCGCCAGCGCCGCTCCCGACTGCAGCCCGAACAGGCTGATGGCCGTGGCGACCGCGAGCTCGAAGAAGTTGCTGGCGCCGATCAGCGCCGACGGTGTGGCCACGCGATGGGATTCCCCCAGCCACCGGTTCAACAGATAGGCGAGCCCGCTGTTGAGGTAGACCTGCAGAAGAATGGGTACCGCGAGGAGCACGATCACGAGCGGTTGATGGAGTATCTGGGGCCCCTGGAAGCCGAAGAGCAGGACGAGCGTCGTCAGGAGGGCGACCAGGGACAGCGGATGCAGCCTGTCCAGCACCCGTGCGAGGGCGCCATCCCCGCCGCGGCCGAGCAGCGCTCGGCGCCAGAGCTGCGCCGCGATCACGGGGATCACGATGTACAATGCCACCGAGAGGAGCAGGGTCTCCCACGGCACTGTGATCGCCGAGAGCCCCAGCAGCAGACTCACGATCGGGGCGAAGGCGACGATCATGATCGTGTCGTTGAGCGCCACCTGGGTCAGCGTGAAGTTGGGGTCTCCGTCGCTCAGATTGCTCCACACGAACACCATGGCGGTGCAGGGCGCGGCGGCGAGCAGGATGAGCCCGGCCACGTAGGAGTCGAGCTGGGCGGCGGGCAGGAGCGGGGCGAACACGCCGCGCACGAAGATCCAGGCGAGCAGCGCCATCGAGAACGGCTTCACCGCCCAGTTGACAAACAGCGTCACGCCCATCCCTTTGGCGTGGGCCCGGACCTGACGCAGCGCGGCGAAGTTCACCTTGAGCAGCATGGGGATGATCATGAGCCAGATGAGCACGGCCACGACCAGGTTGACATGGGCCACTTCGGCGGCGCCCAGTACCGCGAAGACGCCCGGGATTGCCCGCCCGAGCGCGATGCCCCCGGCGATGGCGAGAAACACCCACACAGTCAGGTAGCGCTCGAACGGTCTCAAGGGGGCTCCGCCC
>DATGDT010000142.1:0-4174 GCA_035310725.1 Gemmatimonadales bacterium
ACGGGCGCTGGGTGTGGTCGTGTGGCCGATGATCGAGTTCGAGGCGGACGATGCGCTGGCGACCGCGGCGGCGCGGGGCCACGCGTCGCCCGACGTCGAGCAGGTCGTGATCTGCTCGCCGGACAAGGACCTGGCGCAGTGTGTGCGCGATACGCGCGTCGTGTGTCTCGATCGCCGCCGCCGCCTGGTGTACGACCGGGCGGGTGTGCTCGAGAAGTTCGGGGTCGCGCCGGCTTCCATTCCCGACTGGCTCGCGCTCGTCGGTGACACGGCGGACGGATTCCCCGGCGTCCCCCGCTGGGGCCCTCGCTCCGCCGCGACCCTGTTGGCGCAGTACGAGCACCTGGAAGCGATTCCCGACGACCCCGCGCACTGGACGGTGAGTGTCCGCGGTGCAGACGCCCTCGCCAGGAGTCTCCGGGAGCATCGGGAGGACGCCGCGCTCTACCGAAAGCTCGCCACGCTGCGGACCGATGTGCCGCTCGCCGAAGACCCGGAGTCGCTGCGCTGGCGCGGCGCCCTGCGCGCCGAGCTGGTGGATCTCTGCCGTGAGCTCGGGAGCGAGGATATCGTTGAGCGCGTACATCGTTGGCGGGACTGACCACAACCGGGGACAACCGATGCGAAACCGCTGGATGTTGACCGTATGGCTCGCAGTCGCTGCGGCCGCCGGCCCAGTCTCCGGGCAGTCGGTACAGTACCGCTCGCCGGCCGGCGTCGAATATCGCGCGCAGCGCGACACGGGGCCGATCGCCCGGGCCGAAAGCGCCCTCGCCCAGGATCCGCGGAATGTGGACCTCATCATCCAGCTGGGGGTCGCCCAATCCGGCGCCCGACAGTACCGCGAAGCGATCAAGACCTTCACTCGGGGGCTGGCGCTCGCGCCCGATAACGCCCTGCTCTACCGCTGGCGCGGCCATCGGTATCTGTCGGTGCGCGAGCTCGACAGCGCCATGGCAGACCTGACGCACGGGTTCGCCCTCGACAGCACCGTCTACGGCATCCTGTATCACCTCGGCATCGTGCGCTACGCCCGCGGCGACTTCGCGGGCGCGGCCGAGGCCTTCGCCCACGCGCAACCGCGCGCACCGGAGGCGGGCGAGCTGGCGGGTTCCACCGACTGGCTCTGGATGTCGCTCGCCCGCGCCGGAAAACTGGCGGAGGCGAACGCGATGCTCGCCCGCCACCCGGATTCACTCCCGGTGAGCAATGCCTACGCGCAGCGCCTGCGGCTCTATCGGGGTGAGATCGGTCCCGAGGCGGTGATCACCCCCGCCGACACCGAGGACATCGCCGTCGCGACGCTGAGCTACGGCCTGGGCAACTGGTACCTGGTGCGCGGCGACACGACGCAGGCGCGCGCCTGGTTCGAGCGCTCCGTCACGTCGGGGGGGTGGCCGGCGTTCGGATTCATCGTATCGGAAATCGAATTGCGGAGGTTGCATTGATATGACGTTCGATCTCGAGCGCTCCATCGACGTCCTGCGCCGCACCCCGGCGACGCTGCGCGCGCTGCTCGACGGGTTGGACGAGCCGCTGATCCGCGGTACCGAGGGTCCCGAGACCTTCAGCGCCTTCGACAACGTGGGTCACCTGATCGACGGCGAGGAAACCGATTGGATGGCGCGCGCGCGGATCATCCTGGCGCAGGGGCCGAGCATCCGGTTCGAGCCTTACGATCGCTCCCGCCACCGAACGCGCAACTCCGGCCGTACCCTGGCGTCGCTGCTGGACGAATTCGAGCGTCTGCGGGCCGCCAATCTGGAGACACTGCGCTCCTGGCGGCTGACGGATGCCCAGCTCGACCTGCCCGGAGAGCACCCGAGCCTCGGACGCGTGACGCTGCGGCAGCTGCTCGCCACCTGGGTGGCGCACGACCTCGGCCACCTGGCGCAGGTCTCGCGTGTGATCGCGAAGCAGTACACCGAGGAGGTCGGCCCCTGGGTGCAGTTTCTTCCGGTGCTCACCGACCACCAGGTGCCCCGATCCTGAGAGGCAACACCATGAAGCCCATGCCGGCCCTGCTCGCCCTTTCCGCCGTCCTCTACCCGCTGCGGACGAACGCCCAGCAGGATACCGCCGCGGTCCGCGCCCTGATGCAGCGCGGCGCACAGCTGGATCGTGACGGCGCTACGGCACAGGCCCGCGTGACGTTCCAGGCCCTGATCGACTCGGCCGCCACGCCGGCGGCCCGCGCCGCGGCGCAACGCGCCATGGCGATGTCCTACGCCTTCGACGGCGACTGCGCCAACACGATGAAGTACGAGGAGATGGTCATCGCCTACTGGCAGACGCGCGAGCAGGCGGAGCCGCAGAATGCCTTCTACCAGGAAGGCGAGATGGCGAACGAAGGGGCCCGCGTGTGCCTCGAGGCGGGTGATGTGGATGCCGCCGAGCGGTGGTACCACCGCGGGTACGACCTGGGCGTGAAAGAGCCCGCCCCGCCCACGCATCCGCGCAGCCTGTGGGACTACCGGCTCGCCCACGCCCTCGGCCGCATTGCGGCCCGGCGGGGAAGCAAGGAGGAAGCGCAGCGGCAGATTGCCGCCGCGCGGCGTGCCCTGGACGGCGACACCGCGATGGCGGCACAGCAGGAACGGTTCTTCCCCTATCTGGTGGGCTACGTCGCGCTGTACACGAACGATCTGGCCACGGCCGAAGCGCAGCTGACCAGGGGCCTCGCGCTGCGCGGCAACGAGCGAGACCCGTTCCTGCAGTGCCTGCTGGCCATGACGCTGGAGAAGATGGGCCGCCAGGACGACGCAAAGGTGGCGTATCAGCGCGCGTACGACCTGGCGACAGGGCACAACCCGCCGGCCGCGTTCGTGCGGCCCTTCGCGCGCAAGAAACTCGGCCTCCCCGCCTCCCACTGACGCCATGGCCATGCCGGCGGCCGAGGCGCTCCGACGACTGCGCGAAGGCAACCTCCGGTTCGCCTCCGGCGCGAGCGCGCTGCAGGACGCCCTGAGCCACGGCCGCCGGGCCGAGCTGGCCGAGCGCCAGGAGCCGTTCGCGATCATCCTGGGATGCTCGGATTCGCGCGTGCCGGCGGAAATCGTGTTCGATCAGGGCCTCGGCGACCTGTTCGTGATCCGGGTGGCCGGCAACATCGTCGCGCCCTCCCAGGTGGGCAGCATCGAGTTCGCCGCCGCCCGCTTCGGCACGCAGCTCGTCGTCGTGCTGGGCCACTCCCGGTGCGGGGCCATCCTGGCGACGCTGGAAGAGCTGCGGACTCCGACGGAACGCCAGTCGCGCAACCTGCGGGCGATCGTGGACCGCGTGCGCCCTTCCGTGGAAGGGTTGCTCGCGACCGAGCTGCGTCACGATCCGGAAGCACTGGTGCGCCAGGCCGTTCGCGCCAACATCCGCGCCTCCGTGGACCATCTGCGGCACGGTTCCGAGCTGCTCGAGCAGCTGGCCTTGCAGGGACGCCTGCTCGTGGTCGGCGCGGAGTATTCTCTCGAGAGCGGCCAGGTGGAGTTCCTCGACGGGACCCAGCCGTAGTGCCTGAGCGTGAAAACGCACTTGCCAGCCGCAGTGGGCTGGCAAGCGCTCATCGAAGCGGTTCAATCCTGCAGCGGTTCAATCCAGCAGATTCGCGGGCACCTTGCCGCCGTTCTCCGCCATCTTGCGGAGGACCTGCTTGTGCAGCCAGATGTTCATGGTCGCGGTGTCCTGCATGTTGCCCGTGTAGCCGAGCTCCTTGGCGAGCTCTTTCCGCTCGGTCAGGCTGCTCTCCATGCCGACGAGCTTCATGAGGTCCACGATCGAGGTGCGCCAGTTGAGCTTCTGCGGGTTCTTCGCGGCCATCTGGGTGAGTACCGCTTCGATGTCGACCACGGCGGCGACGGCGGCGGGCGCCCCGGTTGCGGTGGGCGACGGCGCGGCCTCACTGCGGCCGAATATCTTGGACATCAGGTTCCCCAGGATGCTCATACGGTACCTCCAGGTGTGTGTCGAAAGACCTTCACGCCGGACGGACTGCCGCCTGGCGCGACATGGGAGTGTACGTCCGCCGGTGTGAAGGACCGCACAAGCCGGAACGAATCTCCCTTTCCCCCGCCTTGATTGCCCGGGCTCGTGCCCACACTTTCTCTTCACACGCCATCGCGAACACACGCCGCATGTTTCGATCGCCGTTCTTGGACGAGTTGGACAACGCCCGGAACATCCT
>DATGDT010000143.1:0-3450 GCA_035310725.1 Gemmatimonadales bacterium
ATACCGCTGCATGGTGGACGTATTGATCATCCGCAGCGTGCGGACCTGGGCCAAATCGGCGATCAATTCGTCGGTCAGCTCGTCGGCGAGAACGCGGGCTGCCGAATCCCCCGGGATTCCCCTGACCGGGAGCACGGCGACGACGAGGTGCCGGCCCCGGGTGCTGAATGCGACGAGATAGACACTGAGGAGCAGCAGGCCGAGGAGCGCGAGCGTCACCAGGAGACGCTGCGGAACCACGGTGACCGGTCGTGCGGGGGGGGCGGCGGCTATCGGATCGGGTACCGCAGCGGGCACTGGCGGGGGTGACTCGACGCCGGGAAGCCGCGCGGTAGCGGTGTAGGGCGCGGCGATCGTGCGGGTCCGCTGGCGCACGGCCTGGATCAGGGCCTGCGTTTCGGGCGAGGGAGCGGCAGCGAACTCCTGCAGCAGTCGGCGGGCGAATTCATCATAGGCCGCGAGAGCGGCAGCGCGGTCTCCCAGGTCGTCGAGAAACCGGATGAGTCGCACCAACTCGATCTCGCTCTCGGGAGCGAACCGCGCGGCCTGGCGAGCCATCGCCGCCGCCTGGGCGCGGTCCCCGGCTGCGCGGTGCTCCGCTGCCACCGCCCATGCGGCCGCCGCGGCGCGGCTGCGCAGACGGCTTCGCTCCTGGTCGATCCACTGCTCGAGCTCGGCGGACCCTTCGGAGACGAACAGGCCTTCGAGGAACTCTCCGCGATAGAGGGCGAATGCCTTGGCCGGCGGCCCGGTGTCGCAGGCATCCTCGAACGCTCGCGCGTCGCAGCCCAAGGCTGCGGCGTCGATCCCGATCTCTTCTTCCCCGCGGGTGGCGAGGACGCCGTCGCCGAGTTCGCGCCGCAGGAAGCGGAGCGCCTGGCGCAACGCTCCCCGCGCGTGCTCCTGGTCCAATTCCGGCCAGAAGAGGGCCGTAATTGTGTCGCGGCGACGAAACCCCTGGTGTCCAGCCTGGGCGAGATAGGCGAGGAGGGCGAAGCGCTTGGGCTGGCCGATGACGGGCCGGAGCTCGCGTCCGTCGGCATCGCGCAAATCCAGGCCGCCCAGGGTCCGCAGATAGATCATTCCGCCCCCAGTGACGGAAAAGACCCGGGTGTTCATCCGGGTCACGCTGTGGTCACGCTGCAGTCACCGGTCCACCGTAGCGTCCGCCCCGGCGTCCTGCCCATACGAATGTATTGGGGGGAGGACCCGCCGCCAGAGGAAGGCCCGACCTGTGGTGGCGGAGGGGCGCTGCGATCGGGCAGAACGCTGGCTCAGCGGGAGGTCGTATGCGATGGGTACCTGGTTTCACCGGCCTGATGATGGCCGGAATGCTGTCGGGAGCGTGCACCGAGGCCGCCACTCCTACCCGCCCTCGATTCGAAGCGTGGGGGCCCGAGACGCCGAACTTCAACCTCGAAGTCGTGCTGCGCAACGACGCGGGCGGCTTCGGACTCGTCAAGTTCCGGCAGCCCAACGATGCCGAGAAAGTGATCTACCTCGACACCTGGGTGCGCGATCTGGCGCCGAACACGAGCTACCGGCTCCAGCGGGCCGTCGATACCAATATCGACGGCGTCTGCACCAGCACCGGCTGGCTGACGCTGGGAAAGGGCCTGACGTCCGAAGCGATCGTCACGGACGAAACCGGGACGGGGCGCGCCGACCTATTCCGAAGCGTAGCCGCATTCCAGGTGGGGGCGCAGTTCGACATCCACTTCCGGGTCATCGACGACGCCACCTCCACTGTGGTGCTCGAAAGCGGGTGCTATCAGTTCACGATCAGTCTGTAGGCCGAGGAAGTGGCAGTGGGCCTCGACTACAGTCGGCTGACGGCGGACAAGTGGCACGTCCGCACACAGGTGCGGTAGGACGGGCCCCCGTCTACTTGACCGGCGGCGGCGATGAACCGGCCTGGTACGGTTCCGGCGCTGTCGGTGCCAGGTCAGTTACCGCGCAACCGCTCCGCCTCCGCCACGCGCTGCAGCGCGATGGCGTAGGCCGCGGTGCGGAATGACACCCCGCGCTGCTGCGCGAGATCGCGCACGGCCACATAGGCCCTGGTGATCGTCGCCCGCAGCTCGTCGTTGACCTTCTCGTGCGTCCAGCGGTACTGCTGGAGGTTCTGCGCCCACTCGTAGTAGCTGACGGTCACTCCGCCGGCGTTGGCGAGGAAGTCCGGAATCACGGGGATGCCGCGCTCGGACAGGATCAGATCGGCGGTCGGCGTGGTCGGCGCGTTCGCCCCCTCGACCACCACCCGGGCATCGATCGTCTTCGCGTTCTGCTCGCGGGTGATCGCCCCGCCCAGCGCCGCCGGCACGAGCCAGTCGCACTTGATGGACCACAACTCGTCGTTGCTGATCGCCCGGCCGCCTTTCCACGCCGACACCGGGCGCCGCTGGGCCGTGTGGGCGAGGAGGCCCGGGATGTCGAGGCCGCCCTCGTTCACGATGCCGCCGTCCACGTCGCTGACGGCGACCACCGTGGCGCCGGCCTCGGCCGTGAGCAGGCGGGCCAGGTGCCCGCCCACGTTGCCGAACCCCTGGATCACCACCCGGCCGTCCTTGAGCGGCACGCCGAAGTCCCGGGCGAACTCCATCATGACGTACATCACGCCGCGGCCCGTGGCCTCGTCGCGACCGAGCGAGCCGCCGAGCGAGACGGGCTTGCCGGTCACCGCCGCCGGCGTGTAGCCCCGGCGGCTCGAGTACTCGTCCAGGATCCACGCCATGACCTGCGCATTCGTGTTGACGTCCGGCGCCGGGACGTCGCGGTAGGGCCCGAGCACGATGGCAATCCGTTGCGTGAAGCGCCGGGTGAGCCGCTCCAGCTCGAGCGTCGACAGCGCGCGCGGATCGACCGCGACGCCGCCCTTGGCGCCCCCGAAGGGGATGTCCATCAGGGCCGTCTTCCAGGTCATGATCGTGGCGAGGCCCAGCACTTCGTCATGGTCGGCGTGGGGATGGTAGCGGATGCCGCCCTTGCAGGGGCCGCGGGCGCCGTTGTGCTGGATGCGGTAGCCGGTGAAGACCTCGATCCGGCCGTCGTCCATGCGCACCGGGATCTCCACCTGGATCTCCCGGAACGGCGCCGCCAGGATGCGGCGCATGTAGCTCTCGAGCCCGATCAGGTCCGCCGCCCGGTCGAACTGGTTCTGCGCGATGGCCTTGCCCGACATCACGGGCGGCGGGACGGCGGTCACGCGGGGGGAAGCCTCAACCGAATTGCAGGCGGCGGGTCGCGAGCAGGGAGGAAGGGTGCTGCACATCGGCCAGGGCGCGCGCCACGACGGGAATGGCGCTCGTGCGGACCCCGGCCTCGGTGAGGACCCCGGTGACGTCGGTGACGACGGCTTCCGGCTCGGTCTCGACGGGGTGCTCGATGGTGAAGACCAGGCCGCGCTGCTGCGCCGCAACCGCGGCCGCGAGCTCACTCCACCCCGTCTCG
>DATGDT010000144.1:0-10920 GCA_035310725.1 Gemmatimonadales bacterium
GGCTACCTGCCTTCGCAAGTCGTCGCACGGATCGCGGCCGGCGTCTCCCGGGAGACGGCCGCGGCACGCCTGATGACGCTGTGGCAGCGACGCGCGGCCGATGCGCGCGTACCTGGGAAGCCATCCAACCTCGAAGTGGCAGTCGATGAGCTGCGGCACCTGGGGGCGTTGACGCCGCTGCAGCAGACGCTCACCGGGGACCAGCGCCGCGCCCTGCTCATTCTCCTGGGCGCCACGGGCCTGCTCCTGCTCCTCGCGTGCGCCAATGTGACCAACCTCCTCCTCGCGCACGCGGCCGCTCGCCGCCGGGAGATCGCCGTGCGCGCGGTGCTCGGCGCCACGCGCGGTCGCGTGACGCGGCAGCTTCTCACGGAGAGCGTCGTGCTCGCCGGTCTCGGCGGCGTCTGCGGCCTGGGCGTCGCCCGGCTCGTCCTGGAGCTGGTCCGGCTCCTGATGCCAGCTGCGCTCGTGACGGTATCCCCACCGCACCTCGACCTCCGCGTCCTCGCCTTCACCACCGCGGTCGCGCTGCTCACCGGGCTCGGCTTCGGCGCCTGGCCGGCGATCGGGGCGGGGCGCACCGATGTAGGAGAAACGATCAAGACCGGAGGGGGGTGGGGGACGACCGCTCGGGGAGCGCGGCGCGTGCGGCGAGCGCTCGTGGCTCTGGAGCTCGCGGTCGCATTGACGCTGCTCGTCGGCGCGAGTCTCATGCTGCGCAGCCTGGAACGCGTGCTCGCCGCCGGGTCAGGGCTCGACCCTCAGAGCGTCGCGACACTGCAGGTCAGTTACTCGGGGTCCATCCCCGCCGCTGTTCGGATGCAGCGCATCGACGACGTGTTACAGCGCCTCACCGCCGCACCGGGGATCGAAGCGGCGGGTGTCGTGAACGATCTGCCGCTCGAAGGCTCGGCGGGTATTGCTCTGCTCATCCAGACGCCCGGGCAGCCGGCGCTCCCGGGTGCGGAACCGCTGTTCGCCCGGTACCTGATCGCCTCGGGAGGCTACTTCAGTGCCCTCGGCATCCCGCTCCTGCGTGGGCGCGTATTCGGCGCCGCGGACGATTCCAGCGCAAAGGTCGTCATCGTCAATGACTCACTGGCCCACCTGCTCTGGCCCGGCGTCGATCCCATCGGACGCCTGCTGCACAGTGTCTGGGAGTCGCCGTACACCGTGATCGGGGTCGTGGGGGACGTGAAGGATGCCAGCCTGGAACGGTCGCCTCCACCGCAGATGTATTTTCCGGTCCGGGCGATGACGCCGCAGACCCTGTCGGTCGTGGTCCGCGGCACGCTGCCTGTCGAGGCGCTGCTCGGCCGCCTGCGGGACGCGGTGCGCCAGGTCGACCCCGCGCAGGCCGTCTACAGCGTGCGCACGATGAGCGATGTTCTCGCCACGTCGCTCAGGCCACGCCGCACCAACACGCTGCTCATCGTCCTCTTCGGGGCCCTGGCGCTCCTGCTCGCCGCCCTCGGGGTGTATGCGGTGGTCCGCCATGGCTTGGCGCAGCGGACGCGGGAGCTGGGGATCCGGAGCGCCCTGGGCGCCACGGGCAGCGACCTGGTCACATTGGTTGCCCGGGAGATGCTCGGAGCGACCGGGGCGGGACTCATCATCGGCCTGGCCGGTGCTTGGGGACTGTCGCGTATCCTCGCGAGTCAACTCTACGACGTGCAGTCCCGGGACGTCGCTTCCTTCGCCCTCGCTGGAGGCGTGCTCGTGGTCGCGGCCGCCCTCGCGACCCTCGTTCCCGCGCGGCGAGCGCTGCGGCTCGATCCGATGGACGTGATCCGGACCGAGTAGCGTCCGCGCTCCAGTTTGACGGCCCGCCGGTTTACCGCCAGACTACAGGTTGGTACCCACGCCGTCTCGTCGGCCTCCCGGTGTTCTGCAGAGGAGAAGGATGATGCGCGCTCGCCAGGCCCTCCTGATGCTGGCTGTGACCACGCTGACCACCTCGGTCGCGGCCGCCCAGCAGCTCCAGTACCCTCCGGCTCCCAGGGGCGACGTGACCGACGACTATTTCGGCCACCGCGTCGCCGACCCGTATCGGTCGCTCGAGGACCTCGACGCCCCGGCCACCAAAGCCTGGGTCGCGGCGGAGAACGCGCTCACGTTCGGCTACCTCGCGAAGTTGCCGCTGCGCGACTCGATCCGTGCCCGGATCACGGCCCTGTGGAACTACCCGAAGATGACCATCCCCGTGCGCGAAGCCGGGCGGCTCTGGTTCCGCCGGAACACGGGGCTGCAGCGGCAATCGGTGCTGTATCGGGCGAGCGCGACCGGAAGCGACCCGGTCGCCGTGCTCGATCCCAACGCGCTGTTCCCCGACGGATCGACGGCGGTCGCGCAGTGGTCCATCTCGCCCGATGGTCGTACCCTGGCCTACACGACCGCGGCCGGCGGCTCCGATTTGCAGGACATCCACGTGCGCGACCTTGCGGCCGGCAAGGACCTGCCCGACGTCGTGCTGCACGTGAAGTTCACCGGCATCTCCTGGACCCAGGACAGCCGCGGCTTCTACTTCTCCCGCTTCCGGAGCTCGGCCGAGCAGGCGAGCCTGCGCAATGCCAACACCCACCATCAGCTCTGGTACCACACGCTGGGCAAGTCCACCGACCGGATGATCTTCGAGCGGGCGGACGACTCGACGGCGTTCGTGGGCGGTGGGACTTCCGACGATGGTCGCTGGCTGTTCGTGAATTCGGCCAGCGGCACATCGAACAACCGGCTCTGGCTGGCCGACCTGAAGGACCCGCGGCACCCCGACCTGGCCGCAGTCCCGCGGCCGGTGACCACCGCCGAGGACGCCGACTACAACCCGCTGGGGGTGGTGCGGGATACGCTCTACCTGTTCACCAACTGGATGGCGCCGCGCGGCCGGATCGTCGCGTCAGCGGTGGGGGACAGCGACCGGACCCACTGGCGCACGATCGTTCCCGAGGGGCCCGACGTGCTGTCGTCCACGCTGCTGGTAGGAAACCGGCTGGTGCTCGGCTACCTCGTGGACGTGCAGAGCCGGATCCGGCTATACGATCTGGCCGGGGCGCCGCACGGTGAGGTGCCGCTGCCGGACGTGGGGAGCGCCGCCGGACTGAACGGCCGCACCGACGGGAACGACTTCTTCTTCCAGTTCGCCTCCTACCTGCGGCCGCCGACCGTGTACCGCTACGATCTGGCGACGGGGAAGCTGCAGCCGTTCATGCCGGTGACGACGCCGTTCGATCCATCACCCTTCGAGACGCGCGCCACGTTCTATCAATCCAAGGATGGGACGCGCGTGCCGATTTTCATTACGGCGCGCAAAGGGCTCGCCAAGGACGGCAGTCATCCCACGCTGCTGTACGGCTACGGCGGCTTCGACATCAGCCTGACGCCCTCCTTCTCTCCCGCAGTGGCAGCCTGGCTCGAGATGGGCGGCGTGTACGCGGTGGCCAACTTGCGTGGCGGGGGGGAGTACGGTGAAGCCTGGCACCACGCCGGCATGCTCGCACAGAAGCAGACCGTGTTCGACGACTTCATCGCGGCCGCGGAGTTTCTCGTGAGCGAGGGATACGCTACGACGCGCACGCTCGCGATCCAGGGAGGTTCGAACGGCGGCCTGCTGGTGGGAGCGGCCATGACGCAGCGCCCCGAGCTGTACGCAGTGGCGCTGCCGGCGGTCGGCGTGATGGACATGCTGCGCTACCAGCGGTTCACCGGCGGGAAGTACTGGGCCGTCGAATACGGGTCGTCCGACGATTCGAGCGACGTCGGCTACCTGCTCGCTTACTCCCCGTTGCACAACCTGAAGCCGGGGACCTGTTATCCCGCCACGCTCGTGACCACGGCGGATCACGACGATCGCGTGGTGCCAGGGCACTCGTTCAAGTTCGCGGCGACCCTGCAGGTCGCGCAGTCGTGCCCGCGGCCGACCCTGATCCGCGTGGAGACGTCGGGGAGCCACGGATACCGTCCCACCGACCGCATCATCGCGGAAATCGCCGACGAGTACGCGTTCGCGCTCGCCAACCTCGGCGGGCCGGTACCCTGACCCGGGTGGGATCGCGGCTCGTCCCGGGCCGCGATCCCCTCGGCTGGCCTCAGGCCCGTTTGAGCAGCCGCAACAGCCAGACCAGGACGATCGCTCCGACGAATGCCGTGACCAGCAGGCCGATGAGCCCGCCCGCGGAGATGTGCAGCAGGCCGAAGATCCAGCCGCCGAGGAAGGCGCCCACCACGCCGACCACCAGATCGCCGATCAGCCCGTAGCCCGCTCCCCGCATGACCTTGCCGGCGAGCCATCCGGCGGCGAGACCGATCACCAGGAACCAGATGAGATTCGTGCCGGTCATACTCCCTCCTTGATGAGAAGCTTCCCACCATCCGCCTCTGGCTTGCCAAGCTATGGGCCGACGGCGACCTGCGCGAGCCGCCCCTGGCTCACACGATCGTGCCGGCCGCCTGTCCGATATACGCGACGGCCGGGCCCTCGGCGGCGGAACGGACGAGGCCGGGAGGGGCGAGCACGGTCCGCAGCTCGCGGTAGCAGGCGATCGCCGCCTCGAGGGCCCGTCGGACCTCGGCAGCATCGAGTCCCGCGAGTGTCGCCCGGAGCGCGGGAATCCGTCCCGGCGCGAGCGTCTCGATGCGGCGCAGGCCGTTCGGCCGCGCCGCGGCCTCGAGGAGCGCGAGCGGTCCGAGCACTCGGTCGCGCAGGTAGGCGATCATGTTCAGCGCTTCGAACAGCTCCCCCCGCGCCAGCTTGGCGGTCGCGTAGTGGACCCAGATCCAGAAACGGTCCTCGATCCACTGCGGATCCGGCTGCGGGTATCGTGCCGCGGTCGCGTCGAGCTGCCGTCGCACGTCCCCGGTCCGGTCCCACAGCAGCACGGGGTCCTCGACGCGTTCCCCCAGGGCGTCGAAGTGCACGAACTTCAAATCGACGTGCACCAGCGGCGGGCCGTACAGGCAGATCAGCAGCCGCGGTTCGCCGACGTGCTCCCCGGTGAACGCCGCGAGCAGTGGTCCCAGGCGCGCGGCCATCGCCCCTCGCCGCTCGAGCACCGCGGGCCAGGCTGGCGGCGCGACGACCACCACCAGATCGAGATCGGAATACGCGTCCATCTCCCCCGCGATGAAGGAGCCGCCGGCCGCGAGCCCCAGCAGCTCGGGTGCGGGCCGCAATCCGTCGCGCACGCTGCGCAGCCGCTCCCGGTGCGCCTCCGTGAGGGTGGCGGGCCACGCGGACTCGTCGAGCAGGAATTCCGTCATGTGACGAAGACTGGCATCGGGGCAAAACATAGCTCGCGTCCGGTGCGGAGCGCACGGTATTGTTGGGCCATGCCCTTCACCCCTCGCGCCTGGCCGATCCTGCTCATCCTCTCGGGACGCGTGGCCGCGCAGGGTGCGCGCCCGCTCTACCGCGATTCCACCCAGTCCGCCGCCGAGCGCACCCGGGACCTGCTCCCCCGTATGACGCCGGAGGAGAAGTTCTGGCAGTTGTTCATGATCCCGGGCGACCTGGACGATTCGGCGCACGACTACTCGCACGGGATCTTCGGGTTGCAGATCAGCTCGAGCGACACTTCCCCCGAAGCGGCACGCGCCGACGCCCAGCGCATCAACGCCGTCCAGCGCTACTTCGTGGAGCGGACTCGCCTCGGCATTCCGATCATCCCGTTTGAGGAAGCCGTCCATGGGTTGCGCCGCCCGGGGGGGACGATGTTCCCGCAAGCCATCGCCCTGGCCGCGACGTGGGACACGGCGCTCGTCGGCCGCGTCGCCGGCGCGATCGCTCGTGAGACGGGGAGTCGGGGTATCCGCCAGGTGCTCTCGCCCGTGTTGAACCTGGCGCGCGACGTGCGCTGGGGGCGGGTGGAGGAGACGTACGGAGAGGACCCCTATCTCGCTGCCGCCATGGGGCGGGCGTTCGTCGGGGCCCTGGAGCGGGCGGGGATCGTCACGACCCCCAAGCACTTCGTCGCCAACGTCGGGGACGGCGGACGCGACAGCTACCCGATCGATTACGACGAGCGGCTGCTCGCCGAGACGTACTATCCCCCGTTCGAGTCGGCGATCCGGCAGGCGGGCGCCCGCTCGGTCATGAGCGCGTATAACTCGGTGGACGGCGCGCCCGCTACCCAGAATCGCCGGCTGCTGACCGAGGTCCTGAAGCAGCGCTGGGCATTCCCGGGTTTCGTGATCTCCGATGCCGCCGCGGCCGGCGGGGCCACCGTGCTGCACATGACCGAGCCCAACACGGCTGCGGCCGCGCAAGACGCGCTCGACGCCGGGCTCGATGTGATCTTCCAGTCCTCCTACGAGCAGTACCGTCCGTACTGGGACGCGTTCCGGAGCGGCATGATCTCACCCGCCGTGATCGATTCGGCGGTGGCGCGTGTGCTGCGCGTGAAGTTCGCGCTGGGCCTGTTCGAGCACCCCTCCGTGAACCCCGACAGCGCGAGGTTCTGGAACGGCCACGCGGCGCACCGTGCGCTGGCGCTCGAGGCGGCGCGGGAGGGAATCGTGCTGCTGCGGAACGCGCGCGGCGTCCTGCCGCTGAGCGATACGCTCCACTCGCTCGCCGTGATCGGGACCGACGCCGTCGAAGCCCGGCTGGGTGGCTACAGTGCACCGGGGAACCGGCCGGTCTCGATGCTCGACGCCCTTCGCGCGAGACTCGGCGCGCAGCGAGTCGAGTATGCGCCCGGTCCAGGACGGATGTCCCAGGAGCTGGTGACTGTGCCGGCCGAGGCGCTGCGAACCGGGTTGACCGGCGAGTACTTCGACAACATCGGGCTCGAAGGCCGGCCCCGGATCACACGCCACGATGAACGGGTGGACTTCGGGTGGACGCTCTCATCTCCCGGGGCCGGTCTGGCCCGGGACTGGTACTCGGTCCGGTGGACCGGCACGCTCGCCGTGCCGGCGGGAGGCGCCCGGCGTATCGGAGTCGCGGGCAGCGACGGCTTCCGGCTCTACCTCGACGACAGCCTGTTGATCGACGACTGGGAGAAGCGGTCGGCCGGGACGCACCTGGCCGATGTGACGCTCGCCGGGGGCAGCACACACATGCTGCGGCTCGAGTTCTTCGAGACGACGGGCAACGCCCACGTGCGGCTGGTGTGGGACGCGGGCGTGATGGACGACTGGCGCGCGCAGTTGGACAGCGCCGTGCGTCTGGCACGGCGAAGCGAGGTCGCGGTCGTCGTCGCTGGTGTCGAGGAGGGAGAGTTCCGCGATCGCGCGTTCCTTGGTTTGCCGGGGCACCAGGAAGCGTTGATCCGGGAGGTCGCCGCCACCGGTACGCCGGTGGTGGTGGCCATCGTGGGCGGGAGCGCCGTTACGATGCCATGGCTCGAACAGGTGGACGGCGTGCTCGATGTCTGGTATCCGGGGGAGATGGGAGGGCAGGCGGTTGCTGACGTGCTGTTGGGCGACGCCGATCCGGGCGGGCGGCTCCCCGTCACCTTCCCCATTTCGGAAGGGCAGCTGCCGCTCGTCTACGACCACAAGCCGACCGGCCGCGGGGACGACTATCTCGATCTCACCGGGCAGCCGCTCTTTCCGTTCGGGTTTGGACTCTCCTACACGGCGTTCGCCTACTCGGGGTTCGCGATCGAGCCTGCCACGATCGGGCCAGGGGGGAGCGCGGTGGTCCGGTGTCGCGTGAAGAACGTCGGAGGGAGGGCGGGGGACGAGGTGGTGCAGCTCTATCTCCACGACGAGCTGGCCTCGGTGCCGCGCCCCGTGCTCCAGCTCGCGGGGTTTCAGCGCGTGCGGCTCGCCCCGGGGGAAGAGCGGGAGATCATGTTCCGGCTGGGACCCGAGCAACTGCGGTTGCTCGACCGCGACCTCAGGTGGGTGGTGGAGCCGGGAACGTTCCGCGTTCTGCTCGGCGGGTCCTCGAAGGACCTCCGGTTGCGGGGGTCGCTCATGGTGCAGTGAGGGTAGGGAGCGGGCGGGCGGTCAGTCCCGCTACCAGATTGCGCAACGCTACCTGCCAGACGAGCGGCTGACCGGCAAGATCCCCCCGGCGCGCCGCCCGGAGCTCCTCGACCTCGCGGTCGGTGATCAACGCCTGGAGCCCCGCAGCGCTCGCCAGGATCCCCGACCGCCGGGCGAGCATTCCCTCCGCCCCGATGCGCAGTGCGCGGCCGTCCCGGCCCACGAGAGCCCCGGTTATCTGCAGCACGTTGACCGGCGTCTCGACGGAGGTGAGCCATGGCAGATTCGACACATAGCCCGTCCCCAGCTCGATCTCCTTCTTGCCGAGCAGTCCGGTCTGGCGGACCCGGTACTGGCCGACCTCGAGGGTGAGGACGAGAACGGTCGCGACGGCGGCGGAGGCCATCCGGGCGCTGGTCCAGGCGACCCAGTCATTGGAGGGCCGCCCGACGGCGAGCCGCATCCGGATGTCGCCGCGACCCAGCGCCCGACTCGTGTCCACGATGCAGTCGCCCAATGGGTCCGCCTCGCAGCTGAAGCGCACGTCGGGTGGGGTCCCGGGGGCGCTCTCCGTGCCGGTCAACAGTGGGTTGCCGGGGAGGAGCGAGTCGAGGTAGCGGCTCATCTCCTGCTGCAACGCGCCGAGCGGCGTGCCGCGATCGGCCGCCGGATCGAACTGGGCCTCCTGCGTGGCACCGCGTTGGTAGCCGATCGGGAAGTGACCGATCCGGCCGGTATCCGGTACCGTCGGGGCGCTGGCGTAGAAGGGTGGGTGCTCGAGGATCCGGTCGCCGACGCCGCTGCGCAGGGTGGAGCCGGTGGCGCAGGCCTCGAAGGCAATCACCGTACAGATGATGAAGGATCTTTCGAACTGAAAGCGGATGTTCACGGACTAACCACCTTCACCGGAGTCGGTCCACCCGAGGTCGTTCCGTCGCCGAGCTGACCCCTGGCATTCGCGCCCCAGCAGTAGATATCGCCGGCAGGGGTAAGGCCGCATGTGTGGGCATTGCCAGCGCCAAGCGCGGTGAAGGTGAGGCCAGCAGCGGCGGGGATTGGCGACTCGCTCTGTGGTGTAGTGGCGGATGAGACCCCGAGCTGGCCACCCGCATTGTACCCCCAGCAATACGTCGTTCCGGTCGTGGCGATGGCGCAGCTATGATAGGATCCGCTGGCGATGACCGAATAGGTTCGGGCGCCGGCCACAGGGACTGGCGTGGCACGGCTGACTGTATCTCCCGTTCCCAGCTGACCTTCTGCGTTGCCGCCCCAGCACACGGCTGTTTCATCCTGCACGAGACCGCAGGTGTGGTAGGTGCCCGCGGCGACCTGTCTGAAGGTGATGGTCGACGTCACGAGCCGGGGCGTGAGACTGGCGCCGGTGGTATCGACTCCGTACTCGCGATTGGGATTGCCGCCCCAGCAGTACAGCAGGCCGCTGGTCGTTATGCCGCACGTGTGGTACGTCCCCAGGGTCAACATCCGGTAGGCCAGGCCACCCGCAACTGGCATGGGTGAATAATGGAGCGATGTGTCTCCCACGCCGAGCTGGCCATCGGGATTGTATCCCCAGCAGTATGCGGCATGCATGGAGGTCAGTGCGCACGTATGCACATTGCCGACGGCAACGGCGCTGACTCCTGGAAGACCAGAGACAGGAACGGGCGTCGCGCTCGATCCGGGCAACCCGGTACCGAGCTGGCCCACTTGATTGTTGCCCCAACACACTGCGATGTCCGGCAGCTTCACCCCGCAGGAGTGACGCAGCGGACCGCCGTCCGCGTCGTTCCCGAGAACGCTACTGAACGGCAGATCGCCGCTCACGAGCGCCGGCTTCGTCGTATCACCGGGAACGCCGGTGCCCAGTTGCCCGTAGGAGTTCGAGCCCCAGCAGAATGCCTGGTGACCGGTTGTCACAGCACACGTATAGTCGGTTCCCACGCCCAGCTGAGAGAAGATGTACCGCACGGTGGCGGTCACGCTCGCCGTCTGTCCTTCCGCGCTGGCCTGCACCTGCCCGCTGCCGGGGGCGAGACCGGTGGCAAGTCCTGTGGTCGCCATCGTGAGAATGCTTGGTGCGGTGGTGCTCCATGTTACCGTCCGGTCTGTCAGCACGCGGCCCGATGCGTCGGTCAGAACGGCGGAGAGGCGAAGGGTGTCCCGAACTCCAATCACAGGGGAGTCAGGCACAATGTGGATCTGCGCGACTGGGGCAGGTCCGGATCCTCCATCGCTGCAGCCGAGCAGCGGAACAGTGAGTATCGCCACCGCGGCTTGCAGCCCAAAGCGACTATGGGTCATCGCATCAGGTCCTCGCTACGGTCCGACGATGGTGGCGTGCGCGATGGAATCGAGCCGTGGAAACTGGGCGGCCAGATACGCGTTGCCCCGCACCTGGATCATTCCCTGATTGGGTTGCTCGCCGTAGCCCGCGTAGATGTGGTCCACGATGTCCATCCCCTCCACCACGCGTCCCAGCGGCGAGAAACCCATGGCGTCCAGCTGCACGTTGTCGCCGTAGTTGATGAACACCTGTGTCGTGCGCGTGGCCGGTCCTCCGGTCGCGAAGGTGAGGGTGCCGCGCGTGTTGTGCTGCACCACCGGATCGTCGGGGATCGTGGCCGGGCGCCACTGCGCCGCGACGGCCGGGTCGCCCGGGAGGCCGAACTGCACCACGAACCCGGGCAGGACCCGGAAGAACCGCCCGCCGTCGTAGAACCCGTTGCGCACCAGGTTGTAGAACCGGTCGGCGCCCAGCGGCGCCCAGGCGCGGGTCACCTCGACCGTGAAGGCCCCCGCGCTCGTCTCGAAGCGTGCGCGGTAGGTGGCGGGCGCCGTGGCCTGCATCTGGGGGGAGGCCGGATCGAGCGAGGTGGTTGCCGGAGGTGTAGCGGGCTGCTCCGGGCGTTTCTTGCAGGAGACGAGTACGCTCCCCAGGATGACGAGCACGATCACCGGGCGTCGCATGCGCCGAGTCCTCTCTTTCGGGGT
>DATGDT010000145.1:0-3563 GCA_035310725.1 Gemmatimonadales bacterium
AGCCATTGGTGATATCTGACTGCATCAGATTCACGAGCAGCGAGCTTTTCCCCATGCCGGACTTGCCAAGCACGTAGAGGCCGCTGCGCCGTTCTGAGACACTTAACCAAAGATACATAGGAACTGATGTTGTCGAGCGGCATAGTTTTTGGGATGGAGGTGGTGGGCGAGGAGGCGCAGGGATTTATCGACCATGTGCCGGGCGCGAGAGGTGACCTTGGAGCGGCGGCGGAAGCGAGCGAGATAGTGGCGGACATTGCCGTTGTCCTGCTCGATGGGGAAGGTCAGGTCCTTGCCGGTGAAGAGTTGATCGTCGGGGATGAGGCGATGGAAGCCTTCCCAATCATCGGTCAGGAAGACATTGCCTTCGAGGCCGACCTGGTCGAGAAGCCGTTGGACGGTTTCATCATCACGCCCACCCAACTCCCAGGCCAAGGTTCGCCGTGCCACAGGATCATAGGCCCGCCAGACCCAAACCTGGTTTTTTTCCCTTCGACGAAATGCCACATCTCGTCGATCTGCACAATCCCAGCCGACGGCCTGGCCTCCGGCTCCGGCGTCGCCTCGGCCTCGGCGCGCAGCCATTTGTAGACCGCCACGTGGCTCACCCCCAGCAGCCGGGCGATCATCCCCTGACTGGCGTTGCCCATCGCGTACAGCAGCACCGCCAGCGCCTTCATCGCCGGAGGCTTCCCGCGCCCCGGCGTCAGGGGGACGTTGTACCCGCACCCCTTGCACAAATAGCGCTGATGACCCCGCACAAACCCCCGCTTAACCTAGTCCGCCCCGCCGCACCGCTTGCACACAATCCCTTCCATGGCCCCCTCCCCGGTTCGAGAAGGCCGCAGATTACCACCCTATGTATCTCTCGTTAAGTGTCTCCGGCGTGGAACAGTAGGCCAGTTTCTGGGGTGATCGGCGTCCAAAACCCGGCCACCCCGTGATCTGGCAGACTTCCACCCTGGGTTGGACGACAGGGTGGCCATGCGAGGATGCTGACGGTGGAGACGATTGCACGGATTCGGCGCGAGCACGCGCAGGGGAAGAGCGTGCGGGCGATTGCCCGGTCGCTGAAGGTGTCGCGGGAAACGGTGAGCAAATACCTGCATTCGGGTGAGACGGCGCCGCGGTACGAGCGGCACGTTCAGCCCTATCCGCGGTTGGCAGCGTTCCAGAAGGAGCTGGAGCGGCTGGTGGAGGAGAACGACCGACAGCCGGTACGCGACCGGCTCGACTATCGGGGGATCTTCAAGCAGTTGCAAGCCGCCGGGTACCAGGGCGGCTACGACGCGGTACGGCGCTACATCAAGCGCTGGAAGCAGCGGCAGCCGGCGGTGATGCCGACGCAGGCGTTCGTGCCGCTGACGTTCGCGCCGGGCGAAGCCTACCAGTTCGATTGGCGGAGGACTGGATCGTCCTGGACGGGGTGACGACCAAGGTGCAGGTGGCCCACATCCGCCTGTGCCACAGCCGGATGCCGTTCGTCCAGGTCTACCCGCGTCAGACCCAAGAGATGCTGTTCGACGCCCACGCGCAGGCGGTTGCTTTCTACGGCGGCCTGTGCGAGCGCGGTATCTACGACAACATGAAGACGGCAAGACGGCCGTCGACGCCGTGTTCGTCGGCAAGGAACGCCAGTTCAACCGCCGCTTCGTACAGATGTGCTCGCACTACCTGGTCGAGCCGGTGGCGTGTTCCCCGGGGGCCGGCTGGGAGAAGGGACAGGTTGAGAACCAGGTCGGGACACTGCGTCAGCGCCTGTTCACCCCGCGCCCCCGCGTCACGACGGTGGACGAGCTGAACGCGTGGCTCCGGGGCGAGGTGGTGGCCTGGGCGCAGAGCACCGCGCACCCGGAACGCAAGGACCTCACGGTGTGGGAGGTTTTTCAAGCCGAGCGGCCGGCGCTGATCGCGGTGACGGAGCCGTTTGATGGCTTTCACGAGACCACAGTCAGCGCGTCGAAGACCTGCCTGATCCGCTTCGACCGCAACCGCTACAGCGTGGCGGCGATCGCCGCCGGCAAACCGGTGCAGGTGCGGGCCTATGCCGACCGGATCGTCGTGTGGTGCAACGGGCAGAGGGTTGCCGAGCACCGGCGGGTCTTCGGCCGCGATGGCACGATCTACAACCCGCTCCACTACCTGCCGATCCTCGCCCGCAAGCCGGGGGCGCTGCGCAACGGAGCGCCGTTCCGGGAGTGGGAGCTGCCGCCGGCCCTGACCAAGGTGAGGGCCCGGCTGGGGCGTTCCAATGACGCCGACCGGCAGTTCGTGGCCATCCTCGGCGCCATCCTCACCGACGGCCTGGACGCGGTCGAGGCGGCGTGCCACGAGGCGCTGACGGACGGCCCCTGTGGCCGCGACGTGATCCTGAACATTCTCGCCCGCCGCCACGACGTCACGCGGCCAGCTCCGGTGGCGGTGCCGGCCGCCTTGACGCTGACGATCGAGCCGGCCGCCGACTGCGCCCGTTACGACCGCCTGCGCGCCGCCCCGGAGGCCGGCCATGGAGCAGCCTGATCTGATCGCGATGATGGCGGAGCTGAGCCTGTCGGGCATGCGCGCCGCCTACGACGAGGTGATGCGCGACGGGCTGAAGCGGCAGCGCTCGGTTCCGCAGATCCTCGGCGACCTGCTCGCGGCGGAGGTGGCGGAGAAGAAAGCGCGTTCCATCCGCTATCAGCTCGGGGCTGCCAAGCTGCCGCTGACCAAGACCTTGGCCGAGTTCGACTTCACCGCCACCCCCGTCAACCAGGCCCTGGTGCGCGACCTACACGACGGCGGCTTCCTGACGACCCAGCGCAACGCCGTGTGCATCGGCGGCCCCGGCACCGGCAAGACACACATCTGCATCGCCATCACGGCCAACTGCGTGCGCCGCGGTGCCCGCGCCCGCTTTTTCAACGTCATCGACCTGGTGAACCGGCTGGAGGCTGAAACCCGGGCTGGGCAGGCCGGAAAGCTTGCCGACCAGCTCACCCGGGTCGATCTCGTGGTGCTCGACGAACTCGGCTACCTACCGTTCTCCCAGAGTGGCGGCCAGCTACTGTTCCACCTGATCAGCAAGCTGTACTCCCGTACCTCGGTGCTCATCACCAGCAATCTCGGCTTCGCCGAATGGCCGTCGGTGTTCGGCGGCGACGCCAAGATGACCACCGCCTTGCTCGACCGGCTCACCCATCACTGCGACATCCTCGAGACCGGGAACGAGAGCTGGCGGTTCAAGAACCGCTCCTGACCCTTTCCCAGCCCTCTCCCGCTCGTTGCCCAGGGGGGGCTCCCTCCCACGCACCCCGCTGCGTCAGCCATGAGGGCACTCCGCGGCGCGCGCGAAACCCTCCTGCGGACTCCCTGGACAACGGGCTCTGCAACCAGAAGAGTGGCTGGGTATTGGACGCCGATGCTGGCCGGAAGTTCGAAGTCGATTGACAGCCCAGAGTCTGTCCAGAGACAAGGTTCTTCTGACGGACACCAGACTCCGGACCGCTGTGGCAGCAGATACTACGATGTCATCACGCGAAAATTGTGTTTCCGGGCGCCGCTAGGCAGGATGCTCCGTTATG
>DATGDT010000146.1:0-8871 GCA_035310725.1 Gemmatimonadales bacterium
CGCCGGGAAGGGGTTGACGTCGGGAAAACCCGGGCGTATTAGAATATGAAGAACGGAAGTGCGTGTAGCGCCCGGACCTCAACTCGAGCGATATGTCCGTCACGCTCGCAGTCCGCCGTCTCCGGTCGTCCGACCAGACGCTCCCATCCCGCGGGGCCGCCGTAGTTGCGCTCGGCCCTGCGCCGGTGTCGTGTCACTCTCCCCAGTGCAGCGGTTGTCTGTCCAGTGCCTCCGGCGATCGCCGACGAGGCGCATTGCTTCCAAGAGGAGGAGACTCCGTATGACCCTCACACGTCGTGACCTCTGGTACGGGCTAGCCGTACTGGCGGCGCTGTGGCTCGCGGGCGCAGGTAGCGCGCGGGCGCAGGATGCGGTGGTCAAGGGCCGCATCGTCTCGGATCGCGGTGAGCCGGTGGTGGGCGCCAACGTCTTCATCGAGGAGCTGCGCATGTCGGTGAGCACCTCCAACGATGGGCGCTACACGCTGCTGGTACCGGGCGCGCGGGTGCGCGGGCAGCAGGTGTTCCTGCGTGTCCGCGGCATCGGCTTCAAGCCCGCGAGCCGGCAGCTCACGCTCTCAGCCGGTGAGCAGACCGTCGATCTCACACTCATTTACGACATCAACCTGCTGCAGGCCGTCGTGGTGACGGGGGTGCAGGAGGCGACGGAGGCGGTGATGACCCCCTTCGACGTCTCCACCGTGAGCGCGGCGCAGATGGTCGTGCCGGCGGCGGATCCGGTGACGCAGCTCAAGGGGAAGGTCCCGGGTGCGCAAATCGTGTCCTCGAGCGGCCGGCCGGGGACGCAGGCGTCGGTCCTGCTCCGCGGCCCGACGATGATCAATGCCCAGGGCCGCAGCCAGGAACCGCTATACATCGTGGACGGCATCGTCATCAACGGCAACCTGCCCGACCTGAACCCGAACGACATCGAGAGCGTCGAGGTCGTGAAGGGGGCGGCGGGCTCGTCGCTGTACGGCGCCCGGGCGGGCAACGGCGTCATTCAGATCACGACGAAGTCGGGGCGCCACGCGGCTGACGGGATCAAGTTCAGCGTGCGCAGCGAAGCCGGGATGAGCGATATCGAGCGCGATTTCGGTCTGGCGCGCTTCCATGCCTTGATCACCAACGAAACCGGCCTGCGCTTCTGCGAGTTCGTGGTGGGCCAACCGCTGTGCGCCCGTACGTTCGACTACGCGACCGCCGTGGCGCAAATCAACAACCAGCCGCTGGACTGGGCGGGCAACCCGCCGCGGCTGCCGCTCGACCCCGGCGCCACCATTCCGCCTACGGTGCCGACGATCTCCGGGAGCCCGTTGCGCGAGCGCTTCCAGATCACGCCGTTCCCGGGCACCTCGTACAACGCGGTCGCCCAGACAGTGGATCCGCACCCCCACGTCGAGAACAGCGTCGACATGACGGGGCGCTTCGGGGGAACGACGTTCTACACCAGCGCCGACCAGTACGCCGAGAACGGCGCCATCCGGTTCCTGCAGGGGGCGCGGCGCTATGCGTTCCGGGCCAACGTGGATCAGCTGATCGGAACCGATTGGACCATCGCGGTGCGTTCGCAGTACAGCCGCTCGAGCGCGGACGGGCTCAACCAGGAAGCCGGCGGGACGGCGTTCTTCCGGCTCACGCGGGTACCGGCGATCGCCAATGTGCTCGCCACCGACACGTTGGGCCGGCTCTATATCCGTCCCAACCTGCAGCAGGGCGGACAACAGAACGAGAACCCGCTGTACTCGCTGCAGAACACGGGACGCACCGACATCACCAACCGGTTCATCGGTGGCGTGACGGTGCAGTACACGCCGGTCGACTGGATGTCGCTGAGCGGAAACTTCAGCTACGACTCGCACCGCGTGACGTTCTCGCAGATCAACGACAAGGGATTCCGGACGACCGGACCGACGGCGGCGCCCACGACCAATAACGGGCTCATCTTCCGCGGGGCCTCGGGCGACGAGGCGCTGAATACAGGGGTGACCGCGCTCTTCAAGCGCAACTTCACACCCGAGCTGCGGACGCACTACACCCTCGCCTTCCAGTTCGAGGATCGGACGACCGACATCGAAACCGGGCAGGGCAACTTCCTGACGTTCAAGGGCGTCACGACATTGAACAACACCCAGGCGACGGGCCGCACGATTGCCTCCAGCGCGACCGAGATCAAGCAGCTCGGATTGTCGGGCGGCGCCGGGGTCGAATACAAGAACCGCTACATCCTCGACGCGACGATTCGCCGGGACGGCAGCTCGCTGTTCGGGGCCGGCAACCGCTGGGCGACCTGGGGCCGCGTCTCCGGCGCCTGGCTGCTGAGCCGTGAGCCGTGGTGGCCCCTCGAGCAGGTCAGCCTGTTCAAGCTGCATGGCTCCTACGGCACCGCCGGCGGCTCGCCCCGCTTCGACGCGCAGTACGAGACGTTCGGCATCGGCACCGGCGGCGTTCCGACCCTCGATCGGTTGGGGAACCGGTTGCTGGCGCCCGAAGTGCACAAGGAGCTCGAGCTGGGCACGGATATCGAGCTGTTGAATCGCTACGCGCTCACCGTGACCTACGCCAAGGCGCGGATCCAGGATCAGATCCTGCCGGCGCCGGTGTCGCTCTCGACCGGGTTCAACAACCAGTGGCAGAACGCCGGCACGCTCGAGAACAAGACGTGGGAGCTGTCGCTCAACGTCCCGGTCATTCAGCAACGCGACGCCTCCTGGTCGATGCGGTTCATCTACAGCCGCAACCGGTCGGTGATCACGGAGCTCGGTGTCCCGCCGTACTTCTACGGCGGCGGCAACCAGGGCAACACGACGATGTTCCGGGCGGTCCAGGGCGAGCGCTTCGGCACGATCTACGGCCACCGCTTCGTCACCAACTGCTCCGAGCTGCCCGCGCCCTACAGCGCGGATTGCGGTGGTCCCACCAGCTCCTACCAGCGCAACGACGAAGGCTTCATCGTGTGGGTGGGGGCGGGCAACAACGTCAAGGACGGCATCACCCGGAACCTGTGGGAGACATCAAACGCGCAGGGAGCATTCGGCGTCGTCGAGAACTGGGGGATGCCGATTCTGGTCCGCCAGAACGGCGTGGCATCGCTGGTGCCGCTGGGCAACGCGCTCCCCGACTTCCAGTTTGCCGTCACCCAGGACATCAGCTGGCGGCGCTTCTCGCTGTACGCGCTGGTGGATGCCTCGATCGGGCAGAAGGTGTTCGACGAGGGGTTCCACTGGGCCCACCTCGACTTCCTGTCGAAGGACGTGGACCAGAACGGGAAGTCGGTCGGAACGGCCAAGCCGATCGGGTACTTCTGGCGCGCCAACGCGGCCGACGGCTTCACCGGCATTGGCGGCTACTACGACCAGCTCGGTCCCAACAACTACTCGGTCGAGGACGCGAGCTACGCGAAGCTGCGGGAGGTATCCCTGTCGTACCGCATCGGCCCCATCGGCGGGCGCGGTGACTGGGCAGTGAGCCTGATCGGGCGCAACCTGTACACGCTCACCCGGTACCGGGGGTTCGACCCCGAGGTCGGCCTCGCCCAGGGGGAGACGAACTCCGGCGCGATCAACGCCGTGGACGATTTCACGTTCCCGAATCTGCGCAGCTTTACGATCGCAGTGCGCACGAGCTTCTAGACCGGATCGTCCGGTCGCGGAGCGCAGGTCCTGCTCCGCGACCGGGCCGTCCCTCGACTTGACCGAGAGGAACCGATGCGACTCTTTCGTCTTGCACTGTGCGGCGCGGCAGCACTGTCCTTCGCGGCGTGCCAGGACACCCTGGTCGAGCAGAACACCAACGCCGCCGACCGGGATCGCGCGCTCGCGACCTTCGCCGACCTCGAGGCGTTCCTCGGGTCGGGGTACACCACCGCCCACAACGGCACCCTGGCGGGCTCGAACGACGATCTCCAGACCCAGCTCCAGGTCATGGGCCTCGAGAACGTCTCGGGTCTCGCCAACTTCGCCATGGGCCCGCGCGGGAACGTGCCGCGCGGCCCCATCGACAATCAGCCCGGCGGCACCGGGGACCCAGGCAACACGCGAGACTTCGCCGTGGAGCACCGTGCAGCCCGCATCGCGTCCATCTCCCTGGGGGCGCTCACGCGGCTGAGCAGCGGCAGTCCGGCACAGGACGCGCGGGACCGGGCGTTCTGCTTCTTCGTGCGTGGGGTCGCGTTCGGCAACCTGGCGCTCGCCTACGATTCCGCCTCGATATTGTCGGAGACCGATGATCCGGAAGCGATCATCCCGCTCTCCGGGTATCAGGACGTCATGAGCGCCGCGCTGCGCGATCTCGATACGGCGATTGCGATCCTCACGACGACATCAGGCGTCCCGGCGCTGCCCGCGAGCTGGATCAACGGCAATGCGTTGACGGCCCCCAACCTCATCCGGCTCATCCGGTCCTATAAAGCGCGGTTTCGGGCCGACGTCGCGCGCACGCCCGCCGACCGGGAGGCGGTGGACTGGGCGGCCGTGATCGCCGACGTGCAGAACGGCATCACGTCGGACCTGATCATCTCGATGGACCCCTCCACGGGCTGGGACGTAATCTGGCCGGTGCAGCAGTTCGCGCCCGGCTCGGCCAGCTGGGGGCAGATGCACCAGTTCATCATCGGAATGGCCGACACGTCGGGCGCCTACGACGCATGGCTGGCCGCTCCGCGCTCCGGGCGTGCCCCGTTCGTCGTCGTGACGCCCGATAAGCGCCTGCCTCAGGGCACGACCCGGGCGGCGCAGATTGCCGACACGCTGCGAGGGGGGTACAGCCTGTTCTACACGACCGGAACCAACCCCGGCCGTCCCTACATGCGCAACCGGCCGGCGGCGGAAGACGCACCCCAGGACCCCTTCGGGATGTCGTTCTACGAGTGGGCGCGTCACCGCGGCTTCTTCCTCGCCAAGCCCACCCGCACCGGTCCCTATCCGGTCATGACCAGGGCCGAGATGCACCTGCTCCAGGCCGAGGGCTACCTGCGGCAAGGGCAATACGCGCTCGCGATTCCGCTGATCAACGAGACCCGGGCGGACACCCTGCGCGGCGGCCTCCCGGCGATTCCGCTGACGGTGGCCGACACCGTGACGCCGGTCCCGGGGGGAACAGGTTGCGTGCCGCGTGTCCCCGACATCGCGCAGGGGTTCAAGGGCGCCAAGTGCGGCAACGTGTGGGACGCCCTGAAGTGGGAGTACCGTCTCGAGACCGCCTTCGCGGGCTACGGACAGTGGTACTTCGCCGCCCGCGGCTGGGGCGACCTGCCCGAAGGCACGGCGATCCAGTGGCCGGTGCCGAATCAGGAGATGCTGACGCGCCGGCAGGCGTACTACGGCATGGGCGGCGTCGGGCTGCCGGGCGGGTCGGCCAAGGGCAACTACGGCCTCTTCTCGGGCGGCGTCTACTGATGAAGCGGCTTGCGGCGGCGCTGCTGCCGATGGCGCTGGCGGGGTGTTACAACTACACCCCGCTGGCGACGCCGACGCCCGTGTCGGGAACGAAGGTGGCCCTGGTGCTGAGCGACGCCGGGCGAGTCGGCCTGGGACCGCAGGTCGGGCCGGGGACCGCCCGGATCGAAGGAACGATCGTCGGCGCGTCCGACACCGGCTACGTGCTGGCGGTTTCCGACGTGTTCGGTATCGGCGGCAGCCATGCCCAATGGGCGGGGGAAACGGTCTACGTGCAGAAGGCCTACGTCGCGAACTCGATGGAGCGCCGGTTTTCGCGCGGCCGCACGGTGTTCGTGGCGGGCGGCGCGGCGGCAGCGGTGGCGACGTTCGTGCTGAGCCGCGACCTGCTGGGCATCGGCGGGTCGGGAGTCTCGAACCTCCCCTGGGCCGGTGGGGGAGGTGGGCAAAACCAGTGAGCGACACTTCAACCTTTTCGATTCGAGCGTACCAATGACTGCACTTCGGTTCTGTGCCCTGAGCGGCGTCGTGATCCTGGGTATCGGGTGCTCGAAGGAAAAGACCTTCACCGAGCCCCTGCCGCCGCTGGCGGCGATCCACTTCCTCAACGCCGTCCCCGACACGATGCAGCTGGATTTCCGCGTCGTGGACATCGTGTCGAACGCCGGATTCTTCGATGCGAACTTCCGCGACGGCAACATGTTCTACACCGGGATCGAGGCGGGCAGCCGGGAGATCCGGGTGTTCCTGAGCAGCACGAACCCGAGCATCGCGTCGCAGGTCATGTGGGACAGCACCCTGAACCTCACGGCGGCGACGAACTACACGCTCATTCAGACCGGGTTCGCCCGCACCGGCCAGGCCCCGGCGCGTGCCGCCTTGCTGTTGACGGACAATCCGGCGGCACCGGGGGCGGGGAATATCGGCCTGCGCGTGGTGAACGCCGGCGCCGGGCTGGGGAACGTCGACGTCAACGTGACGCGTCACGCGACCGACACGCTGCCCGACACGCCGCTCCTGTCCGGTGTCGTCTACGGCACGACCAGCGTGTACCTGACGTTGCCGGTGGATGCGGCCGCGGCTGATTCGTCGCGGGTCGTGATCACCGCGGCCGGCACGAAGGCGCCCGTCCTGGCGACGGTGAAGCTTCCGGCGGGCCTGGCCGGCACGGCGACGACGGATCCGATCGCCGGCGCTCGGGTGGCGGGCTCGGTGCTCAGCGCGGTCGTCGTGCCGCGCTCAGTGGCTGGGAGTCTGGCGCCGCAGACGGCGCCGTTCTTGGTGCCGACCGCCGTCTTCCTGGTGGACCGGCGGCCGTAAGCGCGGTCGCGGATCTCGTTCGAACGCCGTCGTCCCGAAGCCCGGGGCGACGGCGTTTTCGTCACTACCTATGAGTTCAGGGAGTGGGCCGCCAGCGGGGAATGACGTCAGCGTAGAGCTTGTTCGTCACCCTCACCGTCTGGCGGCCGTCGGCGTACATGATCCAGATGTGGCCGTCCGAGTCGTAGGCGATCTCGGCGCCGGTCGGCGACCATGAAGGGAATTCGGCTGGCGCGGTCCCGTTGGTGAGCTGGTGCGGGGCTCCCGTGCCATCGGCATTCATGAGCCAGATCTCGAGCTGACCGCTGCGATCGCTCGCAAAGGCGATCTGCGTGCCATCGGGCGACCAGGCGGGTGTGACGTCCGTGGTACCCCCAATCGGCGACACGTTGATGGGGTTGGAACCATCGGCGTTCATCACATAGATGCTCGGGATGCTGTCGACAGGCGAAGCGTGCGCAAACGCGAGCTTGGTCCCATCGGGGGACCACGCGGGCTGACCGTCCTCCCCCGCCATTCTGGTCAGCCGGACAGGGTTGGTGCCGTTAACGTCCATGACGTAGATCTCGTAGTCCCCGCTGTCGCGATCGGTGGCGAAGGCGATCTTCGCGCCGTTGGGCGACCAGGCCGGCTGGATGTCGTTCGCCAGGTCTGTCGTGATCTTGGTCAGCCCCGTGCCGTCGAAGTGGATCACGAAGATGTTGTAGTTGACGGAGTCCCCCGCCTGCGGGATACGGTCGGACTGGAACACGATGTTGTTGCCGTCCGGCGACCAGTTCGGCCACAGGTCGTTGGCGAGGCTCGGGTCGAGCTGGCCCACCGAGGTCCCGTTGGGATTCATGACATAGAGGTCCCACTGGCCGCTGTTGCGGTTGGTCGAGAAGACCAGCCGGCCGGCGACGCCCGCCGGGCCCGAGGGAAGCTTGTCCGTGCATCCGGCCAGGCCCAGGACGGCAAGCGCGCACAACACAGGTTTCACGACGGACCCTCCCAGGGAGGACGGCGAGGTCAGCGGGGTGCCCCCGCTTTGGTGCGGTAGATCGAGTCGAGGATGCGCGAGAATTCCGGCGCAGGGATCGCCCCCGAGGCGAGTCCGCCCTCGAGGTAGAAGCTCGGGGTGGCGTTGGCCCCGGCGCGCACCGACCCCTGGTACTCCTGGCCGATCGTCTCGACGGTGGCGCGTGAGTTGATACAGCTGAGGAGGGAGTCGTGCCGCACGCCGGCCGAATCGGCGAGCGCGATGAGCCGAGGCAGCGGCTGGTCCAGCGGCGCCCAATCATCCTGACGTGCGTACAGCACGTCGTGCACCGACCAGAAGCGGTGCTGCCGCGCGGCGCACATGGCGACCTGGGCGGCCGCCACCGCGTTCTTGTGGATCGAGCTGAGCGGGAAGTTCACGAACACCCAGCGGACTTTCCCCGTCTGGATGAAGTCGCGGTCGATCACCGGGAAGGTCGTGAGCGTGAACTGCCGGCAGGCGGGACACTGGAAGTCCGCCATCTCATAGACCGTCACCGGCGCGCCGGCGCGCCCCTTGGTGCGCTCGGCGAGGGGATCGGCCTGCTGCCGCGCGCCCAGCGGCACGAGCGACAGGAGGAGCCACCAGCGTGCGTGGCTCATATCAGCGGTACGGCCGGGACTTGGTCCAGATCACGATGACTCCACAGGCGGCGTTCGAACCGGCGAACTCGGCCGGCACCTCTCCGGGGCCGCGGTAGATCTCGATCCCGTAGACATCGCGAATCGGCGTGTTCTCGTGGAACGAATGCACCTGCATGCCATCGATCCACCAGGTCGGCTCGCAATACGGCGTGCGGGCCATGTGTGCGAAGCATTCGAATGTCTCCTGGTCGCATTCTATGCGGACTCCCCGGATGACGCGCAGGGCCTCCCCGACCGTGCCATAGCCCTTCTTTGCGATTTCGTCCCACCGGAGGTAGGCGCCCTGACCGGTGTTCCGGCGCCGCTCGAAGTCCAGGTATCGCGGCACCAGCTGCTCGGCACGGGCCGTGACTGCCACTTCGGCGAGCCGGTAGCCCGTGAAGTCGAGGGGGAAGACCCCGTTCACGGTGTCCGCGGCGCCGAGGAGAACGGTAAAGACCGCCGGCTGATACCCCAGCGCCTCGATCGTGACCTCGGCCGCTCCGGCCGAGAGG
>DATGDT010000147.1:0-7676 GCA_035310725.1 Gemmatimonadales bacterium
ACGGCGGGCGCGCTCGTGGCCCTCGCGGCGACCCGCCTCATCCGAGGCCTGCTCTACGGGGTGGGGTCGACCGACGTCGTGGCGCTGGGTGGGGCGGCGGCGCTACTCGCGCTCGCGGCGCTCGTGGCGAGCTGGGTCCCCGCGCGGCGGGCGGCGCGCCTCGACCCGGTCATCGCGCTGCGCAGCGAGTAGCCTTCGAAGCGGTCGCAGCGAACCGCTTTCAGAGGAACGCGCGCACCTCGTCGAGGAGCCGCGCCCACGCCGGCTCCGTCTCCAGCAACAGGTGATTCCGGCTCTCGAGCGGCACGAACCGCGCGCCCGGGATGTGTGCCGCGAGCTGCCGCCCGATTTCGAACGGCACCATCGCGTCGCCGCGCGCGTGCAGCACCAGCGTCGGTGCCCGGATGCGCGCTGCGTCCTCCCGGACGTCGATCAACTCGGAGGCCTGGCGGACGCGCAGCGCGCTTTCCATCGGCATCGTCTTCGCGAGATCGTTGAACCACTGGTGTTGCTCGGGCGTGCCCGCAGGAATGAAGAGCGCGCCGAACACCTGCCGGAACGCCGGGTTGTCACGTCCCCAGCCGACACGAATGAGGTCCTGCAGCAGCGTCCGCTCCTGCTCCTCCTCGAGTGACAAGCCCCGGAGGCTGCGGCCCACCGCGTAACCGCCGTACAGCACGAGTTTGTCGACGCGCTCGGGGTGGCGAGCGGCGTAGGCGACGGCGACCGCACACCCCTGCGACAGCCCGAGCAGCGCGAAGCGCTCCAGACCCGCCGCGTCGACGACCGCGCCCAGGTCGCGCACCCACGACTCGAACGACAGGTCCGCCGCGTCGTGGTCTGACAGCCCGCAGCCACGCGCGTCGTAGCGGATCAGCGTGTGCCCCTGCCCCATCTCCGTCAGCCAGTGCCGCCATACGGGGCTCGCCCAGTCGAATTCCAGATGCGTGAGCCAGTTGCCCGGCTTCACGAGCGGCGGCGCGCCAGGGTCCCCGCTCTTCGCGTACGCGATCCGCACGCCGTCGGGGGCGCGACAAAACTGGATCTGCTGCCGGGCCGCCGGGGCGCTGCCGCTCGGTGCGATCGCCGCCCGCGACCCGTCCGCCTCCGCGACCGTCCGCACCGGGACGCGCACACGGAACCCCTGGCCGTGCACCGTCTCTATCACGCGCTGCGTCGCCCCGTCATCATCGAGCGCCGCACGCAGCGCCTTGATGCGCGAATTCAGCGTTCCCGGCGTGACGAACCGCTCGCCCCACACGTGCTCGATGAGCTCCCGGGACGTCACGAGACGGTCGGCGTGCTCCACGAGGTGGGAGAGCACCGCGTACACCTGCGGCTCCAGATGCCGCGGCTCGTCGCCGCGGCGCAGCTGGTGGCGCTTCGTGTCGAGGATGAACTCACCGAACTCGTAGACCATTCCTCAAGATCATCTCCAGGGCATCTCCACGAATTCTCCATGCGGAATTCAAGCATCGCGAAGCGCATACCGCGATCATAGGGCCACGACAGCGAACAGAAGAGTACTCTGCATCGGTGAGGGGGGCCATCATGAACGCCGCGACGAGGAAGCTGCTCTACTCGACCACGCTTCTGACGCTGGGCGCGAGCGCGGTGAGCGGCCAGGGACATGCTGCAGCGGAAACGTGGGGATTCGTGAACGCGCGCTATGACACGCGCTCGCCGGCATCCATGTACGCGGGCTACGGCTGGCACGCGGCGTTTGCGATGGGCGGCGTGCTGCACAACCCGCGGACGGGCTACGCCGAGCTGGTGGGAGGTGTCGGCGTGGTGGTCAGGACCGGCGCGGCGGAGCACTGGCTCATGTTCGCGACGGCCGAAACCCGCACCGTCTCGTTTGCACAGATCTACTGGCTGCCGACGGTCCACACGGGCTCCGTCACGTCTCGCGCGACTGTGAAGTTGACCGTCCCCTATGCCGGCAGGACGGCGCGCAAACTCTCGATCTCACCCCTCGCGATCACGGTGCCACTCGCTCGCGGGCTGTCCGGCGGAGTGGCGGCTGAGATGGCCGCCGCGGCGGGTGCGCGGACCAGATTCAGCGCGGGGCTGGAGGTTCGCGCCAAGGTTCCCGGTGCCACAGTCGGCGTGGATGCGCTGCGCGACGTCACGGGGAGCGGAGCACAGATGCGACTGTTCTTCACGTCCGTCTTCTAGCAGCCGGCGCTACCTCAACCGGAGGGCCGTCCCTCACCTCTCTGGTCGGAAGAGCGATGACGCGTTGGGTCACAAGACCGTACATTGCGGCCTCATGAACCGCCGAGCATTCCTCCGCAGCGCCGCTGCCGCGACCGCCGTGACCCCATTCCTCCGCTTCGGTAGCCGACCGGATCCCCTGCGGGTGAACGGCGCCCGGCTCAACTCCTGGCTCGCCCGCCTCGACTCGATCGGCCGCACGCCGGGCGGCATCAACCGCGTCGCCTACTCCGACGCCGATCTCGCCGGCCGGGCCTTCACCCTCGACCTCTTCCGTGAAGCCGGGCTCAATCCAAGGATCGACACCGCCGGCAACATCGGTGGGCTCCTCCCCGGGACCGACCCAAGCCTTCCCTCCATCCTGATCGGCTCCCACGTGGACTCGGTTACGGATGGCGGGAATTACGACGGACCCGTGGGGTCGTTCGGCGCGCTCGAGGTCGCCCGATCCCTCCGCGAGCAAGGCATCCGGCTCCGCCACCCGCTGGAAGTCGTCGTGTGGCAGAACGAGGAAGGCGGGACGATCGGCAGCAAGCTCGCGATCGGCGACCTCAAGCCCGCCGACCTCGACAAAACGGCACGCTCGGGCAAGACCATCCGCGAGGGAATCGCCCTCGTGGGCGGTGACGTCTCCCGCCTCGCCGCAGCGGTGCGGAAGCGGGGGGACCTCGCCTGCTACATGGAGCTCCACATCGAGCAGGGTGGCCGGCTCGAGCAGGCCGGGCTCCGGATCGGCGTCGTGGAAGGGATCGTCGGGCTCCGCTGGTTCGAGATTGCCGTCACCGGGATGGCCAACCACGCGGGGACGACTCCGATGGACCAGCGGCAGGATGCGATGCTCGCCGCCGCCAAGTTCACCGTCGCCCTGAACGACGCGATCCGCGCCGAACCCGGCCGCCAGGTCGCCACCGTGGGCCGCGTGATCCCGTCTCCCAACACCATCAACGTGATCCCAGGCCAGGTGGTGCTCACCGTGGACCTCCGGGACCTCTCCCCGGAAAAGCTCTCTCGGTTTACCGCGAGATTCGAGCAGATCGCCCGCGAGATCGGGTCGGCCACCGGGACCCGGTTCGCGATTGCCACTCTGGTCTCGAGCGAGCCCGCGCTCGCTGATCCGCGTGTCATGGGCTGGATTGATGCCGCCGCGGACGCCCTGGGCCTCACCCGCCAGCGGATGCCGAGCGGCGCTGGCCACGACGCCCAGGAGATCGCACGCATTGCCCCGATGGGGATGATCTTCATCCCGAGCGTCGGCGGGATCAGCCACTCCCCGCGCGAGTTCAGCAAGCCGGAGGACATTTCGAACGGAGCCGATGTGCTGCTCAACGCGGTTCGTTCGGCGGACGAGGCCCTCTAGGCCGGCCCTGAGGCGCTCCTCGATCATCGGATTCTCACCGCTGTTGACCTCGACCGGAACCGCGTATATCTGACGACCCTGCTGATCAGCCCTTCACCCGAACGCTCACGAGGCCATCGATGTGCGGCATCACCGCTGTTCTTTCCTCGGGCGCGCCGGTCTCGGCGGATGCGGTGCGAGCCGGGATCGCCGCACTCGACCACCGCGGTCCCGACGGCCGCGGCCACTGGCTGTCTCCGGACCGGAGCATCGCCCTGGGGCATGCCCGCCTCTCGATCATCGACCTCCAGACGGGTGACCAGCCGATCGCCAACGAGGACGAGTCCTTGTGGATCGTGGCCAACGGCGAGTTCTACGACTTCGAGCGGATCCGCCGAACCCTCGAGGCCCGGGGGCACCGATTCCGCACCCGATCCGACAGCGAGATCGCGCTCCATCTGTACGAGGACCTGGGGCCGGAATGCGTGCACGAGCTGCGGGGGGAATTCGCGTTCGTGATCTGGGACGGACGCAACCAGCGTCTGTTCGCCGCGCGGGACCGCTTCGGCGTCAAGCCGCTCTTCTACGCTCACTGGCGGAGCGCCCTCTACCTCGCCTCCGAGGTAAAGGCCCTCTTCGCGATGGGCGTGCCGGCGGCATGGAGCGCGGAGTCGGTGTACGCCGGCGGCTTCATGGTGCCGGGTGAGCGGACGCTGTTCCGGCACGTGCAGAACCTCCCGCCGGGACACTTCCTGCGCGCCTCGCGCGAGAGCGCGCGCGTGCACCAGTACTGGGACATCGATTACCCGGCCGACGCGAACGGGAAGACGGGAAACGGGTCGAACGGACGCTCTGAGGCGGAGTGGGTCGAGGGCTTCCGGCAGGTCCTCGAGGACGCCGTCAAGACACGGCTCCGCGCCGATGTACCGGTGGGCTGTTACGTCAGCGGGGGCATCGACTCCTGCGCCGTTTTGGGCCTGGCCGCGCTCCATCACAGTGGGCCGATCCGGTCCTACACCCTCACGTTCGAGAGCCCGCAATACGACGAGAGCCCGATCGCCCGTGAAATGGCGCAGCACGCCGGGGCGGACTACCACCCGGTTCCGGTCACGCAAGGAGACCTCGCCACGCACTTCCGCGACGCCGTCCTGCACGCCGAGCTGCCGTGCTTGAACGCGCATTCGGTGGCCAAGTACATGCTCAGCCGCGCAGTGCGCGACAGCGGCTACAAGGTGGTCCTCACCGGCGAGGGGTCTGACGAGATCCTCGCCGGGTACCCGCATTTCCGACGCGACATGCTGCTGTACCACACCGTGGGCCAGTCACCCGCCGAGGTCGACCGCCTCCTGAGGGAGCTCGAGAGCAGCAATCAAGTGTCCCGCGGGATCCTCATGCCCGAAGGCGAAGGGGACTCCGGCGTGATCTGCAAACAGGTTCTGGGCTTCGTGCCCTCGTGGGTCGATACGCAGACCGGGCTCGCGCGCCGCGTCCGGGATCTGATGCCCGACGACTTCCTGGCCGGCCAGAATGGTGTCGATGTGATGGGAGGCGTGCTCGCGTCCGTCGACGTCCGCTCGAGGCTCCTGGGACGCAACGCGGTGCACGTCGCCCTGTATCTCTGGGCCAAGACCGCGCTGCCGCACTACATCCTGACGAACCTCGGAGACCGCATGGAGATGGCGCATTCGGTCGAAGGGCGCGTGGCGTTCATGGACCACCACGTGGCCGAGTACCTGCACCAGGTGCCGGTGGCGCTCAAGATCCGCGGCATGACGGAGAAGTACATTCTGCGCGAGGCGGTGAAGGATGTCATTACCGACACGGCGTACGCCCGCCAGAAGCACCCATTCCTGAGTCCACCCGCCACCCTGCATCCGGAGGAGCGCCTGCACGCGCTGCTGCAGGACACGTTGCGCGGGGCCGGCGCCGACGCCGTCCCGTTTCTCGACCGGAAGAAGCTGATCGCCGCTCTGGACGGCGCGGCCGATCCGGCATTGGACTTCGGGGCTCGAGTCGTGTTGGATCAGGCGCTCACGATCGCGATGAGCTACGTGTTCCTCCACGAGGGCCTGGGCATCACGAGCTAGGCGGCGCCTCCCTGCCCCGCGGCTACCCGGCTCAGCGCGCCCACGGCGGTCTATTCTCCTCGTACAGACGGCGCTGGACCGGGTCGGCCAGGTCGAGCTGCCGCAACGTCGCCAGGTTCAGCGCCCAGGTCATGGCACCCCGCGGCATACGCTCCAGGACCGCGCGGGCGCCCTCCCGGTCGCCCAGCTGCCACAACGCCGTCGCGAGACCCGAGCCGGTCCACATCTCCAGCGGACCGGCTCGAGGCAGCTCGTGCAGCAGCGCCGCGACACGGCTGCGGGCGTCGGCCGTATCCCCGAGCTGAACCGCCAGCATCGCCCGGAGCGCGGCGCCCGTATACCGTGCCCCTTCCGGTGCCAGCCGGAGGCTCTCGTCCGCGCTCGCGCGCGCGCTGGCGGTGTCGCCGAGCGCGAGCAGCGCGTTGCCGCGGAAGAAGGGAATGCTGTAATCCGCGGGATTGATGCCGAGCGCACTGTCGAGCAGGACCAACTGCTCACGCGCGGAGGGTTGGATGTTGGCGAGGACCTTCAACGTGGTCGGCCGGCTCGGCTCGACGTCCAGGGCACGCTGGTAAGCGATCATCGCCTCCCGCCGCACGCTGTCCGCCGCGGGATGACCGGCGCTCTTGGTGCTGAGCAAGTCGCCCAGCTGCTGCCACGCCTCGGCGTTGCGCGGATTCAGCGCCACGGCGCGCCGCATCGCCTCCTCGGCGCCGTCCCAAGTGCGCGGATGGCGAAACATCAGCAGGTAGCCGCGCGCCATCCAGCCATCCGAGCTCGACGAATCGAGCGCCAGCGCGCGGTCCGCCGCGGCCCAGCCGTTCGCCAAGATGCTGTCGGGCGGTGGCGTGCCATCGCCCCAGCCCCAGTACAGCCGGATGGCGTCGGCGAGCCCGATCCTGGCCCACGGAGAGGCGAGCGACGGATCCAGCCGCGCCGCGGCCGCGTACTCGACGATCGCGCCGCGCACCGACGCCGGATCGCGCCGCGCCAGCAGCACGTCGCCACGGAGCATCCGGTCGTAGGCTTCGATGTTGCGGGTGGGCCGCACGGCGAGCGACGCCGCCTCAGCCGGGAGCAGCCGGCCGGCGACGCCGGTCGCGACGCCCCGGGCGATGTCCTCCTGAATGGCGAACACGTCGCCGTCGCCGCGGTCGTACTGCTGTCCCCAGACGCGATCGCCGCTCGAGGCACGCGCCAGCTCCGCGGTCACGCGCAGGCGATTACCGGCGCGCTGCACGCTGCCCGTCACGAGGTAGGTGGCACCGAGCGCGCGGCCGATCGCGGCCGGGTCGGCGGGAACCGCCATGCCGCGGTAGCGGCGCACCAGGAACCGGGATTTCACCGTGAGCCGCGGCAGGTCGCCGAGCTGGGTGATGATCGCTTCGGTCAGTCCCTCGGCCAGGTAGGCGTCGGCGCTGTCGCGCGAGCGGTTCTCGAAATAGAGGACGGCGACGCTGTTCGCCGCCGGCGCAGCCGAAGGGCGCGCGACACGGCACGGCGGTGCCGAGCCGTCGGGGCATTGTGCGGCCAGACGGATCATCGGAACAGCGGCCAGCAGGGCAAGCGCCGCTCCGATGCGGTAGGGGTCAGCGAGGCTTGCCCTGAGGCCTTCCACAGTCATCGGATCTTCACCGGAAAGTGGTGGGCCGAAGGGGCGGTTCCGAGGCGGGTGGATAGGTCAGACACTCACGGGAAGATGGACTGCCCGCCGCAGTCTGGCGAGGCGCGGATGCCCGCCTCGATCCGGATATCGAGGGCGAGGGTGGCGCGCGGGAACGACGGGTAGTACGCCGGCCTGAGCCGTTTCAGAATGCGCAACACCCCTATTGCATATTCTCCGATCCCGCTCTATAATACGCAACACAACGGTTGCACAAATCACTGACCGCTTCCACCAGCGAGGATGGTTCCGATGGTCGCACAAGCCAAGAATGCCGCCAGCACCGATCGTATCGAGAAGGTCGTTACCATCCGCGCCCCGCGCTCCAGGGTGTGGCGCGCTATCACGGACGCCAGGGAGTTTGCGACGTGGT
>DATGDT010000148.1:0-12499 GCA_035310725.1 Gemmatimonadales bacterium
CTGTCCCTTCGCGACGTTCAGATCAGCGAAGTTCTTCTGGGCGTTCATCTGGCTGAGCGGGATCATGTAGATCGAGCTCACCAGGGTACCCTTGCGGTCGTATGCCAGGAACGGACCCGCCGGCAACGTCGCGGGGTCGACGTACAACGTCCCCAGACCCGGCACGAAATCAGGCAGCGGAACGAGCGTGCTGACCTGCTTGTAGGAGCCGCCCGGAGGAGCCGTGCGCTGGGCCGCGGCGGTCTGTGGTGCGGTGAAAAGAAGTCCAAGGCCGAGCGCGACGCTCAGGCCCCTGAGGAAGGTGCGTCTCATGTCGTGTGCGTCTCCATGTAAGTGCGATTGGTCGATTCGTGAGCGTCGAGGTGTTGCCCGCCGCTCCACATAAGAGACGACATCGAGACTCCGGTTGGATGTGCGTGGGTCGCCATGCGAACGGCGCTCGTCGCGCTGACCAGACTCGCGACGAGCGCCCAGAACAGCGGCCCGCCCGGGCCCCTACTTCAAGGACGTGAGGTACCGGACCAGGACGTCGCGTTCGGCGGGGGTCAGTGGCATACGCGGCATCATCGTGTTGGCCTTCTGCGCCGGCGGGTTGTCGAGCCACTTCGCCAGGAACTCGGGCGTGTTGGGCAACCCGTCATAGGGTGTCCCGCCGATGCGCGACAGATCCGGACCGATCCCTATGGGTCCCTGGCCGCCGATCCGATGGCAGGCGGAGCAGCCTTTCTGCTTGAAGATCGCCGCTCCCGTGGCGCTGTCGGTCACGGCTGTGGCCCGCGCGTCCACGCCTCCCACCCACCGGAAGAACGCGACGAGACCAGTCACGTCGGCGGCCGCGAGCGATGGCCTGGGCATCGCGGTGCCGGGTTTCACTGCCTGCGGATTGGCGAGCCAGCGCGCCAACCAGACCGGATCGCGCCGCGCGATCACTGTCGTCAGGTCCGGGGCGCTATTGCCGCCGCTGCCCAGGATCGAATGGCAGCCGCTGCAGTTCTTGTTTTGAAAGACATGCTCACCCGTCGCGGCGTCCGCGGTGAGCGTTGGGGTGTCGCTCGGAACGAGCTCGGACAGGGAACCTCGACGCACGACGAGGACCACGCCGAGCACGAATACCGTGGCACCGATGAGGATATTGCGGAGCGCGTTGTTGGACATACACCCACCTCCGGTCGCAATCTCTCCGCCGGGGTGTGAACGGGCGCTGAGACGACGGTGAGGGGGCTGTCACCTGCCCCCATCGAGATGCTCCGCCTTCCACCGCATCGCCGCCATGATGCGCGTGCGGCCGCTGGGATGATCGAAGAACAGCACTTCCTCGAGTGCGCCGGGGTCGAGCTTGCGGTACTCTCCCAACTTCAGCGCGATCGTCGCTTCGGCGTCGGGCTCTCGCGCCGCGTTCAGGCCGAAGATGTCGGCTTCGTATTCCTGGGTCCGGATGTAGCTGTTGGTGATGGGGGTGAGCACGAAGCCGTAGATCGTGACGAGCAGCGCGAGCAGCGGCAGGGCGGCGACGTCGTCCACGCCACGCAGTCCCCACGCTGCCCCCCACCGGGCGAGCAGCCGGTCCGCGCCCCAGCGCAGCAGTCCGAAGCCGACGACGACCACGATCGCGAAGAAGAGAATGCCCTTGTACACGTGGTTCAGGACGTAGTGTCCCATCTCGTGGCCCATGACGGCCTTGATCTCTGGGAGCGAACCGCGCGCCAGCAGATTGTCGTTCAGGGTGATGCGCTCCGTGCCGAGGAATCCCGAGACGTTGGCGCTGACGCGCGTCGACTGGCGCGAGGCGTTCACCTCGTACACCTCGCTCGCGGGAATCCCGTTGGCGCGCGCCAGGCTGAGGATCGGCGCCGTCACGCGCGGGTCCTCCAGCTTCTTGTAGGTGTTGAAGAGCGGAAAGATGTACACCGGTGCGATCAGGGCGCCGAGCATCTGGAACAGCACGGTGACCACGCTGCCCCAGAGCCACCAGGTGCGCGGCGCGCGCCGCAGCACAGTGTAGATCACGATCGCGAACATGCCGCCGAACACGAGCCCCACCGCCAGGCCCTTCAATTGATCGCCGAACCACGAGCCGAAGCCTTGCGTGGCGAGGCCGTACGCGTGTTCGCGCACGAACCCCGCGTAGACGGTCAACGGGAGGGCGAGCACGCTGGTCACGATCAGGAATTGCACCCAGTAGAACGCCGTGCGCAGCGGCGTGAAGCGCGTGACCCGTTCGGCGAGATCGCGCATCCGGGCTGACCATCCGGTGACGAGCAACAGCAGGTACACGGCCGTCGACACCAGGAAGTCCCAGAGGATCAGCCAGTAGCCCCCCTCGAAGTAGGCGTCAGAGCGCGCTTTCGCGTCGGCGGGCACAGTCGCGAGGTAGGCGCGGGTCGCGGCGACCGGATCGAAGTGGTCGCTCGCCTGGGCCGCGGCGGGCACGGGCTGCACGCTGTCGACCTGCTGCCGTGCCGGTAGCGCGGAGATGAGTGCGGCGACCGCGAAGATGTGCAGGTGCATGCGATAGCATGCACCTCCCGGCGACCAGCGGGCAAGGCGGGATCCCCGGGAGCTGTGATGCCGGAGCTCCTAGGACGGCAACGGTCTGAGACTCGCCTTCCGCGTCAGGGCGAAGAAGTCCCTCACGTACAGCGCGCACCCGGGGAGGAACAGCGACAGCCCGAACAGCCATACCCAGAAGATCCAGAAGCCCACGTACTGCGTGCGGACCGTCATGAAGTCGAGGCCCAGCATCCTGTTCAGGTACACCTGCACCACCCCGGCGATGGTGAACGCCGTCACCATGGCGAGCATGCCGGCCGTCATCAGCCAGAAGGCCTGGAGCCCACGCCGTTCCGGCACGCGCTCGACCCCCCGCAGCCGCGGGAGGATCGTATAGACCGCTGCCAGCACCAGCATGGCGAACGCCCCGTAGAACGCGAAATGGCCGTGGGACGCGGTCAGCTGGGTGCCGTGCGTCCACTTGTTGATCTGCGGGAGCGTCATGGCGAATCCCCACACGCCCGCGCCCAGCAGGTGGCCGATCGCCGAGCCGCCCAGCCAGTACCAGGCGACGCGGTTCGTGGGCTCCACCCGGCGATGCTTCATGCTCGCGAAAGCATCCCACGCCATGAGGGCGATGGGAATGGGCTCGAACGCGCTGAACAGCGCGCCCCACAGCAGCCAGTAGCGGGGAGTGCCGATCCAGTAGTAGTGGTGGCCGATCCCGATGATCCCGGTGAACAGCACCAGCGACACCTCGACGTAGAGCCAGCGGTGCATCCGGGCTCGCTCGACGCCGGTCAGCGTGATCAACAGGTACGCCATGATCGCCGCGGCGACGAGCTCCCAGGTTCCCTCGACCCACAGGTGGATGAGCCACCACCACCAGTAGTAGTCCACCGCCAGGTTGGCGGAGGTACCGAGGTTGATCAGGTACAGCAGGGAAAGACCCGTCATCCCGCCGAACAGCACGACGGTGATCGCGGTCCAGCGCCGCGCGCGCACGATGGTGGCACCGACGTTGACGAGAAACAACACCGCCCCCAGCGCGATCACCCAGGGCCAGGGCATCGCCGCCTCGGTGAACGGTTTTCCCCGGCTCTGGCCGAAGAACCAGAGGCTGACCAGCGCACCGACGCCCGCGAGCAGCATCACCCCCAGCTGCACGTAGGCGAGCGGGACGCTGGCGAGCTCGGAATCCGTTTCGTCGGGCACGAGGTAATAGGTCGCCCCCATCAGACCGAGCAACGACCAGAAGGTCAGCAGATTGAGGTGGGTGGCGCGGCCCACGTTGAACGGAAGCTCGTTCATGAGCAACGTCGGCCAGACGTACTGGGCGGCGATGAGCAGGCCGAAGAGCACTTGAAGCAGGAACAGGATCGCCGCGGCGACGAAGAACGCGTAGGCGACCCGCTGCGACGGGTGCCGGGGCTGCGGAACGGTGGTCACGGTCGGAGTCCTCTACTTGAGCGACGTGAGGTAGCGGACGAGGGCGTCGCGCTCGGCCGGGATCAGCGGGATCCGCGGCATCACCGTACCGGGCTTCTGCGCCTGCGGATTCTCGAGCCACTTCGCCAGAAACTCCGGCGTGTTGGGCAGCGCGTCATAGGGGGTACCGCCGATGCGGGTCAGGTCCGGACCCGGTCCGACGGGGCCCTTCCCGGCGACCCGATGGCAAGCGGAGCACCCCTTCTGCTGGAAGACCACCGCGCCGCTCGCGGTATCCGCGCCGCCGCCGAGACTGAGACGCGGCTGGGGGGGCCAATCGTTCGTGTTGATGCCGCCCACCCACTGGAAGAACGAGACGAGCGCGGTCACGTCGGCCGCGGCAAGCCGCTGGTTGGGCATCGTCGTCGCGGGATTGACTGCCTGCGGATCCGCGAGCCAGCTGGCCAGCCAGACCGCATCGCGCCGCTCCATCACTTTCGTGAGATCGGGCGCGTAGTAGCCGCCGATCCCGAGGATCGTGTGGCAGTCGTTGCAGTTCTTGCCCTGCCATACCCGCTTGCCGGCGGCGACGTCCGACGTGAGCGCTGGTGTGCGCCCCGACACGAGCTGCGACACGGAATCCCGGCTCATGACGACGAGCACGCCGAGGAAAAGCACCGTGCCGACGATGAAGATGCTGCGGAGTGACTTCTCGGTCATGGCCCACCTCCGACTGGAACCGAGCACTATCCGCTGCCCAATGTCCTCGATGGGACGTGAATCGACGCTGAGCTTGCGGTGAGGGGGCTGTCATCCGGAAGCGCCGGCAAGGGCGAGCGGTAGATTTGAGGCGGTGAGAATCCAGCGCCTCGGCGTGCCGGACGCGCTGCGCAGCCTGCGCAGCGATGCGCAGGGCCTGTCGTCGACCGAGGCCCTGCGGCGGATGGAGGAATACGGGCCCAATATCGTCCAGGAGATCCGCGGCCCCTCGCTCAGCTTTCGCTTCCTGAGGCAGTTCACTCATTTCTTCGCGCTGATCCTGTGGGTCGCCGCCGCGCTCGCGTTCGTGGCGGGGCGCAACCAGCCCGCCGGCGGCATGGCCACGCTCGGCTACGCGATTCTCGGCGTGATCCTCGTCAATGGCGTGTTCAGCTTCTGGCAGGAGTACCGCGCCGAACGCGCCATCGCCGCGCTGCGCCGGCTCCTGCCTCAGCGCGCCAAGGCGCTGCGGGACGGAAAGCTCACCGACATCCCCGCCCTTCAGCTGGTGCCGGGCGACGTGTTGCTGCTGGAAGAGGGCGACGTGGTGCCGGCGGATTGCCGCCTGATCGACGGCGCAGGGGTGCGGGTCAATGCCGCGGCGATCACGGGAGAATCGGTGCCCCTGTCTCGGACCGCCGGCCCAAGCGAGGAAGACGACGTGATTCGGGCGGCCAACGTGCTGCTCGCCGGCACTTCCCTCGTGCGGGGCCAGGGGCGCGCGCTCGCGTTTGCCACCGGCATGCATACGGAATTCGGCAAGATCGCCGGGCTGACCCAGATGGTCGTGGAGCCCCCCACCCCGCTACAGGACGAGATCGCACGCTTGAGCCGGCTGGTCGCGATCATCTCGACCTCCCTGGGGGTGGTCTTTTTCGCCGTCGGTCAGGTGCTGGGTCTGCCGTTCTGGGGGAACCTGACGTTCGCGATCGGCATCATCGTGGCGAACGTTCCCGAAGGATTGCTGCCGACCGTGACGCTGGCCCTCGCGGCCGGCGCGCGACGCATGGCGCGGCGCAACGCCCTGGTCCGTCACCTGCCGTCGGTCGAAACCCTCGGGGCGGTCACGGTCATCTGCACCGACAAGACCGGGACCCTGACCACGAATCGCATGACCGTGCGCCAGCTCTACCTCTCGGGACGGTTCCTCGATGATGGCCCGCAAGTCGCGCAACGGCTGCAGGCGGGCAGCCTCGAGCGCCGGCTGTTCGAAGCGGCGCGACTGTGTCACGATCTGAAGTCCGTCGAACGCGACGGCAGAGTGCAGACGCTCGGGGACCCGATGGAAGCCGCGCTGGTCGAGAGTGCGGCCTCTGTGGTTCCGGACCTCGTGGACGGCGGGCGCCTCGACGAGATCCCCTTCGACGCGGACCGCAAGCGCCTGGCCGTGCTGCAGCGCACTTCCGACGGAGCTTTGCTCTACGTGAAGGGCGCCCTGGAATCGGTCTTGCCGCTGTGCCGGGAGGTCGTGCACGAGAGCGAGACGCGGGAGCTGACGCCCGAGCTCGGCGAGAAGATCCTGGCGGCGCAGCATTCCATGGCCGACGCCGGCCTCCGGGTCCTCGCCTTCGCCTATCGGCGGGTCGCGGAACCCTACGAGCGGGACGCCCTCGAATCCGATCTGATCCTGAGCGGTCTGATCGGGTTGGAGGATCCGCCGCGTCGTGAAGTGCCCGACGCGATCCGGCGCTGCCGCGCAGCGGGGATCAAGGTCATCATGATCACCGGCGACCACCCGTCCACCGCGGTGGCGATCGGCCGGGAGATCGGCCTGATCGGCTCGGCCGAGCCGCTCGTGTACCGCGGCGAGAACCTGCGGCGGGTGAGCGATACGCAGCTGCAACTCGCCCTCGACGCGCCGGAGATCGTGTTCGCCCGGGTGGATCCCGACCAGAAGATGCGGATCGTGCGCGTCCTCAAGCGCAAAGGCGCGATCGTCGCGGCGACGGGTGACGGCGTGAACGACGCACCGGCTCTGCGGCAGGCGGACGTCGGCATCGCCATGGGGCTCACCGGCACGGAGGTGGCGCGCGAAGCCGCCGACATCATCCTCGCCGACGACAACTTCGCGAGCATCGTCAACGCCGTCGAGGAAGGGCGCACGGTCTTCGCCAATATCCGGAAATTCCTCACGTACATCCTGACCTCGAACGTGCCGGAGCTGATCCCCTACCTCGCGTTCGTGCTGCTCCGCATCCCCCTCGCGCTGACGATCGTCCAGATCCTCGCCGTGGACCTGGGCACCGACCTGCTCCCGGCACTCGCACTCGGCGCAGAACGCCCCGACCCGCAGGTGATGAGCCTCCCGCCTCGCGCCAGGACCAGGCGGCTGCTCGACGCCGCGCTCCTGACGCGGGCGTACCTGTTCCTCGGCCTCCTGGAAGCCGTCGCGGCGATGACGACGTTCTTCTTCGTGCTGACCCGCGGCGGCTGGTCATACGGACGAGAGCTGGCGCTGGACGACCCGCTCTATCTGCAGGCCACGACGGCGACCCTCTGTGCGATCATCGTGGCGCAGATCGCCAACGTCTTCCTGTGCCGCAGCGAGACGCGCTCGGCGTTCCGACTCGGGCTCCTCTCCAACCCGCTGATTCTCGGCGGCATCCTGGGAGAGGTTCTCCTGATCCTGGCCATCGTCTACCTGCCGGTCGGCCAGCGCGTGTTCGGTACGGCGCCGATTCCCTCAGCGGCCTGGCTCGTCGCCGCCGCCTGCGCCGTCGGCATGTTCCTGCTCGAGGAGCTGCGGAAGCTGGCGCTGCACCATCGCCCGTCGGGATAGCCCTTTTCATCCATAACTCATTCGCTGCTCAGGGGTGGAGCGATAGGCTGCGCCAGCGTCATTCCCGCCTCGAGGAGACGAACCATGTCGAAGATCAGCGCCATCGCAGTGCTGGGGCTCGGTGTACTCGCGTCTCGCATTGCCCACGCACAACAGCAGCCCGACCCGTCGTTCACTGTGGACGGCCAGGTCGCGCTGCACTCCTTCATGTCGCTCAGCGATGCACACCTGAAGCAACTGGCGGACCTGCTGCGCCTTGTCGCCGCGACCGACGCCGTCCGTTCGGGCGACTGGCAGCGCATCCGCGGGCCACTCGCTGAAGTGGCGACGATGAGCGTTCCCGCCGTGCTCTGGTACGCCAGGCCCAACGGCACCTACTGGACCGTGCAACAGGGGCGGGCCGCCGGCACCCTCACCGACCGCGCGTACTTCCCCAAGGTGCTGCGCGGCCAGACTATCCTCGGCGATCTGGTGGTCAGCCACTCCACGAGCCGCAACACCGCGATCGTCGCCGTGCCGGTGCGTGGCCGCGGCAACGCCGTGACCGGAGTGCTCGGCGCCTCGGTGCATCTGGATAGCCTCGGAGGGCTGCTGCGGCGGGAGCTGGGAGGCCTGGAGGAGCGGCTGATCTTCTTCGCCATCGATTCCACGCCGATTGGAGCGCTGAACTCGGACCCGAACCTGATCTTCACCGAGCCCATGAAGCTGGGCGATGAGGACATGCGGGCGGCGTTCGCCGAGATCCTGACGCGGAACGAGGGAACGGTCACCTACAACTTCCACGGAAACCGCCGCACCGTGCTCTATCGGAGATCCACAGTGACCGGATGGTGGTACGCGTTCGGAGCCCTGGGAGCAGGGGCGGAGTCGACGGGCGGTAACCGGTAATTCCGAACCGGAAGTTGGCGGTGCCCCACCCCTTCGGGTTACATTCGGGGCACCATGTTCAAGCCTTCGGACCACCTCCAGGGGCTCAATGCCGGCCAGCGCGCGGCTGCGGAGTACGGCACCGACTCGCTGCCGGGTGAGTTCCCCGGCCCGCTGCTCATCATCGCCGGTGCGGGAACGGGCAAGACGACCACCCTGGCGCACCGGGTCGCGCACCTGATCGTGCGCGGGGCGGACGCGCGACGCATTCTGCTCCTCACCTTCACGCGGCGCGCCGCCGAGTCCATGACGCGTCGGGCGGCGCAGATCGTCGCTCAGGTCGCCAGAAACAGAGCGAAGCCCGCGCGGATCGAGTGGTCGGGGACGTTCCACGCCATCGCGAATCGCCTGCTGCGACATCACGCCGACTCCCTGAGCCTCGACCCCGCCTTCACCGTGCTCGACCGCTCCGACTCGGCCGATCTCCTGAATCTCGTCCGCAACGAGCTGGGCCTCTCCAAACAGGCGACTCGCTTCCCCAAGAAGGACACCTGCCTCGCCATCTACTCCCACGCGGTGAACTCGGGCCAGCCATTGGAGCAGACCCTGGAGCGAGCCTTCCCCTGGTGCGCCGGCTGGACCGACGAGTTGAAGCGCCTGTTCCGGTCCTACGTAGACGCGAAGCAACGCCAGCATCTGCTCGACTATGACGACCTGCTGCTCTACTGGTTCCATCTGATGCAGGCGGACGCGCCGGCCGAGGCGGTCCGGCGCCGCTTCGACCACGTGCTGGTGGACGAGTATCAGGACACGAACGCGCTCCAGGCCGGCATCCTGCGTGGGCTCAAGCCTGACGGCCGCGGCCTCGCGGTCGTGGGCGACGACGCGCAGTCGATCTACTCGTTCCGGGCGGCCACCGTCCGCAACATCCTCGACTTCCCCGGCCAGTTCACCCCGCCGGCGCACGTCGTCGCCCTGGAGCAGAACTACCGCTCCACCCAGCCGATCCTCGACTCGGCCAACGCGGTGATCGCGCTCGCCCCGGAAGGGTTTGCGAAGCGCCTGTTCACCACCCGGGCTTCGGCGCAGCGCCCGCTTCTCGTGGCGGCCAGGGACGAACAGGCGCAGGCCGACTTCGTGGTGGAGCGAGTGCTCGCGCACCGCGAAGCGGGCATCGACCTGAGGCGGCAGGCGGTCCTGATGCGTGCCGCGCATCACTCCGATCTGCTGGAGGTCGAGCTGGCGCGCCGCAACATCCCCTTCGTGAAGTTCGGCGGGCTCAAGTTCCTCGAGGCGGCGCACGTGAAGGACGTGCTCTGCGTGCTGCGCTGGGCCGAGAACCCGCGCGATGAAATCGCGGCGTTTCGGGTGCTGCAGCTTCTGACGGGACTGGGGCCGGGCCACGCCCGCAAACTCCAGGAGCGATTCGCCGCCGAGCAGTGTGACTTCGCGAGATTGTCAGCGCTTCCTGTGCCGGCTGCCGCCCGCGCCGAGTGGCCGGCGTTCTGCGAGCTGATGTTCGGCCTGCGACGGGCCACGCAATGGCAGGGCCAGCTCGGCAGCGTGCGACGCTGGTACGAGCCGCTGCTCGAGCGGCTGTACGACGCCGCGCCGCTGCGCGCCGCCGATCTGGAACAGCTCGAGCAGCTCGCGGCCGGGCATGCGAGTCGCCAGAGCTTCCTCAGCGACCTGACCCTCGACCCTCCCGACGCGCTCGGCGACGAAGCCGCGGATCCGCTACTCGACGAGGACTACCTCATCCTCTCGACGATTCACTCCGCCAAGGGCCTCGAATGGGATGTGGTCTACGTCCTGAATGCGGTGGACGGCTGCATTCCCTCGGACATGGCGAGCGGGACGCCACAGGAAATCGAGGAAGAACGCCGCCTGCTGTACGTGGCGATGACCCGGGCGCGCCTCTTCCTCTATATCCTGCAGCCGCACCGCTTCTACACGCGTGGCCGCAACGACGGCGACCATCACGTCTTCGCCTCGCGCACGCGGTTCATCCCGGCCGGGGTCGCGGCCCTGTTCGAGCACCAGGCGACGGGCGGACCCGGGCTCGAGCCGGCTCCCGGAGAGCCGGTCACGGCAGCCGTCGACGTGCGAGCTCGGCTCAGGGAGATGTGGCGCTAGAATGTCGCCCCGAGACCGAACCCGAAACCGATCTCGTTCAGGTCCCTGAAATCGCCGAACCATCGCCGATACCGGGCATCGAACCGGATCGCCAGGTGGCTCTTGAAGGTGAACCGGTATCCCGCCGCCACGCCCGCGGCTGGACCGCCGCCACTCCCGACGCCGGAGACCCATTCGAACGCCACGTTCGCCGCGACATAGGGCGATTCGGACGCGGCCGGCGAGAACAGGTACCCGAGCTGCCCGGCAGCCGCGAGCACCGTGGCGTGAGACGTCCCGAACGAGGTGTAGGTGAAGGCGAGTTGCGGCTCTACCATGACGGACGGTGTCATGAAGATCGTGGCGTAGAGCGTTGGGGCTGCCTGGATGCCATCTCCAGGTATGCCGATGCGGGTGAAGCTGGCCCCCGATTGCCTCAGAATGGTGACGCCGACCAGTGTCCCTACCTCGGCCTTGGGTGTTCCTTGCGCGACGGCGACCGAGCCGGCCAGCGAGAGCATGGCCGTAACGAGCGACACCCGTTGCATGGCTGCCTCCACGGTGAACGTGTGAGAGTCCCCGAATTCCCGCAGCCTGGCACGAAACCCGGTCAGCCACAAGTCGGTGCAAATCCTACAGGCGCTCGCACCGGCGGCGTCATCCCGCATCACCTTGACACGGTGTACATTGCGGGAGCGTCAGGTTCACAGCGTGGGGAATGGTCCCGATGAAAGCCAAGAAGAAACCGAAGAAGAAGACGGTCGTCGCCCGCACCAAGCGCGGCCCGGTCCGAGTCCGCCTTTCCGCGAAGGCGACCACAGAGGAGCGGGCCGAAGCGGTGTTGTACGTCGAAACTCTGGATGCCAACGCACAGATCGCGCACGGCAAGTCGCTCACCCCGGGGACGACGCACCAGGTCAAGACCGACGCCAAGGGCAAGAAGACCCTGATCCGCAAGCGCTACTCCGCCATCTAACCGCTTCCTCGTCAGCAGGCGAAGCGCACTCGTCGCAGTACCTTCGTCGCACCAACCTTGTGAACCGCATGCGTCGGCAGGCGCAGCCGAACGTCCTGCCTGGCCCCGGATTTGATCCCTGAGCGCGCTGGTCGATCGAACGCGATCCGATCGCTCGTGAGCAGGGTCTCCACGAACGCTTTCACCTCGTCGTCGCTGGTCGTGGCTTCCGGCATTCCCCCCAGTAGCGCCGCTGTTCGGTCGACGGATCGCACCAGCACCGGCTGTGGTGCGACCGCGACGACGCCTCTGAGCCGGCGGTCCAACCCGCCCAGCGGGACCTGTTTCAGGTGGGTCGCGCACACCACCGTCAGCCCGCCGATCTCGCGCTGCTCCACCAGCATGCGCTCGGCCGGCGCCGCGCCGAGCCGCGTGCGCAGATCCTGCACCGCGGAGCGCGACAGCGCGCCCCGCTTGCCGACTTTGCCGCCCAGGGCCGCGACCGGGGCCAGCATCGCCGCGGTCCCCAGCGCGATGTTGTGCCGCTGAAAGGCGTCGTGGATCGCCATCCGGTTGGCGCCGTTGTTCGCCGCCTGGTCCGCCAGCACCATCGCCCGGCCCACCGACTGGAAGAACCGCACCGTGACCGGCGCCTCCGCGGCCGCCTGCAACAACAGCTTGCCGGCGGTTCGTACGGCCGCGGCGAGCTGCGCGGACGTCGGCGTGTTTGACCCGCCGATCCGGTCGCGCAGGATGTACAGGATGGTGTCGTAGAAACAGCCGGTGAACACCCGCGCGAAGCTGTGGACCTCGCTCGAGAGGACTTCCGGCGGGCCCGACGCGGGCAGTGTGCTCGGCAGCGCCCACTTGAAGGTATTGCGGGCGTGGCGCGGCTTCGCCGCGGGGTGGCTGGCCCCCAGCGCGCGCAGCACCCCGTCGGAAAGGTCTTCGGCTGTCGCCTCGAGAAAATTCTGCCGCCGGAGCTTGGTCCGCAGGAGCAGCCGGGTGGCCGGGTCCTCGAAGCCGGTGAGGATCGCCATGCAGTCGCCGAACGCTTCGTGGAAGGCGTTGGTCTCCGTGTAGGAGCTGTCCCACAGATCGGGGCG
>DATGDT010000149.1:0-24915 GCA_035310725.1 Gemmatimonadales bacterium
CTTTCACGGCGATCCCGGCGATATGGGGGGCGACGAGCCCGGCCGGCGCGAGAAATTCCTCCGCCTCGACGCGCGCAAATCCGGCGGCGCGAATCGCCTGCAGCGTTTCCCGGTCGGGACAGCATCCGTCCGCGACCACGCGCCAGGCGGGCCGCACCCAGCGCTGCACGCGCCGCCGCCACGTCCCCGCCGGCGCTGCCACGTGCTCGATGAACGCGTAGCGCCCACCCGGCTTCAGCACGCGCTGAATCTCGCGCAACGCCGCTCCGGGGTCATTCAGCGAGCAGAGCACGAACGTACCGATCACGGCATCCGCGCTCACCGCGTCCACTGGAAGCCGCTACGCATCCCCCTCCCGCAGCTCGTGCGCCACGCCCGCCTCCCGGGCCGCGCGCTCCAGGTACGGCCGCGCGTAGGGATTCGGCTCGATGCCGATCCAGCGCACGTCGCTCCTCAAGTACGGCAGGTTGGCCCCGGCGCCAGGCCCGATTTCGACCACCACGCCGCGCAGCGCGCCGAACAGATTGCGCTTGCGGTCGGCCATCCAGCGCTCATAGGGCCCGTTGGCCCGCGCGAGCAACCAGGGGACGAGCCGCTTGTAGCCCGGGATCGCCATGCGAGCAGCATCACCATCCTCCCCCTGCCGGTCAAGCCGAGTTCGCCATGGTTAGATTGCACAACATGGAGAAACTCGTGCGCGGCCTGCATCACGTGACGGCGACGGTGAACGACGCCCAGCAGGACTTCGACTTCTACGCGAAGGTCCTGGGGCTGCGGCTCGTGAAGAAGACCGTCAACTTCGACAATCACAACGTCTACCACTTCTATTACGGCAACGAGGCTGGGGCCCCGGGCACCATCATGACGACCTTCCCGTACAAGGGATGGGGCGTGCCGGTGGGGCAGAAGGGTGCCGGGCAGATCCGGGTCACGTCATTCTCGGTCCCGGCCGGCTCGCTCGACTTCTGGAAGGCACGGCTGCACGACGGCGGCGCGACGGTCCAGGACGAGCCCCCGCATTTCGGGGAAGAATCGATCACCGTCACCGACCCGTCGGGCCTGATCCTCGAGCTCGTGGCAGGCCGGGCGGACGAGCGATCCCCCTGGGTTTCGAGTGGCGTCCCCGCCGAGCGCGCCATCCGCGGGGTCCATAGCGTCACGATGCCGATCCGCGCGCCCGCCAAAACCCTGGAGCTGATGACCCAGGTGCTCGGGTTCGACGTCGTGAACGAAGGCCCCAGCCGGACCCGGCTCGCGGTCAACGGCGATCTCCCGGGGCGCCTCATCGACGTCGTCCATGCGGCCGACGTCCCTCCGGGCATCAACGGCCTGGGTACCGTGCATCACGTCGCGATGGCCGTGAGCGACGACGAGGAGCAGCTGCGGATGCGGGCCGAGCTGGTGCGGCTGGGCTACCAAGTAACCCCGGTGATGGACCGGCAGTATTTCCGCTCGATCTACTTCCGCGAACCGGGGGGCGTCCTGTTCGAGCTCGCGACCGTCCCGCCCGGGTTCACCATCGACGAGACCCTGCCCTGCCTCGGCGAAGATCTGAAGCTGCCGCCCTGGGAGGAGCCGAACCGGGCCGAGATCGCCGCGAAGCTGCCGCCCATCGACGCCAAGTCCCCCCGGGCGTGAAGCCCCACGCGGGAGAGCCTCGCGCGAGCGCCGGGGTGCCGCTGGGGGAGAGTTCCGCCGTGGTGATCATGGTCCATGGCCGCAATGCCGCGCCGTCCAACATCCTCGACCTCGTGCCACGGCTGGGGCGTCCCGACCTCACCTACCTGGCACCGGCGGCCGCCGGGCGGACCTGGTATCCGCTGAGCTTCATGGCCGAGAAGGAGAAGAATGAGCCGGGCCTGTCGTCCGGCCTCTCGGTGCTGGGGAAGCTCGTCGAAGACGTCGTCGCGCGGGGGATCCCACGCGACAAGATCATGCTGCTCGGATTCTCACAGGGCGCGTGTCTCACGGCCGAGTTCGCCGTGGAGCACGCCACGCGTTACGGCGGCGTGATCCTCTACAGCGGCGGACTGATCGGGCCGCCCGGCACCACGTGGGAGTATCCCGGGTCGTTCGACGGCACTCCGATCTTCCTGGGATGCAGCGATGTCGATGCGCACGTGCCGAAGACGCGGGTCGATGAGTCCGCGGCCGTGTTCACGCGGATGGGAGCTGTGGTCACCGAGCGGATCTATCCCGGAATGGGGCACCTCGTGAACGACGACGAGATCGCGTTCACCCGGGGAGTGTTGGACGGGATCGCCTATCGAGCGTAGTGGTCCGCGCCCAGAAAATGCAGCGAGACGTATGGCTCGTCTCCCACAACCCAGCTGTCGTGCGGAATCGGCGGAATGTAGAACAGCTCCCCAGCTCGCAGCTCGAACACGCGGCCATCCTCCAGTGCCGCGGTCGCCGTGCCGGCGAGGACGAGGCCCACGTGCTCCACCGAGCAGCGTGTCGCCCCCACGGTCGGCCCGACGTGCTCGGACCAGCGCCACCCGGGCTCGTAGGTCGCCCGCCCGATCGTGAGCCCGCCGATCCTCACGAGCTCGAACTTGCCCTTCCGCATCATGCGCGTCTCATCCGGTTTCTCGAACCGCCGCAGGATGACCTCGACGGGAGTGGCCATACTCATGGATGGCTCCTCGAAGGCGCAATGATGGTCCGCACGCCCGGCAGGTAGCCGATGAATCCCAGGACCAGGAACGCGTAGAAGAGGCGCCGATCGAGCGTCACGGCGAATGTCGCCGCCGCCAGCGCGAAGGCCCACATCATGAGCTCCCCGGCGAACGCCTGTCCCCACGCCGCGCGCGCTCCGCTGGCGGGGACCCGGGGCGTGAGCGCCGGCCACAGCCGGGGGACGCGCGCCCGATATGCCGCATAGGCGCTGCCCTGGCTGCGCGCCAATGCCGCCTCTTCTCGCCCGATCAACCGGTAGACGACGATCAGCAGGCCTCCGACGATCACGAGAAACCCCACCCGGCTCGCCATCAGCCCGAAGCAGACGGCGAGCGCCAGCGTCCCCAGGTAGAGCGGATTGCGGAGGTAGCGGTAGGGACCGTCCGCCACGAGGCGGTCGGCATGCAGCTGCTGGTCTTTCACGACCGGCGTACGCAGAAACGCGCTGGCCCAGGTTCGCAACGCCGCGGCGGCAGCGGCCAGCAAGGCGCCGGCCCCGAGTATCGCCTGTGTTCCGATCCGGCTCCCGTGGGCGAGCGCGGCGGCCGTATTCTGACGATCGACCGCGTAGGCGGCGAACCCGGCGGCGAACACGGTGAAGATCACCCAGAAGCGGTGGCGGAATTCGAACTCGGTCGCCTGCATGGGTCGAGACTACGGGTCGTGTGGCGCGCGGTTTCGCCGTCTCTTCAACCGGCGGCCGCGATCAGCTCGATCAGCGTGATCTCCGACGGCGCCCAGAGTCGCAGCGGGGGTCCCCAATACCCCGTGCCGCGGCTCACGTACAGCCACATCTCCTCCAACCGGTGCAGCCCGGAGACGAACGGCTGGAACAGGCGCACCAGCAGGTTGAAGGGGAAGAACTGGCCGCCGTGTGTGTGGCCCGAGAGCTGGAGGTCGAATCCCGCCGCCCGCGCGTCGTACGCGCTGCGGGGCTGATGCGCCAGCAGCACCCGCACGTCGCTGTCGGGCGCGCCGGCCATCGCCGCGTACGGATCCGGTCCCGCGCTGAGATCGGTGACGCCCGCGAGCAGCAGCCGTCCGGTGCCCCGCACCAGCAAGCGATGTTCGTTGGACAGCACCGACAGCCCCAACCGCTCCAACTCCTGCGTCCAGCCGCGCGGGTCCCAGTAGTACTCGTGGTTCCCCGTCACGAAGAAGGTGCCGAGCGGCGCCCGCAACCGGGCCAGCGGAGCGACGTGGTCGCGCAGCTCGGGAACGAAGCCATCCGCCACGTCTCCCGTGACCGCCACCAGGTCCGGCCCCAGCGCGTTCGCCGCATCCACCACCGCCTCGACGAACGGGCGGCGGATCGTCGGCCCCACGTGCAGATCGGAGAGCTGCACGATGCGCAGGCCGGCGAGATCGGGAGGCAGGTCCCGAATGGGAACCGGCACGTGGACCACGCGCGGGCGGCGGGCCTGTATGAGCCCCACGAGCGTCAGGAGCGCCACGCCTCCCAGGATCGCCGGGCCTTCGTTTCGGAGCTGCAGCAGGTCCGCCCCCGCAAAGCTGACGAGGAGCAGCGACGACATCCCCATTGCGACGTACCCCGCCGATTCCACCGCCCGTTTGCCGCGGAACCGGCTCCGGCCGGCCGCGAACCCCGCGAAGGGGAGCCAGGCGAGCAGCATCGCAGCCGTCCACCGCGCGGCGGCCGGACCGGGCAGGTGGGCCGCGAGGTACACGTGCAGCAGCGTCCAGATCGTCGCGATCACCGCGAGCCGGGGCAGGAAGGACCGCAGCCGGCTCATGCCGCCATTCCCCGCACGATGGCCAGCGCCTCCGCCACGTGCCGTGCCGGTTGCAGACGTGACGAGAACACGTGGCGCACCACGCCCCTGGTGTCGATGACGTAGGTCATTCGGCCGTCGAGGATCCCCAGCGCTTTCCCCACGCCGTACAGCTTCCGGACCGCGCCGTCGGCGTCGGTCAGCAGCACGAAGGGCAGACGGTGATGCGCCGCGAACCGCCGGTGGGATTCGGAGGAGTCCGCACTCACGCCGACGACTTCGGCACCCGCCTCGGTGAAGACGTCGTATTCATCGCGGAAGGCGCACGCCTCGGCGACGCATCCCATCGTCTCGTCCTTGGGATAGAAGTACAGCACGACGGCCCCGCGGCGCGCTGCGTCGGAGAGCCGGAACGGCGTGCCGTCGGCCCGGGGCAAGGTGAAATCGGGCGCCCGCTCGCCCACCCGGGGTGTGCTTCCCATCAGTGCGCCACCGCGCCGCCGGGGCCCCCGCGACTCCCGTGCATCAGAAGGAGCAGCGGCAGCGAGACCAGGAAGGCGGCACCGAACAGCAGGAACAGCTGCTCGAACGAGAGCATCAGGGCCTGCTTCTGGACGATGGCGTTGAGAATGGCCACCGCCTTGGTGTGCAGCAGCGTCGCCGGGACGCCCTGCGCCGCCAGGCCGTGCTGCAGCATGGCGAGCCGCTCCTGGGTCGCCGGAGAGTAGAGCGTCACATCGGCGATGAGGTCCGCGCGATGGATGTTCGCGAACCGGGTCACCAGCGTCGCCGAGAGCGCGATCCCCACGCTGCCGCCCAGCTGGCGCGTCAGGTTGAACAGTCCGGTCCCGTTCGGGATCCGCCTCAGCGGCAGATCGGCCAGGGCGAGGTTGGTGAGCGGGACGAAGATCAGGCCCAGCCCCACCCCTCGGAAGATCAGGGGCCAGAAGAAGTCCGCCATCCCGCTGTCGGTCGTGAAGTGCGCGTGCTTCCACATCGACAGGGCGAACAACCCGACGCCGGCGACGATCGACAGCCGCGGATCGAATTTGCGCGACAGGCGGCCCATCACTCCCATGGTGAAGGCGCTCGCCAGCGCCCCCGGCAGGATCACGAACCCGGTCTGCTCGGCGGTGAACCCCTGGAGGTTCTGCAGGTACACGGGGAGCACGAACACCGTGGCGTACAGGCACACGCCGAGCACCGCGGCGAACAGCACGCCCACGGCCAGCTGCCGGCTCTTGAGAATCCGCAGATCCACCACGGGATGCTCGGTGCGCAGCTCGTGCCACACGAACGTCGCGAGGGAGAACACGCTCACGATCGCCAGCGCCGTCACGCCCTTCGAATCGAACCAGTCGAGTCGCTCCCCCCGCTCCAGCATCGTCTGCAGCGCGCCGATCCCGGCCGCGAGCAGCAGCAGGCCCACGTAGTCCACCCGCTCGGCCCGCTCCTGGTGGCGCGAGTCCTTGATGAAGCTCAGCGTCAACGCCAGCGCGAGAATCCCGAACGGGATGTTGATGTAGAAGATCCAGGGCCAGCCGGCGGCGTCGGTGATGTAGCCGCCCAGCGTCGGGCCGAGCGTCGGGCCGACCATGACGCCCATCCCGAAGATGGCCATCGCCGTGCCGTACTCCTCGCGCGGGAACTCCTCGTACAGGATCGCCTGCGAGGTGGACAACAGCGCCCCGCCCCCCAGACCCTGGACGATGCGCCACAGGACCAGCTCGGCCAGCGTGTGGGAGTTGCCGCACAGGAACGACGCGATGGTGAACACGGCGATGGACGTGGCGAAGTAGCGCTGCCGGCCGAAGTAGGCCGAGAGCCAGCCCGTGATCGGCAGGACGATGACGTTCGCCACGATGTAGCCGGTCGAGACCCAGGCGATCTCGTCCAGCGTCGCCCCGAGCGAGCCCATCATGTGCGGGATCGCCACGTTCACGATGCTGGTGTCGAGCAGCTCGAGCACCGACGCCAGCGAAACGGTGATCGCGATGATGTAGCGGTAGCGATACCGGTCCGCCGGCACGGCGGTGGGAAGCGACAACGCGGTCATGCCGAGGTCACTTCGTCGTGATGGTGACGTCCACTCTCATCCCCGGCCGCAACGGATGCGCGGGGTCCACGGGTCCGTCGGGACGGATCCGCACGGGGATGCGCTGCACCACCTTCGTGAAGTTCCCGGTGGCGTTGTCCGGCGGGAGCAGGGAGAAGCGCGCCCCCGTCGCGGGCGACAGGCTCTCGACGATCCCGCGGAAGTGGACGCCCGGATAGGCGTCCACGGTGAAGTCCACCCGGTCGCCCGGGGTCACATCCTCGATCTGCGTCTCCTTGAGATTCGCCGTGATCCACACGGCCTGGAGCGGCACCACGCTCATGAGCGGTTGACCCGGCTGCACCAGCTCGCCCACCTCCACCGTCTTCTTGCTGACCAGGCCGTCGTTCGGCGCGAGGATGTGCGTGTAGGACAGTTGCAGGGCCGCCTGGTCGCGGGCCGCCCGGGCCGAGGCCACGCGGGCGTCGGCGCCGGTCAAAGCCGCCTGGGCCGCGGCGAGCGCCGCGTCCGCCGAGCGCACCGCGGTCTGCGCGGCGTCGAGCTGCTGCCGGCTCACGATGCCCTGCGTCGCGAGCGGCGTCAGGCGGTCGAGATCGGCATGTGCTTTCTCGGCGGCGGCTTCGGCCTGCCGGACGGCCGCGTCGGCCTGCCCCACACGCTGGCGCGAGCTGACGGTCGCCAGGGCGACAGCCAGGTCGGCGTCGGCCTGTTGCAGGCGGACCTGATAGTCCCGGGGGTCGATCACGACCAGCGTGTCCCCCGCCCGGACGGGCTGGTTCTCCTCGACCCGCACCGCGGTGACGAAGCCGCCGACCTTCGGCAGCACCGGAAGGATGTGGCCATCCACCTGGGCGTTATCGGTCCCCTCGTGGGACCGAGCCCAGATCAGCTTGCGCACCCCACCCGCGATGAGCACCAGCAGCGCCAGGCCCAGCACGGCGAACACGATCCGGCGCCGTCCGCCGGGCGCGGCCGGCCGTCCCTCGGGCGGCGTGCTGCTGGCGGAGGCGCCCCGGGAGGGGCGCGGCTGCTCTACGTCAGGTTCCATCGTCGTAGCCATGATCGTCCTCTGGTCTCGGTATCTCTGGTTGCCGTCAATGGAGCAGCCGGGCGACGCCCACGGCGCGTGCCAGCGCCACGCGGGCCGCCGCAGCCGCAAACCGTGCATCGATGTCCGTATCCCGGGCCCGCACCAGCGAAGACTGCGCCTGGATCACCTCGATGTTCCCCACCACCCCTGCTTTGAAGCGCTCGCGGGCCTGGTCCAGTTCCGCCTGCGCGAGCGCCAGGCGCTCGCGCGCGATCGTCTGCTGCTCGCCTGCCGATGCCAGGTCGAGCCGGGCCGCATCCACCTCCGCGGCGATCTGCCGCCGCAGCTCCTCGGCGCGGACGTCCGACTCGCGCACCACCGCCTCCTGCTCCGCATGGCGACCCTCACGACGGAACCCGTCCAGGATCGGCACCGTCACCTGCAGCGCCACTTCTCGCGTGGCGATGGCGTTCAGCGGCGCCAGCCCGATGGCACCGTAGTTGACCGCGAGATCGAGACGCGGCAGCCGCTCAGCGGAGATCGCCGATGCGGTACGACGGGCCGCGAGTCCCCGCGACTGCTCCGATTGGAGATCGGGTCGGCCCGCCAGCGCCAGCGCCACGAGCGAATCGCGGCCGGCGGGCAGGTCCGCCACCGGCAGCGTCGCCGCCAGCGTATCCCTCAGCTCGATCGGTGTATCGGGCGGGAGCCCGAGGCTGCGCGCGAGGTCGATCCGGGCCCGCTCGACCTCGTTGCGAGCGACCACCAGGGCGCCCTTCGCGGCCACGAGCTGGGTCTGCGCGCGCGTCACGTCGATCGTCGTTCCCACCTCTGCGTCCTTCTGGGCCTGCGCCAATCGCACCAACTCGGCCGCGAGCGTGGAATCCGATGCCCGCGCCGCCACCACCGCCTGCGCCCGGGCGGCCCTGAGATAGTTCGCCGCGGCCAGCTGGGCGGCGGCTTCGACCGCCTGACTGCTGTCGGACTGGGCGCTGGCCAGCAATGAGCGGCTGGCCCCCACCCGCACGCTGCCGGCGCGGTCGAACAGCGCCTGCCGCAGATGGAGGCGGCCGTCGTACAGGTCGAACGGCCCGAGGATTCTCGGCAGGGCAAACCCCGGGAACTTGAAGCCGAACGTCTGGGGGTTGACCGTCTGGCTGACCCAGGTCCCGGTCGCAGAGAGATCGGGGAGCAGCGGAGCGCGCACCTGGCGCACCCGCGCCCGCGCCTCCTCGGCACGCGCGCCGGCCAGATCGACGGCCGGGGCGCCGACAGCGGCGCGGCCCACTGCGTCCGCGAAGGACAGCCGCAGCCCTACGCCCGGGGTCTGGGCGGCCGCACTCGCGCCGGCAATCAACGCGGCGAGCGCGAGGGAGAGAGATCTACTCATTGGCGATGCCATGGAGATAGAGATCGATGTGAGTGTCGAGATACTTGCGGACGTTGAACCCTTCCGGGACGCAGTTGGCGAAGGCCCGCTGCGCCACCGCGGCGTGCATCAGCGGAGACACGGCGAGCTTGGCGGCGACCGCCACGTCGACGCGCCGGAACTCCCCGCTCCGCATCCCCGCCTCCAGCACGTCGCTCACGAGGCGATGGGAGCGGGTGACCACTTCGTCGTAGTAGAAGCGCGCGAGCGAGGGGAAGTTGGCCGCCTCCGCCATCATCAGTTTGGGGATCCCGGAGAGCTTCGTTTCGTAGATGACCCGCCAGTACGTGCGCACGAGCTGCTGCAGCAGCTCGCGCGCGCTGCCCTGGAACGCCCGGACGGTCGCCTCCGCCTCGGCGAGGGCGGGCACGATGTTCTCCCGCACCACCGCTTTGAACAGCGCGTCCTTGTTCTTGAAGTACAGATACACCGTCCCCTTGGTGACCCCGGCACGGTGGGCCACGTCTTCGACCCGGGTGGCGGCGAAGCCGCGCTCCACGAACTCCTCCAGCGCGGCGGCCACGATTTCCTCGGGGCGGGCGTCCTTGCGCCGCTGCCAGCGCGGCTTGGCGCGGCGGCGGCCGGGAAGACGGCGGGTAGCAGGGTGTGCCATGGTGAAACGCCTCACGGTTTACTTACTGAATGGTCAGTAAGTAAACGGGGCCCTGCGGATTTGCAAGGGATCTTCACCGCTCAACTGTGAGCAATCGGTCAACAAAAAGAGGCCAGTGACCTACTTCGCGGGAGCCAGCTCCCCGCCGTCCATCACGCTGTCGGACACACTGCGGTTCTCGATCAGCTGTCCGTCCCCGATGACCGAGCGCTTCACCTGCGCGTGGCGCAGCCGCACGTCCTGGCCCAGAATGCTGTGCTCGACCGCGCTCTGCTCGATCACGCTGCCGCCCTCGATGGTGACGTTGGGCCCGATGGTGCAGTCGCGCAGCGTCACCCCCGGCTCGATCCGCACTGGCTCCCGGATCACGACACCCGGCGCCGCGGGCGGGACGAGCCCTCGCCCGGTCCGCAGCAGGTGCTCGTTGGTCTCGAGCAAGGTGTCCACCTTGCCGCAATCGTACCAGCCACCCACGCTGGCGGTGAGCAGGCGCTTCCCGTGGTCCACCATGTACTGGAACGCGTCGGTGAGGTAGAACTCGCCCCCCTTCCCCGCCGCCTGTCCCAGCACGTGGGCGATGCCGTCGAACAGCATGCGCCAGTCCCGGATGTAGTACAGCCCGATGTTCGCCAGCCGCGACACGGGCGTATCGGGCTTCTCCACGATGCGCCGCATGTAGCCGTCGGCATCGGTCACGATGACGCCGAAGCGCTGGTAGTCCTCCACCTCCTTGGCCCAGAGGATCCCGTCGGCGTCGGCCGTGCGAATGAGCGACAGATCGGCGTCGAACAGCGTGTCGACGAAGATGATCAGCACCGGCCCGTCCACCCATGGCCGCGCCAGGTTGATCGCGCCCGCCGTGCCGTCGAGCGTCTTCTGCTCCACGAACCGCGCCGGGATCCGGTAGTGCCGCCGGATGTAGCGCTCGACATCCTCCTTCAAGTGCCCGGTGATCACGAGCAGCTCCTCGACGTCGAACCCGGCGACGGTGTCCATCACGTAGTCCATCACCGGCCGGCCGGCCACGTGCACCAGCGGCTTGGGCACGCGCCTGGTGAGCGGCAGCAGGCGCGTGCCTTTGCCCGCGAGGGGGACGATCACCTTCACGGCACCCTCCCGTAGCGGTCCTTCAGGCGGATCACGTCGTCGATCTCCGGAGTGGAGGCCTCGAGCAGGTCGCTGGTCACGACCGCCTCGAATTGGTGGACCAGCTTGGGGTGTATGTGGAACGCTTCGCCCTGTCCCAGGCGGCGCTCGATCAGCGTGTCGCCTTGCTGCAGCCGCAGGATGATTTCGCCGGCCAGCACGTAGATGGATTCGTCCTTGCGCTCGTGATACTGCAGGCTCAACAGCTGACCCGCCTCGACGTGCAGGATCTTCCCCACGTAACGGTCGGTGCGCGCCCAGATCACCTCGTGGCCCCAGGGCTTCTCCACCCGGTACGGCAGCTCGGTCACAGCAGGTCCTCCGGGACGAGCGTCAGAGAAAGCGACGACGGGGTGGTCACGCAGGCCGTCACGCACACGCCGCACCCCACGCACCCCTCCGGCTTCAGCACGGGGCGCCCGCCGCGGTCCATCGCCAGCGCCCGCTCGCCGACCGGGCACGACCGGGCACAGACGCCGCAGCTGGCACCGTGAAAAGTGATGCACCGGTCCACGTCCAGGCCCAGCACCCCGAGATGGATACTGTCCCAGCCGTCGGGTGGCAGCACCAGCGCGCTCGTGGGACAGGCGCGGGCACAGGGGATGTCCACGCACACCACGCAGGCCTGGATCGACGGCTCGAGAATCGGCGTCCCGGCCGCCAGCCCCGCACTCGCGGGCGCCCTTCGGATGGCGTGCGCCGGGCAGACATCCACGCACGCCCCGCACCGCGTGCACGAGGCCAGGAACGCCACCTCGGGAGCGGCGCCGGGTGGCCGGAACCAGCGCCGCGCCACGACGCGATCCGCCGCGCGCCGTGCCACCTCGCGCGCCAGCCGCCCGAAAGCGTCCCGGAAGAAGGTGCGGCGGTCCCCGGCGTCCTGTGCCATCTCAGAAGCTCGGCGCCAGCGAGAACGACCAGCGGAACGCGCTCCGGCCATCACCGGCGTGGCGGTCCGCCGCGAACTCCCAGCGATTGACGAACAGGGGCAGCTCGAACCGCATCGTCCACTCCAGGTCGCCGATCTGATGTGTCGACACGAGCCCGACCCCGGCGTCCCACAGGGTCGTCGCGGTGCGCCGTCCGGTGGCCGAGGGAACGGCGGCGGAGTCCACCACGCCGGCGTCGCCGAAGGCTTCGAGGGCGATGCTGCGCACCGCTCCCTGCCGCCGGCTCAGCAGGCGGCGGCTCAGCTCGAGGTTGGCGCTCAGCGCCCAGCGGCCCCCCAGCTCGGGCGCGAAACCCCGCAGATTGGCGTCTCCCGGGGCCTGATAGTGGAAATCGGGCCGGACGAACAGCGCCCCTCGACTGCGCAGCAGCGGATTGGTGAACGTCTCGTAGGGATCGGCGCCCGCGAGGTAGATGCGCCGCTGCAGCGGCGGCTTCGAGTGAGCCAGGTAGCCCCCCGCGAAGACGCGCACGCCGAGTCGGGTGCCGACCACGAACGGGCGGCGTGCGGAGAGCTCGGCCGTCCCCCGGAGGAAACCCTCCACGTCGTAGCGGTCTTTCGAGGTGATGCCGGGACCGGGGTCACGGTAGATCACCCCACCCCGAGCGCCCACACGAACGTGCAGGGTATTCCGGCCGGCAGGCCAGGTGGACGCGAACCAGGGACCGGCTTCCACCGTGCCGGCATCGTCCCACAGCCGCGGGTCGAGATAGCCCACGTCGTTGGTAGCCATCCACACGGCGTCGAACCCGCTGTGCGGATCGGCACGGTCCACCCAGCGCTGGCGATCGCTCCGATCCCAGGACAGCAGCGCCCCGAGCCGGCCTTCGACGGCCCATCCGGCGACCGCCGTCGTGGTGCGAGGCGTCGGACGCTTCACCGGATTCTGCAGGCGGAAGTACAAGCCGCCTCCCGAATCGCTGCCCGTCCCGATGCTCGCCAGCAGCAGCCCACGCTCGAAGCGGCCCAGGTAGTTGGAGCGGCCGCGCAATCCCACGGTGAACCCACCTGCGTCGTTCGACCAGGCCACCGGCAGCAGCCCGTAGGCGACCCGGTCGCGACGCACGGTTTCGCGCGTGGGATTGTCGAGCCGCAACGCCGTCGCGCCGCGGTCGCGGAACAGCCCGCGCGGCTCGCGGTTGTTCAGCATGTTCCAGTCGTGGGCGCGCGCCCGCGGGTCGAGCATCAGGCGGCCCGGCTTCGCGTCGGCGGTGAACTCCACGCGCTCCACCTCGGGCTGGCCGGTGGCCCGCGCGTAAATGCGGCGCGCGTCCCCGATCTCGACCGGCATCCAGCCGTCGCCCAGCCGCCGGATCGTCACCGTGACGTTCCACTTCCCGTCGGGCAGGCGGTGGCGCTCCACGCGCTCCAGGCGGTAGTCGATCAGCGGCGTCCCGTGCAGCCATTGCCCGAAGAGCCAGCCGAGGTCCTGCCCCGAGATCTCCTCGCACACCGCCCGGAATTTGTCCTCGTCCACGTGCTTCAGCTGCCAGCGCTCATACCAGGTGCGCAGGATGCGGCGCATGACGTCGTCGCCCACCACGTAGCGCAGCTGCTCGTAGAACAGCTGCGCCTTGTTGTAGATCATCTCGTTGTAGACGAAGAAGTCGCGGTAGCGCTCGCTCACCATCGAGACCGGCTCGCTCCAGCGATCCAGGTCGTCGAACAGGATGCCCGCCTCGAGATCCGGATACTCGTCGCCCTGGCCGTGCGTCTCCCCGTACCACGCCGTCTGGAAGCTGGTGAAGCCCTCGTCCAGCCATCCCTCGCGCCATTCGTTGTTGGCGAGGATCCCCATCGTGTAGTTGTGGCCGACCTCGTGCAGGATGAGACCCAGCGACGGGCCGCCGTTCATCACCATCATGGGGAATTCGGTGCCGCCGCCCTCGATGCGGTGCACATTGGTCATCTGGGGCCAGGCGAACCGTCCGTACAGCGAATCGAGCCAGCCGAGCGCCGTCTCGGTGCGGCGCACCGCGATCCCGTGCCCCCAGCTCGCCGTATCTCCCGGCTGGTACAGCACGCGCACCACGACGCCGCCGTAGCGGCCCTGCTCGTAGACGTACTGCGGGTTGAGTGAGAACGCGAAGTGATGCACCTGCTCGGCGCGGAAGCGCACCGTCTTGCGGCCCGGCGCCGCAGGCGGACAGTCGTTCGGCACGGCCCCGTAGTAGTCGCGCTGGTAGTCCACCGGCTCGGCCGGGAGCGCACGGGCGTGCTCCCAGCCGGGATCGCCGCACACGGGGACGCCGGTCGCCCCGATCACCTGGTCCGCGGCGAGATCGAGCGTCACGTCGAACGTGCCGAACTCGCCGTAGAACTCCCCCGCCGGATAGAGCGGGTGTGCCTCCCAGCCGTGGGCGTCGTACACCACGACCTTGGGATACCACTGGGCGAAATCGAAGCGTCGCCCGCGGCGGCCCTGGCGCCGCGGCAGGGTCGAAGGCCGCGCCTGCCAGTCGATCTCCGCTACCAGCGAATCGCCCGGTGCCAAGGGACGCGGCAGGCGCCAATGCGCCACGGTCGAGTCGGGCGCGAACGGGTAGTCCGGCCGCGAGTTCGCGCCCATGATACTCGCCGAGGAGATGCGCTCGTACGCGTAGTCGGGGTCCGCGAGACGCTGGAAGCGCACCCGCCCTTCGGCCGAATCGACCGCGCTCCAGCGCGAGCCGGGCCGGAAGGCGTTGAGGTACTGATGCACGTAGAAGTCGGACAGCGTGTCGGGCGAGCGGTTCACGTACACGATGCGGGCGTGTCCCGTCAGTACTCCGGAGGGCTCGTCCAGCGCCGCCGTGATGCGGTAGGCGACCTGCTGCTGCCAATAGGGGGGCGCGAGGGAGTCCCTATCGGGAGCGCCGGCGGAAAGGAGGGCCAGGAAGAGCAGCATCGAGCGGGGAAGCTACACAGAGTCAGGCAGGCCGGGGAAGTTAAGCCGTATCTTGCTCGAGCAGCTAGTTCCCTGATAGCAGGGCAGCACCTCCACTCCTTCCGAAGTTGAGAGAAGGCGACGACGCGCCAGGCCAAGTCTCACCCCATTTTCACAGCGCTTTAAGCCCACGCGGCCCACGTTGGCGTATCGAAGGATCCCGCCGCCGCAGTAGACGCTCGAGCAACGCGCCCCCCGACGACGAGACGGATACTTATCGCCCCTTGTCCAGTGAGTCGGCCGGAACGCGAGGAGGAAGCCATGCAGCGGGTTCGCATCGGGCGTCGACAAGCCCCTTCGACAACTAGGATCTTGGCAGTCGCCGCCGTGGCCGTGGTCGCTGCGTGCAGCGACCAGGCCGCGACCGGTCCGGGCAGCGAACCTGCCCTGATGCCGCTGCTGTCTGCGCCGGCGCCGACGGTGTTCATCTTCGGCCGGATTACGGACTTCCAGGGAGACGCAGTTCCCGATCCCGACGCCGTGACTCCGCCGGATCTTTCGTCTGCCACGATTACCGTCGCCAATGGAAGTCTGACCTTCGCCGTTCGCCTGGCGACTTTCGACCCCGATCGAACCAGCGTCACCCTCAGTCTGGATACCGACCAGGATCCGGCGACAGGGCACCCCGGTATCGACGCCGGTGGATCGGATGCGGCCATCATGGGAACCGAGTTCATCGTCAATCTCGGTGGGGCGTACTACGCCGGACAGGCGCAAGTCATGAAGTATGTGGGCCCTCCGAGCAATCTGTTCTCGACGGTTGGTACCTTCCCTGTCACTTTCGACCAAAACGGCATGGATGTGACCTTCCCCCTTTCGGCCATCGGGAACGACGACGGCTTGGTGAATTTCAAGGTCACGTCCCAAGTCCAGATAACAGACGTCGGTTTCACAGGCGTTCTTGACTACATGCCAGATGTGGGGGTCGCAGCCGGCAGCACAACGGTGCTTACCAAGGAAAGCGCACCTGTGCGTTTCCACCCTCGTACCGGTGAGGTCACTACCACCCAGTCGGTCTTCGGCAACGCCAACGTTGGCAGGAAATTCACCTCTGTTGACGAAGCCTGCCTGGATTTCGAATTCTCTGGCGACGTACTCGACCCAGGAGAAGAGGTTCGGATCACTATCGACGGTCACGATGCAGGCGGTTTCGCCAATTTCGGCACAGGGGCCCAAGCCACGCGGACGACCTGCCGTAACAAGGACTACCAGCCTGAGGAGGTTGGCCTGCTTCTCGACGGGAAGGCCAAGCTTCAGTTTATGACTTTGGCGGGCTCGGTTACCCTTCGTTCGGTGACGTTGAGGGTCACTGGTACGCCTCGGTAAGCGAAGGGAGCAGTGCGGCCACCCTGCGAGCGCCCGCCGTTGCTGGCGGGCGTTTCGTTTGCCTGCTGCTCATCCGCCGCTTGAGCGGGCCGTCGCATACCTGGGCGCCGACCCGCACCGCCACACCTCCAGAATACGCACGTCGGGACGGAAAAGGACCCGCACCTGATCACAAAGCCGGGCAGGCCGGGGAGACGTGTCGCGCGTTTTCGGCGTGCGCCGGGTGATTTGGACGACACATCGACGCGAGGCCTCGCGCAGGTTGTGACCCCGGCGCTCAGAGTGGACGCCGGGAAACCTGAGCCAGGAGTGATCGATGTCTCGCACACACCTTCTCATCGCCTGCGGCCTGGTGTTGGGCGCCGCGGCCTGCGTGGATCGGCCGGCGCCCGTCGCGACCGACGACGGTACGCCGGGCGTGGCGGGGCCCGTCGCCGCGCCCGGAACGGCGGGCCCCCGCCCCGAGCGGCTCGCCCGCCTATTCGCGGTGGCGCTGCGCAGCCCCGGCTTCCGCGACTACCTCAAGAACCAGCTCGACGCGTCCCCCTTCCCCGAGCACAAGATCCAGCTGCAGCGCTTCCTCGGCGCACCGGACGGCCGAGCGCTGCGCGACATTGCGGAGCAGAACGGCACCACCGAGGCCGACGTAGCGCAGGAGGCCCGGGCGGCGATCCCCCTCGAGGTCTACCTGCCGGTCCCGGCCCATCGTGCGGCGTGGAGTGGAGACGAAAACGTCCTGGTGGCCACGGCCATCCAGGATCGGGAGGCTCCGGTAGCCTTCTCGCCCGAAGGCCAGCGGTCAATCCTCAGCCCCGATACGCCACCGGAAACCCCCGTCATCGCCATGGTGCCGGTGGAGACCGATTTCGACACCCCGGCGGACCGCGCGACCTGTTTGGACTGCTCGGGGGGCGGGGGCGGGACGTCCGGCTCCATTGGCCTGTTCATGACCAAGTCGCATTTCGACGATGATTATGAGGGTTGGTTGAAAGGCAACCCCGAATATGAGCTCCACGTGCTGGGGCAGTCGGGCAGCACCGATTCGCTGACGGACTACCAGTGTGCCGGGGAGCACGCGGGGGGGCCGTACGCCTTCGATCAGAACGGCAACGACTGGACGGGGAGCGTGCTGCTGTTCAGCCAGCAGCAGCTCGACAGCTACAAGGCGGCGCACCCCGACCAAGCGTTGAGAATCCTGGCTCTCGAGGATGACGACACGGCGTGCAAGATCATCACGAACAAGGATGACTTGAACCGGATCTTCAAATTCGTAGACAGCGTGTATTCCAAGAACACCGGGGGCCGGGATACCACGATCACGTCTCTCAAGTTCTACAAGGCCGCCAGGATCATCCACAACATCTGGACATTGATCGCATCATTCATCAAGACGAACGACGATCTGATCGGGACGGCGATCGAGGACAAAGTCGTCGGCACCTTCTACCCGGGATTCAACTGGATTGTCAAAGGGCAGAACAACATCACCCACGGCTGGCTCGGATTGGAGATGCGCTAGATGAACAACCCCCTGCGTGCCCTTGTAGTCGTCGCGGCGATTGTCATCGGCAGTGGATTGGTGGTGTGCGTTCGGGCACAATGGGGAGTCGGGCTCGAGCTGCAGCGGGCAGCGTACGGTGGAACGTCTCGTGACACGAGCACGGGTGGCACCGGTGGGTCGTTTCGCCCTGGTAACACGCCAGCCGTGACGCTCCGCCTCGATAGGCGTTTCGGCCGAACAGCTTTGGGATTGGGTATCCGGTACTCGCAGGCGTCGGTGGTGCTCGAGACTCGAGACCTCTTCGTCGGCATCCACAATGAGCTCGCCATGTTCGAGTTCGCCCCGGAGATTCGCGTGCGGATCGCGCGTGCGCGCGCCGGCGCGGCGCTGCATCTGTACGGTGGCCCCGTGATAGGGGTCTGTATGCTCAAGGATCAGGACACCCGTGTGGTCCCCGGTGCGATCGCCGGCGTGGCTGGCGAGTTCCCGCTGTTCAACCGGCTGGCACTGCTGGTGCGCGTCGGCGGAGGACTGACGCGCTCGGTGTTCCAGGACGGCGAGCTGCCTCCCGAATTCGAGCGTCACACCACTCGACGCAGCGAAATCGGATTCGGTTTGCGCTACGGCCGCTGAACGAAGAGGCGGCCCGGGATTGCTCCCGGGCCGCCACTCGTCCCTCGTCCCTCGTCCCTCTACTCTCCGGTCAGCATCTTCCGTCGGAGGAGATTCATCCGCCGCTTGAGCGAGCCGTCGTACACCCGCTCGCCGACGCGTACCACCATGCCGCCCAGGATCCGCGGATCGGGACGGAAGTGCGCGCGCACTTCCTTGCCCAACAGCCGCCCCAGCCGCTCCACGATGGTCCGCTGCAGCACGTCATCGGCGGGCGTCGCGAGCGTCACCCCGGCGTGGACGCGGTTCTCCTTCACGTCCACCAGGCCCTGGTACTGCTGGGCGATCTCCCCCAGCAGCCCCTGGCGGCCGCGCCGCACCACCGCCTGGAGAAACCGCACGAACTCCACGGGCGCGGTGCCTTCCAGCGCTTCCGCGAGCAGCCGGGACTTCACCGGCTTGGCCACCCGCGGCGAGTCGAGCACCACCGCGATCGTCTCGTCCGACTGGATGGCGCCGGCGAGCGCGTCCATCAGCCGCCCGAAGAGCTCCGCCTGGCCGAGCTGCTCGCCGGCCGCCAGCAGCGCCTCGGCGTAGTTCTTTGCGACCGTCGCGCTCTTCAATGGCGCTCGAGCGACGTCAGGTAATCCAGCACCAGCCGGCGGTTGGTGTCGCTATCGAGATTCGCCTCGACCAGCTTCGACGCCGCGGCGATCGAGAGATCGACGGCCTCGCGCCGCAGCGCGAGAATCGCCTTCTCCTTCTCACCCTCGATCTCGCGGCGTGCCCGCTCCAGCAGCTGGTCCTGCTCCTCGCGTGTCTTCGCCAGCAGCTGCTCCCGCTCCTTCTGCGCCACGGACTTGGCGCCGGCCAGAATCTCCTGCGCCTCGGACCGCGCCTTGGCGAGCGCCGCGCGGTGCTCCTCCAGCAGGCGGGCGGCCTCCGCGTTGGCCTTCTCCGCCTCCCCCAGCTGCTTCGCGATCCGCGCCTCGCGCTCCTCGACCGTCCTGAGCAGCGCGGGCCAGCCCCAGCGCCACAGCACGGCCACGAGCGCGCCGAAGATGAGCAGCGTCCAGAACATCATCCCCGTGTTGATGCTGAACGGGGTGAATTCGTGAGCCGCTTCTCCCGCCGGCTCCTGCAGCAGCCACAACAGGACGGGCATCACTTCATCAACTTGAAGAGCAGCGCGAACACCAAGGCCGCGAGGCCCACGCCTTCGACCAGCGCCGCGGTCAGGATCATGGCGCCCCGGATGTCGGCCGAGGCCTGCGGCTGGCGCGCGATCGCCTCGACCGCCCGGCCGCCGATCTGGCCGATGCCGATGCCGACCCCGATGACCGCGAGCCCGAGCCCGATGCCCGCGCCCAGCAGCGCGTTGGTGTTCAGAGCCGTCGCCGCGTCGGGCGCGGCCTGGAGCAGCAGCAGCATGTTCACCATGACCATCCTCGGAGAGAGTGGGACCGCTTGCCGTCAATGCGCATGCTGCATCATCCCGATGAAGACCGACGTCAGCAGCGCGAAGATATACGCCTGCAGGAAGGCCACCAGCAGCTCGAGCAGCATCATGAACAGCACGAACGCCACCGAGCCGGCGGCCACCGCCCAGTTGGCGAAGATGAAGATCAGGCCGAGCAGCGCCAGGATCACGAAGTGCCCCGCCGTCATGTTGGCGAACAACCGCAGGCACAGCGCGAACGGCTTCACGAGCTTGGAGATCAGCTCGATCGGCGTCATGATGCCGGCCATCAGCACCGCCCCGAACCCCGTCATGCCCGGCGGCACGAACACGATCGTCTTCAGGTAGCCCTTGGGCCCGAGCGCGAAGAATCCCGAGATCTCGGTGATCAGGAACGTCAGGATCGCGAGCGTCCCCGTCACCACGATGTTCCCGGTGGGCGTGGCGCCCCACGGGAAGAGACCCAGCAGGTTGCAGTAGAGAACGAAGAAGAAGAGCGTGAGGATGTAGGGCGCGAACTTGGCGCCGTTGTGCCCGATGTTGGTGATCGCGATGTCGTTGCGCACGAACAGCGTGATCGCCTCGATCGCCGAGCCGAAGCCCCTGGGGCCCTTGCCCTCGCGGTGGCGCCGCTCGGTCTGCCGTCCGGCGTACCACACCGTGAGGAAGATCGCGGCCGCCGCAACCAGCATGAACACGACGTGGCGCGTCGGCGAGATGTCCACGCCGAACAGGTGCCACCCGGTCGGAAGCGGCACCTCCCCGAAAAACGGCAGCTCGACCACATGGCTGTCGGCCGTGTGGTGGAAGATCATGGCGCCGATATCGGGTGCTTGCATCATTTCAGGAACCTGATCTCCAGGAACAGGAGCGGCAACAGCACGCCCAGAAACCCGAGTGTCGTCGCCAACAGCGGAAGCGCGGTCCGATGCGTCGCCGCCACCGCCAGCAACCCCCCGAGCGACAGCGCGCGAATCCCCATCCCGCCAAGCCAGCGCGCCATGAACACCCGGTGCGGCGCCTCCATCGCGGGCCGGAGCAGGGCCACCGCTCCGAGCTGCGCCGCGAGCGCCACGGCGCCTCCGATCACCGCGCCACGGCCCCCCACCCACGCCGCCAACGCCACCAGGACGAGTCCGACTCCCAACAGGGCACCGTACCCCTTCACCCGCCCCCGCCCCCCGTCCCCCGTCCCCGTCGCTTCTTGTCCGCCTGGGTTTCGCGCGTCACGCGGTAATAGATGCTCATGAAGCCGCCGAACCCGCCGAGAAACCCGCCGGCGATCGCGAACAGCGGCCGCGTGTGCAGCCAGCCGTCCACCAGCCACCCCAGCGCCCCGAAGCCCAGTATCGCGAAGGCGAAGCCGAATCCCATCGCGACGTACTCGTAGCCCTGGCCGTAGCTGCGCGCTTCGTTGTTCGGATCGTCCGGTGGCATCGCGACGCGCGAAAGCTACGCGCTTGTGAAATTTTTCGCAAGCAAAGCACCCAGGGTGCAACTTTATGTGGCACTTGGGAGTACGATGTGATATCCTACGCACTCCATGACCACGACCCCCACCCCGCGCCCCGCGCCCACTCCCGCTTCGTCCGCGTCACCGGGCGACGTCGAACTGCTGGAACGGCTCGCCGCCGGACGCCGCGCCCTCGTGGACCAGGTCGCGCAACGCATCGTGGGCCAGCGCGACGTGGTGGACGGCATCCTCACCGCCGTCTTCTCGGGAGGCCACGCGCTCCTGGTGGGCGTGCCGGGGCTCGCCAAGACCCTCATGGTGCAGACGGTGGCCGAGGCGCTGGAGTTGAAGTTCTCGCGCATTCAGTTCACTCCCGACCTGATGCCGTCCGACATCACGGGGACGGAGATCATCGAGGAAGACACGGCCACGGGAAAGCGCAGCTTCCGCTTCGTGCGCGGGCCGGTGTTCGCGAACATCGTGCTGGCGGACGAAGTGAACCGCACGCCGCCCAAGACCCAGGCCGCCCTGCTGCAGGCGATGCAGGAGCACCAGGTGACCGCGGCGGGCCAGACGCATCCCCTGCCGGCGCCGTTCTTCGTGCTCGCCACCCAGAATCCGATCGAGCAGGAGGGCACCTATCCGCTGCCCGAGGCGCAGCTCGACCGGTTCATGTTCGAGCTGCGGGTGGGGTATCCGTCGCGCGAGGAAGAGGAAACGATCGTGGACGCGACCACGGCCGACTACGCGACGAAGATCACGCCGGTGCTGACGGCCGAGGACGTGCTGGCGCTGCAGCACCTGGTGCGGCGCATCCCCGCGACCAAGCCGCTGGTGCGGGCGGCGGTGACGCTGGTGCGCATGACCCGGCCCGACGATCCCGGCGCGCCGGACTTTGTGCGGGAGTACATCTCCTGGGGGGCGGGTCCGCGGGCGTCGCAGTACATGGTCCTCGGCGCCAAGGCGCTGGCGGCGCTGGACGGCCGCCCGAGCCCCGATTACGAGGATTTAAAGCGGGTGGCGCCGCTGGTGCTGACGCACCGGCTGGTGATCAACTTCGCGGCCGAGGCGGCGGGGAAGTCCGCGCCCGACCTGGTCGGCGAGCTCGTCTCCGGGGGAGGTTGGCTGCCGAAATAGCCGCCAACAGTCCGGTTCGACTTTTTTGAAATTGTCGGTTTTGCCTGCCTGTCAGTGCCACGAAACGCGTTGCCACACCGCATGTTGACATTGTTTTGAACACGCCGCCTTATTGTCTTGTGAGCCGTCGTCAGGGGTGGCGTCGTGATTCACCAGGTCGTGCCCCATTTGCGCCTACTCACTCTGGGCGCCCCGTTACTCATCTCCACTACCAACGAGGCAGTGCGCTACCGCACGCGCAAGCACTTCGCGCTGCTGATCCGTCTCGCCCTCGAGCCCGGCAAGAAATTCGCGCGTGACTATCTGATCGATCTGCTGTGGCCCGACGTCCCCACCGAGCGCGGCCGCCACTCGCTATCGCAGGCGATCACCGTGCTGCGCCAGACGGTCGGTCGACAGAATCTGGCCGCGCACCGGACGACCATCGCGCTGGCCGACGGGGTGGTCGAGACCGATGCGCTGCAGCTCGAGGCGGGCGAACCGGAGATCCGCGGCCGGTTTCTGGAGGGGTTCGAGGTGCGGGGCGCGAGGGGATTCGACGAATGGCGCGAGGGGTGGGTGGCGCAGCTGCATCCCCGCATCCGTGACTGTCTGGTGAAGCGCATGGATACCGCGCGCCGCATCGGCGATTTCGCCACGGTGGAGCGGCACGCCCGCGTGCTCGAGGAAGTCGATCCGCTGTGCGAGGATGCCGTCCGGGGCATCATGGAAGCGCGGGCCTGGGTGGGAGACCGCAGCAGCGCCCTCAAGGCGTTCGCGCGCTTCGCCGCGCGGCTCGCCGAGGACCTGAAGGCGAAGCCGAGCGCGGAGCTCCAGCGTATCGCCGATCTGCTGCGGGAAGGCCGCCGGGCAGCTCCGCGGCCGGCCGCGGATGGCGTCCCTCCGCGCCAGGAGCGGCGCTTCGAGGCGGAGACGATCATCGGCCGTCAGAACGAGTTCTCGACGCTGTACGATGCCTGGCTCGAGGTACGGCAGAGCCGCTCCCGGATCTTCGTGATCCTGGGCGAGCCGGGGATCGGCAAGACCACGCTCACGAACGCCTTCATCTCGTCGTGCCAGATGGAAGGCGGCATCATCGCGCGCACCCAGGCATACGACGCGGAGCGCGAGCTGCCGTACGCCGTCCTGGCCGAGCTGGTGCGCCAGCTCACACTGCAGCGGGCGATCGGCGCAGCGGAGCCGGAAGCACTGTCAGAGCTGTCACGCCTGACGCCCGAAGTCGTCTCGGTCTTTCCGGGTGTGCAGCGGCCCGCGGAGTGGCCGCCCGAGGTCGTGCCGTTGCGATTGGCGGACGCGTTCTTCAAGGCGGTGACGGCCGCGACCGACGACTTCCCCGTCGTGCTGATCGTGGATGACATCCACGCGGCGGACAATGCGAGTGTCGCGATCCTGCACATGCTGGCGCGCAAACTCGCCGGACTGCGGGTGCTCCTGATCGTGACGGGACGCCCGGGCAGCCTGCGGCCGCCGTCCAGCGCGCACGCGCTGGTGACCGACACGGTGGTCGAAGGGCTGGGGACGGTGGAGCTCGACGCCCTGTCGAACGAGTCGGCGGCGCTGCTGGTCGCGCGCGTGTGCGCGAAAGGGATCGAGCGTTGGGGAGAGCCGCCCGTCGATCGCATCGTCCGAGCCGGAGGTGGCAATCCGCTGGCGCTCGAGTTGCTGAGCCGGGAGTGGGTGGAGAGCGGCGGTGATTCGCTCGTGGGAAAGCTCGATCCCCTGCATCCCCTGCCGGCCGGTTTACAGAGCATCCCCAAGGCGATTCGGACGATGGTCGAGCGCCAGACTGAGGCGCTGGCCGAGCGCACCCGGGCGGTATTCGATCTGGCGTCGGTGCTGGGGCGCCGCATAGGCGATCTTTGGCTGTATCAGGTGATCGCGTGTTCTGAGACCGAGGCGCTGTACCAGTTGGGCCAGCTTCTCGAGGCCCGCCTGCTGCGGGACATTGCAGGGAACCTTGAATTCCGCAACGAGCTGGTAAGGGTACACGCGTATTACGAGGTTCCCAGCAGCGTTCGTCTCGAACTGCACCGGCGTATCGCTGGATTGTTGGAAAGTCGAATCGGCGGCGGCGGGCAGGCAAATCTGGAGATCGCTTGGCACTTCATCCTAGGGCGAGATCTCGGCAGGGCTATTCCATACGCCCTATCGGGAGCAGAACACAGTCTCCGGACTGGGGCGGCGCGAGAGGCAGAGTTCATTCTCCGCCATCTAATGCTGCAGGAGGTCGACCAGGGGAACGCGATGCGGATCCAACTGCTCTTGGGCTCGGCGCTCATGAGGCAATCAAAGGCGGAGGAAGCGCTGCCTTACCTTGAGCAGTTGTTGTCGAACGAGAGAGCCCAGAAACCTCAGCTTGCCGAAGCGGTCAGGCAGTACGCGTCGGCAATGTACCTCCTCAACATGAACTCGATGGCCAAACACAGCGAGATGGCCGAGCGTGCACTTACGATCGCCCGCGAATGTGATGACGATGAACTACTCGCTCATGCTCTATTCGAGTGTGGTAGAGCGGCGGTAGCCAGTGGGAACCCGGAGATGGCCCGCAAGACCAGGGACGAACTTCGCAATGTGTTTGTAAACCGGCGAGGCGTCTCTCCAGCAATCGCTTTTCATGCAAACGCATACTGCAGCTACTACCTCTTGGACCTCAATGAAGCATCAACATCGGCTCAACGGGCAATAGCTTGCTTAGGTGACGGTGAGGACCTCGGAGAACTTGCCCAAGCCTACACAGGCTTGGGCAACTGTATGACTGCCCTTGGGCGGTTGGTAGAAGCAAGGGATTACTACACGCTCGCTCTCCAGCTTTCCCGCAGACTCGGAGACGACTGCCGCACGTCAATCGTAACGTCAAACATTGGTG
>DATGDT010000150.1:0-5732 GCA_035310725.1 Gemmatimonadales bacterium
CGTCCACCACCTGCGCGCCGATGCCGCTGTGGGGCCACCCTTCCTCGGCGACGACCGCCCGGTGCGTCTTCGCGACCGAGGCGAGGATGGCGGCCTCGTCCAGCGGCCGCAGCGAGCGGAGATCCACCACCTCGGCGGCGACGCCCTGGCCGGCGAGCTGCTCGGCCGCCTTCAACGCCGGGGCGACGGTCTTGGAGTGGCAGATCACGGTGACATCGCTCCCGGCCCGCTTCACCTCAGCCTGCCCGATCGGCACCAGCAGCTCGCCCTCGGGCACCTCGCCCTTGGTGTTGTAGAGCATTTCGCCCTCCAGCACCACCACCGGGTTGTTGTCACGGATCGCGGACTTGAGCAGGCCCTTCGCGTCCGCGGGCGTCGCGGGGGCGACCACCTTCAACCCCGGGATGTGCGCCAGCCACGACTCCCACGCCTGCGAGTGCTGGGAAGCGAGCTGCAGCGCGGCGCCGTTGGGGCCGCGGAACACGATCGGCATGCGGAGCTGGCCGCCCGACATGTAGAGCATCTTCGCCGCGGAATTCACGATCTGGTCCAATGCGAGCACCGCGAAATTCCAGGTCATGAACTCGATGACGGGCCGGAGGCCGCCCATCGCCGCGCCGACGCCGATTCCGGCGAAGCCGAGCTCGGCGATCGGCGTGTCCACCACGCGTTGCGCCCCGAACTCCTCCAGCAGGCCCCGGCTCACCTTGTAGGCGCCCTGGTAGAGCCCGACTTCCTCTCCCATGAGGAAGACGGCGGGATCGCGCTGCATCTCTTCCCGCAGCGCCTGGTTCAGGGCGTCCCGGTACGTGATGGTCGGCATCGGTCAGTCCGCGACCACGTGGCGCAGCAGCTCTTCGGGGGCGGGGTCCGGGCTCTCGTCGGCGAACTTCACCGCGTCCTCGACCTCGGCGTGCACCTCGGCGTCGAGTGCGTCGATGCCGGCCTGGTCGATGGCCCCCGCCTGGAGCATCTGGTGGGAGAGCTGGTGGATCGGATCCTTGCGCTTCTGCTCTTCCACCTCGTCCTTGGTGCGGTATACGCCGTGCAACGGGTCGGACATCGAGTGGCCCATGAAACGGTAGGTGCGCACCTCGAGCAGCGTGGGGTGTCCGCCCTTGCGGGCGCGCTGGATGGCGCGCCGGGCGGCCTGATGGACCTCCAGCACGTCCATGCCGTTCACGACCTCGCCGGCGATGTCGTAGCTGCAGGCGTGCTCCACGACATCGGTCACGGCCGCCACGCGCTCGAACGCCGTGCCCATGCCGTAGCGGTTGTTCTCGCACAGGAAGATCACGGGCAGCTTCCACACCGACGCCATGTTGACCGCCTCGTGAAAGGCGCCGATGTTCACGGCCGCCTCGCCGAAGAAGCAGACGCACACCTCGTCGCCGCCGCGGTACTTGATGGAGAACGCGATGCCCGCGGCGAGCGGCAGGTGGCCCCCCACGATGCCGTGCCCTCCCATGAACCGCTTCTCGGCGTCGAACAGGTGCATCGAGCCGCCCTTGCCGCCCGAGCACCCGGTCGCCTTGCCGAACAGCTCGGCCATCACGGCGCGGGCGGAGATGCCGCGCACCAGCGCCTGACCGTGCTCGCGGTAGGAGGAGATGACGTAGTCGGACGGGGTGAGCGCGGCCGACACACCGACGGCGACCGCTTCCTGGCCGATGTAGAGGTGGCAGAAGCCGCCGATCTTGCCGAGCGCGTAGGCTTCGGCCGCCTTCTCCTCGAAGCGGCGGATGAGCAGCATCTCGCGCAGCATGCGGCGCTGCAGCGCCGCATCCGTCGGGCTCTGTTGCTGGGGCTGAGCGGTCGCGGTGGTCATGGCGTCGTCACCGCCGCCACCTGCTCCCAGGCGTGATAGCTCGAGCGCACCAGGGGACCCGACTCCACGTGACGGAACCCCAGGGCGAGACCGAACCGCCTGAGCTCCGCGAACTCCTCCGGCGTGTACCAGCGCGCGATCGGCAGATGGCTCTCGGAGGGGCGGAGGTACTGGCCCAGCGTGAGAATGTCCACGTCCTGCGCGCGCAGGTCCCGCATCGCCACCAGCAGCTCGTCCCATTCCTCTCCCAGCCCGCACATCAGGCCTGACTTGGTGAGGCCGTCGGGCCGCATGGTCCTGGCGCGCCGCAGCAGCTCCAGGGCCCGCGGGTAGCGGCCGCCCGGACGGGCGATGCGATACAGGCGCTCGATCGTCTCGAGGTTGTGGTTCAGAATGTCGGGCGCGGCGTCCATGACGAGCCGCAGCGCCGCTGCGCTGCCCTTGAAGTCGGGAATGAGCACCTCGACCGTCGTGTCCGGCAGGCGGCGGTGGATCTCCGTGATGCAGGCCGCGAAGATTTCGGCGCCGCCGTGCTCGAGGTCGTCGCGGTCCACGCTGGTGATCACGACGTGCCGCAACCCCATTTGCTCCACCGCCGCCGCCAGCCGTGCGGGCTCCTCCAGATCGAGCGGCGCCGGAGTCCCGTGCGCCACGGCACAGTAGGCGCAGTTCCGGGTGCAGACGTCGCCCATGATCATGAAGGTGGCCGCGCGGTGCTCCCAGCATTCGCCGATGTTGGGGCAGTGCGCTTCTTCACACACCGTGTGCAACCGCAGGTCGCGCATCATCCGCTGGACCGACAGGTAGGTCGCTCCACCGGGAGCTTTCACCTTGAGCCATGCCGGTTTGCGAGCCGCGGGGGTGGCGGGGTGACGAGGATGTATCTGAATCAGCGGCGCAGCCATACGACTCCGGCGACCGGGAGAAGCATGAAGATAGTGAGGGGAGGGAGGCTGGGGTAGGCGATTTCAACCAGATGGTTGATCACCTCGGCGCTTGAGTTGCTTCAGCTTCTCCTCGATCGTCGCATCGGCGCTGAGCGTACCATCCGCGATATCCGCGAGCTCCTCCGCTTCCCGCCACTGGCGCTCGAGCTCGACCATCTCCGCCCGTTCGTCCACGGCCATCTCCAGGGCCAGTTGCCGCTCGGGGAGCAGCGAACGGAGCGTCAGCTCGCGGCGCGCCACGTCGAGGATCAGCCGGTCGGGCCCACCGACCCGATCGACCACGCTCGCGGCCTCGCCCGCTTTGCGGCGGCTCGAGCGGCGCACGTTGAGGTAGGCGAGGCCCTGGCGCAGGGCCGCCAGTGCGTCCGGGCCGGTGATCAGCGACGCTTCGCGCCGGCAGTGCGGGCAGCTCAGCAGGACACCCAGGTCGTGGTGTGCGTCGGGGACCACGCGGGCGTGCTGGAGGTGTTTCGCCTTCAGCTCGAGGGCCGCGCCGCAGTGGTCGCACACCGGCGGCTCCTCGAGCGCCACGGTGCGGCGCCCGACCATGCCCACATACACCCGGTCGGCGAGGTCGCCCATGTTCCAGATGAGAAAGCCGAAGGAGCCGCCGACCGCGACGTTCGCCGCGACTCCCAGCCCGACCGCCGCCAGCGTCAACGGCACGACGACCTTGGCGCGGTCGCGCGCGCGGGCCGCGAGGCGCTCGCCGTAGCGCCATCCGGCGAGCTCGACGCGTGGCGGCTTGCCCACCCGCACCAGGTCATATCGCTCCCATCGCAGCAACGCGACCTGCTCGGTGCTGGCGAGCAGCCGCCCGCTGTGGGCGACACGCGCCAGGGCCTCGATGCGCTCCAGTCGATCGTCCAGCGGCGTGAGGTTCCAGCGGGCGCACTTGGGGCAGATGACCCAGAGTCGGGCGCGCCATTCGTCGAACGCCAGGCGGCGGCCGACGCCGAGTCCGGACGGGCCACCATCGCCATCGAGCGATGCGTTGCAGAAGGCGCAGGTGGTGTACATCGACAGCGGTCGTCGGCTATCGGTCATCGGTCAATTCGGCGGCCCGGCCGGGAATCGTGCGATGGAAAGCCCGGCGATATCCGCGTCCGTATGGCCCGTGGCGAGGAGATCGCCGATGATCTCGCCCGTGATCCCCGCAAGCAGAATGCCGTTGCGTCCGTGTCCGGTGGCGTACCACAGCCCGGCCACGGCGGGATCCGCCCCCAGGATCGGACGGCCGTCGGGAGTGACGGGCCGCAGGCCGGCCCAGGCGCGGCGCGTGGGGAGTGCGCCGATCGCCGGACAGAGCCGCTCGGCGCCGCTCCGGATCCCCGCAATGCCGTCCGGGGTCGTGCGCGCGTCGAACCCGGCGGATTCCATGGTGCTCCCGAGGATCGCCTCGGCGCCGCGCGGCAGCAGGTAAGCGTGGCCGTGATAGAGGATGACGGGCGGGAGTCCGGTGGGCCATTCGATCGCGACCATCTGGCCGCGGACCGGCTCCACGGGAAGCGGACGGGGGAGCCCTTCGATCTGCGGGGACCACGCTCCCGCCGCAATCACCACGTGTTGCGCCGGAACGGCGGCCCGGTCCGTGGCGACGCCGGTCACCCGACCACCCGCCACGGCGAGGCGGCGGGCGGTTTCGGGCAGGACGTGGACACCCAGGCGGCGCGCGTCGGCGAGCAGTGCGGCGCACAGGGCGGCGGGGTCGAGGCATCCATCCTCCTGTGCGAACAGGGCACCCAGGGCGGCGGGCGCGATACCGGGCCAGCGCTCCTGCAGCTCGGCCGCCTCGAGCCAGTCGCACCGCAAGCCGGCCTGGCGTTGTTCGGCGACCTGCTCATACAGGGCCGCCGCGCGCTCCTCGTCGAAGGCGAGCGTCGCGATCCCGGTGTGCAGGAATCCAAGGTCCGCGCCGGTGGTATCTTTCAGGGCGGCCGCGAGGTCCTCGTAGAGGTCGCGGGCCCGCACGGCGAGCGGGAGCAGATCCTCGTCGGTCGGCTCGATCTGGGCCGCGAGCATGCCGGCGGAAGCGCCGGAGGCGGCGGCCGGGTCGGGGCCGGGTGCGAGGAGGGTCACGCGGAGCCCGCGCAGCGCGGCGGCGCGTGCGCAGGCGGCCCCGATGACACCGCCGCCGACGACGGCGACGTGGGGCGAGGCGTTTGAAACTCCCGCGGGCATCAGCGCGTAGGCTGCGGCGTCCTGCGGGGCAACTCGGGAGGAGCCATGTTCAGGAGCATTCTCGGTTTCGCGATCTTCGCCATCCTGGTCTGGATCGGCCTGAAGATCATCTTCGGCTTGCTGGGCGGTCTGATGAGCATCGTCGGGACCGTGCTCTGGCTGGCCGCGATCGGCTTCATTTTCTACCTCGTGCTGCGGGTGGTCAGTCCCGCCACGGCCAACAAGGTCCGCGATACCATCAAGGGCAAGCGCGACACCGCCTGATCCTCCCGGCGCGGCCGGTCCTTCTCGGGGTCATCGTCCTTTGGACGGTGACCCCGTCGGCGTTTGATCCAGCCGGGCGAGCACGCCCCACACGAGCAGCGGCAGCAGGATCTCGTGATGCCCCGTGAGCTGCCCTCCCCGACCGCCCCCGGCCCCCTGCGTGGGGCGCTCGACCACGTTTACCCGCGGGCGGTAGTGACGTTGCATGTCGCAGTCGCACGCGGTGAACCCGGTGGGCCGGCCGTCGTGCAGATTGCGAGCGACGGACAGCGCCTTGAGAAATACCTCCGGCATCACGACGGCGCTGCCGAGATTCAGCACCACGCCGCCGTCGTGGAGGTCCGGCAGGCTGCCCGCCAGCCGCTTGAAGTCCCGGTGGCTGGTAGCGCCGATGACGGCCCCGTCCGCCGTGGGATGCTGGTGGATGATCTCCGCGCCGAGTGCGGCGTGGACGGTCACCGGGACGTGCCGTTCGGCACAGGCCACGAGCACGGCGGCGGCGCGTCCCGGCA
>DATGDT010000151.1:0-4113 GCA_035310725.1 Gemmatimonadales bacterium
GCCCTTCTCCCCCCCAACGCGTCGCTCACGGAGTGGACCGCCCATCCCTGGGCGACATTCGGCGTCGCGTGGACTTTCTGACCGACGGCCTGCGTCGCGCCCTCCACCTGCTGGCGACGGGCGATGCCGAAGTGCTCGGCATCACCCTCCTCACACTGAAGATCGCGCTGCTCGCGACCACCATCGCGTGCATCCTGGGCATCCCCGCGGGCTTCCTGCTCGCCACCCGCGCGTTCTGGGGACGCCGCGCCGCGCTGACCGTCGTCAACACGGCGCTCGCGTTCCCGACCGTCGTCGTCGGTCTGCTGCTCTTCGGATTGCTGTCCCGCCGCGGGCCGCTGGGCGGGCTCGGGCTGCTCTATACCTGGCAGGCCATCCTGATCGGCGACGTGGTGCTCGCACTCCCCGTGGCGGCCGCCCTCTCGGCGGCCGCGGTCCAAGGCGTCGACCCGCGCATCCGCCGCACCGCGGAAACGCTCGGGGCGGGACTGTGGCGCAGCGCCTGGACTGTGGCGCGGGAGGCGCGGTTCGGTCTCGCCACCGTCGTCACCGCCGCGTTCGGCCAGTGCACCGCCGAGGTCGGCGCCGCGCTGATCGTGGGCGGCAATATCCGCGGGCAGACCCGCACGCTCACCACCGCGGTGGCGCTGTACACCGGGCAGGGGGACTTCGGGCTCGCCCTGGCGCTCGGCTGCATCCTGCTGCTGCTCGCCCTGCTCGTGAACGTCGCCCTGCAGGTCCTTCAGGGCCACGGCCGTGCTTGAGCTGCGCGGTGTGCGACAGCGCTACGAGGGACGCACCGTCCTCGAGCTGGACCACTTCGTCGTGGAGCGCGGCACCATCGTCGCCATCGTCGGGCCCAACGGTTCGGGGAAAAGCACGCTGTTGCGCCTCGCCGCGCTGCTCGAGACGCCGACCGAAGGCCAGGTCTGGCTCAACAACCGCCCGGCCGTTCGCACCGCGGGCGCTCGCCGCCGCGTGACGCTGGTCGAGCAGCGCCCCGTGCTGTTTCGCGGTACCGTCCGCCAGAATCTCGCATTCGGGTTGCGGGCCAGGGGGAAACGGCGCGCCGAGATCGACGCCGCGGTCGAGGCGGTGTCCGGGCGATTCGGCATCGGCGAGCTGCTGGGGCGCTCGCGCCGCGAGCTGTCCGAAGGGGAGATCCAGCGCGTCGCGGTAGCACGCGCCTTCGCGCTCGAGCCGGATCTGCTGCTGCTCGATGAACCCGCGAGCTCCGCCGATCGTGCCGCCGCGCTGCAGCTGTACCAGGCGCTGCAGGAGGAGCGGCGCCGCCGTGACGGCGGGCTCACCGTGTGTCTGGCGTCGCACCAGCTCGAGGACGCGTACCGGTGGTCGGACGATCTGCGTGCGCTGGCGGACGGGCGGGTGGTGCCGGTCACGCCGGAAAACCTGTTCCGCGTGGTGCTCCCTTCGGGAGCGCCCGAGGCGACCCGGCACGTGCGCATCGGCGCGGTCGACATCGCCGTGGCGACCGATCGCGTGGGCCCCGCGATTCTCGCGGTCCCGCCGTGCGACATCATCCTGTCGCGTGAGCCGGTGGCGTCCTCGGCGCGCAACGTGTTCGCGGGGCACGTCACGCGGCTCGCGCGCCCGCGGCCCGGACTGGTGCACGTCACGGCCGACGTGGGCGTGGAGCTCGTCGCGGAGGTCACCGAGGAGGCGGTACGCGAGCTGGGACTGCTTCCCGGCGCCCCGGTCACCTGCGCCTTCAAGGCCAGCGCCGTGAGGGTATTCTGACCATGCCGACCGTCTATCTTACGAGGCTCGTGGAGTTTACGGCGACGCATCGGGTCGCCCGGGCGGACTGGACCCCGGAGCGAAACGCGGCCACCTTCGGCAAGGCGGCCACGGACCATGCGCATCGCTATCAGTGCCGGGTCACGGTGAAGGGGCCGCTCGTTGCAGGCGCCGGCGGCGTACTCAACCTCACGGAGCTGGACGCGCTCCTGGCTCGCGAGATCACCGACCGGCTGGCGGACGGCGACATCAACCGGGACCTGCCGGAATTCCAGGCGGGCCAGCGCCTGGCGACCGGTGAAGCGCTGGCGGTGTACTTCTGGGAGCGGCTGGTCGGCGCGCTGCCGCCCGGCGTGCAGCTCCACGCGATCCGCGTTCAGGAGGGACCCCATCTCTACTCCGAGTACTTCGGCGAGCCCTGAACGCGAAGTGCCCGCCCCCGGGTCGCGCCGCGGCCGGATGACCGCGGACTCCGCCCTCGTCGAAGAGTGGCCGGTATGGCTCGAGGTGAACGGCGAGCCCGTCGTGACGTGGATGTGCACGCCGGACCAGCTCGAGGAGCTGGCGGCCGGCTGGCTGCACGGCGAGGGCTACATCGAATCGGTGGACGACCTGCTCAAGCTGCGGCCCTGCGCCACCGACCTGGGCTTCTGGGCGGACGTGCGGCCGGAGGGCCTGGCCCGCGTCCAGGCCGAGAATCGCCGGCGCGTGCTCGCGTCCGGATGCGGCGCCGTCACGACGCTGCTCGCCGATCCGCACGCGGTGCCGCGGGCGGTGGTGCGCGGCGAGCCGCCCACGGCCGAGCAGCTGCGCACGCTGTTCAAGGCCGTGTTCGCCCGCGGCGCGCGTTACAACGAGACCGGGGGCATCCACGCCGCCGCGCTGACCGACGCCGCCACGCTGCTGTTTCACGCCGAGGACATCGGGCGGCACAACGCGGTGGACAAGGTGATCGGCGCCGCCGTGCTGGCGCGCCGGCCGATCGCCGGGCTCGGGCTGCTCGTGACGGGGCGCATCTCCGCGGAGCTCGCGTTCAAGGCGTCGCGCGCGGGCCTCGCCTGGGTGGCGACGCCGAGCGTACCGTCCACGCTGGCCCTGGTGATCGCGCAACGCTCGGGGATGGTGCTCGTGGGACGCGCGGTGAGCGGGTCCCCGCACGTCCACCGGCCGGACGCGTGACCGCCGATGCGCTGCGCACGCTGCTGCGCGATGCCCGCACGATCGCCGTGGTGGGACTCTCGCCCGATCCGGCCCGGCCCAGCCACTCGGTGGCTCGCTACCTGCAGGGCCGGGGATTCCGCATCGTGCCGGTGAATCCTCATCACGCGAGCATTCTGGGGGAGCGCTGCTACCGGTCCCTCGCGGAGGCGGCGCGCGACCATTCGCTCGAAATCGTGGACGTGTTCCGGCGCAGTGCGTTCGCGGGCGCCGTCGTGGACGAGGCGCTGGCGCTGCGACCCCTGCCCCGGCTCATCTGGCTGCAGCAGGGCGTCGTCGATCCTGCCGCGGCGGAGCGGGCGCGGAGCGCCGGGGTGCCGTTCGTCATGGACCGCTGTCTGGCCGTGGACCATCAACTGCTCGAGGTCGCATGAAGCGTACCCTGTCGGTTCCCCTGGCCCTCGGCCTGTTATGCACACCCGCTGCCGCCCAGACCCCGTCACGTCCGAGCCTGGTGCTGACGATTTTCGCCGGGGCGTCGAGCGGGCACACGCTGTGGGACGTGGGGCACCAGCCGTTCTGCGTGCTGCAGGGGAGCGGCTCCGTGCAGAGCTGCTCGCCGGCCTACGATACCCTGCGTCTCACGCGGGACGTGACGTCGAGCCTCCTGGCGGGCGCCAGCGCCACCTATTTTCCCGGGGCGCACCTGGGATACACGGCCGAGGTGTTCTACCTCGGATTGCCCCTGGACGACAGCTGCACGGAGCTGTTCTCCAATACCGACCCGCAGGGCGACCCGATCTACGGCCCGCGCAACGCACAGTTGTGCGACAACATCACGCGGGCGTCCCTGTCCACCAGCGCCATCGCATTCTTCGGCGGAGTCACGCTGCGCACCGCGGCGAACCGCGTCGTGAGTCCCTATGTCCGGGGCGGGTTGGGTGTCGTCGGGTACTCCGCGGGGACGATCGAGTTGTCCGGCGTCTATGTCGTGGCCGGCTCGGTCCAGGGTCGCGCGGTGTACGTGGACGACAACGCGAAGACGGTGGCCTTGAGCGGACTGGTCGCCGCCGGATTCAACGTGCGCCTGGGGCCCGGATACCAGTTCGGCTTCGAGCTGCGCGATGTCCTCGTCCCCCTGAAGCGGGTGACCGGACCGTCGGACGACTTCCTGCGGCCGCCGACCGAGACCCGGCT
>DATGDT010000152.1:0-4871 GCA_035310725.1 Gemmatimonadales bacterium
CTCTCCGCGAAGGGAATCGCCGCGCGCGTCCGGGCGTTGGCGGCGGAAGAGAGCCTCGCCCCGCGATGAACGTCGGGGTCGTCGGCAACCCCAGCTACCACGACCTCCGCAGCCTTCTCGCGCGGCTGACCGCAGCGGCCCCGCGGCTCGGCTTCACGTTGTACAGCGAGGAGCGGCTGCTCGATTACTGGCCCGATCAGCGGCCGCCGGTCTTTCACGCCGACACGCCTCTCGATTGCCTCCTCACCTTCGGCGGCGACGGGACCCTGCTGCGGGGCGCCCGGCTGCTGGACGGCGCCTCGACGCCGATCCTCGGCGTCAACGTGGGGCGCGTCGGGTTCCTCGCGACGGCGCCGGCGCACAATCTCGATTGGGTGCTCGACGCGGCGGCTCGCAAGGCCTACACCATCGAGCCACGGCTCGCGTTGGTCGCGACCGTCGAGGACCGGCAGGGCGCCCGCCGCCCTCAGCCCGTCGCCCTGAACGACATCGTCGTGCACAAGGGCGGCGTGGCGCGGGTGCTTCGCTTCCGGGTGTCCGTGGACGGCGAGGAAGTCGGGACCTACAGCGCCGACGGGATCATCGTCGCCACACCGACCGGATCGACCGCCTATTCCCTCTCCGCGGGCGGGCCGATCGTGGTGCACGGCGTGGATGCCATCGTCGTCACGGCCATCTGTCCGCACACGATGGCGGTGCGGCCGCTGGTGCTGCCGTCTTCCGCGACGGTGATGATCGAGCCCATCCCACCCTGGTCCGACACCGAGGAGATCCTCCTGTCGCTCGACGGCCAGCTGAGCCGGGCGCTGCAGCCCGGGGAGCGGCTGCTCGTGCGCCGCGCCGATCGCCCCGTGCTGCTCGGGCGGCTCGGGCCGGAGGGGTTCTTCGCGCGCATGCGCCGCAAGCTGAACTGGGGCGACCTCTCCGACCGTGAGCGCCGCGAGTGCTGACCGAGCTGCGCGTCCGCGACCTCGCCGTCATTGCGGATGTCACGCTGCGCCTCGGCCCCGGCCTCAACGTGCTCACCGGTGAGACCGGCGCCGGAAAGTCCATGCTGGTGGATGCGCTCGCGCTGCTGCTGGGCGAGCGTGCGTCGGCCGAGGCCGTGCGCCCGGGCGCGGCCAGAACGGTCATCGAGGGTGCCTTCGAGCTCTCCGCCGGCACTGCCCGCCGCCTCGCGGCGCCGCTCGGCGCGCTGGGCGTCGAGCTGGAAGACGGACGGCTGATCCTCAAGCGGGAGGTGAGCGGGGAAGGCCGCTCGCGTGCCTGGATCAACGGCAGCCCGGCCACCGTCGGCGTGCTCGCCCAGGTCGGGGGATTGCTCGTGGATCTGCACGGCCAGCACGACACCCAGTCGCTGCTGCATGCCGATACGCAACGCGACCTGCTCGATGCCTATGCCGGCGCCGACGTCGAAAAGGTCGCCGTGCGCGATGCCCATGCGCGCTTGAAGGCACTCGAGGAGCGGGAGACCGAGCTGCGGGGGAAGCAGGAGGAGATCCGCCGCAAGGCCGACTACCTGCGACACGTCGTGGAGGAGATCTCCCGTGCCGCCCCGAAGGTCGGAGAGGACGAGAGCCTCGAGGCGGAAGCCCGGCGGCTGGCTCACGCCGACGACCTCGGCCGGCTGTCGCGCGACCTCGAGCAGGCGCTCGACGCCGGCGGCCTGGCCCGGGCGGCGAAGCTGCTGGGTGCGCTCGAACGGCTCGATCCGTCCACCGGCTCCTGGCGGGAGCTGCTCGATACGGCGTTCGCCAACGTGAACGAGCTTGCCGCGGCGGCACGCGAATACGGGGCGGGGATCGATGCCGATCCCGCGCGCCTGGAGGAGATCGAGCGGCGCCGCGACGCACTCTTCAAACTGCTGCAGAAGTATGGGCCCGCCATCCCCGACGTGCTCGCCACGCGCGACGCGGCAGCGCGTGAGCTCGATCTGCTCGACAACGCCGACCTGGATCTGCGCGATCTCTCGGCGCAGCGGGACGCGGCGGCGCAGGAGTTCACCCGGGCGTGCGCGGCGCTATCCGAAAAACGGCGCCAGGGCGCCCAGCGGCTGGCGCGCGCCCTCAGCGCCCGGCTCACGCCGCTCGGCATGCCCGGGGGCCGGTTCACGGTCGATCTCGCTTCCTATGCGGCGGCGCGGGCGGACGGGGCGGAAGGCGTCGCGTTCCTCGTGCGCCTGAACGAAGGCATGGAGGCGCGCCCACTGGCGCGCGTGGCGTCCGGGGGCGAACTGTCCCGGGTCATGCTCGCCCTCAAGGTCGTGCTCGCCCACCACGACGAAGTTCCCACGCTGGTGTTCGACGAGGTGGATCAGGGGATCGGCGGCGAGGCGGCGGTGCAGGTGGGGACGGCGCTCGCGGACGTCGTTCGGGAGGGTGCCGAGCGCGAACGCCAGGCCCTGGTGATCACCCACCTGCCGCAGATCGCCGCGCGCGCCGACCGGCAGCTCGCCGTGGCCAAGCGCGACCGGGGGGGGATCGCGACCAGCGACGTCCGCCTGGTCGAAGGGGAGGATCGCATCCGGGAGATCGCCCGGATGCTGGGCGATCACGACTCGGCGACCGCCCGCCGCCACGCCGAGGAGCTGCTCAGAACAGCAGAATCGTCTGGCGCATCACGATCCGAAACACCGTCGCGCCCGGCACCGGACCGCCCGCGCCGCTGATCGTCCGCTCCACCGAAAAGCCGCCTTCGAGACGGGGCCCGGAGAAGGTCGCGGCCACGCCCACACGCGCCTGGCGGATTCCCGTGCCCGCCTCGAGCACGGCGGGCGCGATCGGCCCTCCCGTTCGAGTAACCACGTCGAGCGAGTCCTGTGGCGAGAGAAACGCGTAGTGATCCTGCTGCTGGGCGAAGTAGCCGAACGTCACACCGGCGGCGAACAGTCGCGAGAACCGGTACAGCGGCGCGACGTCCATGGCCACGTAGTCCCCCGGATCCCAGCGCAGCCGGGCGAACGTGGTCGCGGGCAGGAACGGCTGGTCCACGGGGCCGATGCGGCGTTCGCGCTGCCCCGGCAGCTGCCGCGCACCACGCAGCGACACATTCAGCCAAAGGCGATGCCACACGGTCAGCTCTCCGCTGAAGCGGCCCTCGACGTCGGTCTGATGGTCGCCGGTCGCGAGATCGAACGCGTCGTTGGGCGAATCCTGGTGTCCCGTGGGGAGTCGGACGACCAGAGCCACGGCGGCGGCGTAGGCGTCGGCGCTGAGGAGCCGGTACTTCGCGGCGACCTCGGCGTCACCCGCGAAGTACCGCAGGTGCCGCGGCGTGCTTCCTCCGAAGGGCGCGAGACCCAGGCTGGTCAGTCGGTCGCCGAGGATAGTGGCGGTGGCGGAGCCCGGAACGGGTACCTCGGGGAGCAGGAACGTCCCGCTGGAGAAGGCCGCGATGTTGAACGTGTCGGCCAGCGCGCGACTCAAACCCGATACGATGGCGCTGATCTGTCTCCCCGCCTCGGAGCCCGCGGTCGGGAGAAACATCGCGATCGTGTCTGGATTGCCGTTCACGGCGCCCGCGAGGGCGGATGCGAGCGTCTGCCCCTGGGAGAACAGCGCCTGGGCGCGTGCGCATAGGGGACTCGAAGGACATCCGTACGCGCCCGCCGCGATGCTGTCGTTGAGCTGGGTGAGCGCCGTGTTCAGGCTGGTGAAGAAGGTGGCGTACCCACTCGGATCGGGCAGCGCGCCGACGTTCGACCCCTCCGGCTTCTCACGGAACCGCTCGCGGACCTCGACGCGCACGATCGGGATCGTCGCGCCGAGCGACAGCCGATTCGTGAGGCCGTACTCGAGTTCGATGGGCGTGACGCGCCGTTCGGAACGGATCGCGAGCAGGCTGCCCCCGAGCCGCGCGACGTAGCCCGCCAGTCCGGTGGCGGCGCGCACGTTCCCCTGGGCGAGGGCGAGCGCCGGCTGCCATTGCGTAAGGGAATCTCCGGCGAACGCGGCGCCCAGTGGCTGACGGCCCCCGGGCGTGAAGACCTCCTCCCACGTCGTGATGCGGGGATCGAAGGTGACGCGCAGGGCCCCGCGCCGGGGCGTGTCGGTCCGCTCCACCGCCTGGGCGGTGAGCCGCCCCGTCGGGAGGGAAACGATCGCAGCTGCGGCGATCGACAGGGAGAAGAGAGGTCGCTGGCGCATTACAGAACGGCACCCGGCAACTGCCGGGTGCCGTCATCGTTACCCCAGGACATCCATGCGGTTCGCGTCAGGGAATCGCAGCGATGCTGGTGCCGTACTTCGCATTGATCGTTTGAATCAACGCATTGGCTATGAGCTTGTGAGCGGCGGCGGAGGGGTGGATCCCGTCGCGGCTGAAGATGGCCCCGAATGGTGCGGATACGGCCGCCGCGCCCGTGGTGGTGGGGAAAGGCGGAATCGCGCCCACCGGGAGCGTCCCGAACAGGGCGTTCACATCCAGGTAGGCGTACCCACGGGCCGTCGCCTGTGACTGAATCGTAGCGTTGTACTGGGTGACCGCGCGCACCATCCGCAGCAGCTCGGCCGGCTGCACGGTCTGCGTCTCTGTACAGTTGAGTGTGAAGGTCGCCGCGGGATTGGCGGCGGCCAGCCCGATCAGCCCGAGGCCGAACCGGAACGGCACCAGAACCGAGTCGCCCTTGCCACCCAGCGCGCTGGGTGCACAGTTCGGCCCCACGAGGAAGTTCGGGGGGAAGTTGGCGGTCGTGTTCTTGATCGCGAAATACGTCTGGCCCTGGGAGAAGAACGGAATCAGCGTCACGTTCGCGACACCGATCAACACCCCGTTCCCGCTCGCGGGCGTGGCGTCGATCGCATCGAGCACGGCCTTGTACTCGTTGGCGAACGTCGTGCTGTCGGTGACAAGGGTCGAGTCACCCGCATTGG
>DATGDT010000153.1:0-2147 GCA_035310725.1 Gemmatimonadales bacterium
GAAGCCGCCGATGACGACTCCGGCGAGGCCGCCCAGGACTCCGACGCGCGAACCGGTTCCCGCCGCCATGGCGGGAGAAGATAATCGCGGCGCCGGGCTAGCGCGCGGCGGGGACGGCGGGACGGCTGCGGCCGGCGGTGAACTGCGCCGTCGCGCCGGGACGGACCTGCGTGACGAACCGCTCGTCGAACAGGATCGCCCCGCGCAGGCTGTCGCGTCCCCACCACGAGGCGTTGAGCCCGGCGAACGGACCGAGGTCGGCGGGCCATCCGAACACCGTCACGTGCTCGGGGACGCCGAACCAGGTCACCGCGAGCGTCTCGGCGCGCGGCACCGCGAACACCAGCGTGCCGCGGTACAGGCATTCTTTCGCCACCGAGACGGTATCGGTGCCGAGGATGATGTCGGTGAGCTTGAAGCGGTCGCCGAGGGTGGAATCGGGAAGGGTGAGGGAATCGCCGTGCGCCACGATCCAGTGCTCGGCGTAGGGCTGGGAGAAGCGCACCAGGTCGCGGCGGACGGTCCCGGAGCCGCACGGACTCTTGGGACCGCAGGCGATGAGCAGGAGCAGAAGAGCCGGGGTGGACCGGGCGCAGATTCCGTTGATTGCGAGCATCAGAGCTTGAGCACGGCGACCAGGGTCGCGAGCGTCGCGACCCAGAGCGCCAGGGTCATTCGTGCGAGGCGACCCTCGGCCTGACCGATGCGGGCGAGCAGCCCGCCTTCGAGCCGCGCCAGCCCGGCTTGGAGATCCGCGCGGAACTCGATCGTTCGCTGTTCGAGCTTCGCCTCGAAACGCGCGAAGTTGCGCTCGTTCAGCTCGCGCAGCTCGGTACGATACGTCGCGTCCACCTGATTCAACCAGTCCACCGGCATAGGGCCTCCGTGCCCGGAACAGCGACACGGTAAGGTACGCTCGGCGGGGGCCGGTAATCAAATCATCGCGAGGCGGTGCCGTTCGTCGTAGGCACACCCAGGCTCCTCACGGGCGCCTCCCGTATCGATCACCACCAGCTTGTCGAGGGATGGCGCCCTACTCCTCTCCCTCCGGGACGCGGAACCGCGCGATCTCCTCCAGCGCCTCGATGTCCGCCGCGTCGAGTGCCCGGCCCGTCCGCTTGGTCTCGATCAGATCCGGGATCGCGATCAGCGGAATCGACACGCCCTCCACCTCGACCACGGACGACCGCTTCACCGCCTGCTCGTATTTCACCTTCCACGCGACCGTAAAGACGTCCACCGCCGGATCGTCGCCGATGACGGTGATCGGTCGCTTGAGAATCTCCGCCGCGCTCCACTCTCGCGCGAACCCGTACCCGACGGTGGCCAGCGCCTCGAGTACTCGCTCCGCGTTCGCGAGGGTGCGCTCGATCAGGATGTCCACATCGGTCGTCGCGCGCACGTAGCCGTGCAGTACACAGGCGATCCCCCCGATCACGAGGTACTTCGCCCCGGATCGGTTCAGCGCCTCGCACACCTGCGTGGCGATTGCCTTCGGGGTCACACCCCGACGAGGTGCGCCTTCCGTTTCCATTCGTAGTAGTCCTCATACGTGTCGAACCCGATGATCTGCTGCCTCGGCCTGCGGCGTTGGGCGGCGCGTCCGAGGCGCCCCAGTTCCTCGGCGCGCCGCAACCGTTCGGCTGGGGGAAGCCGGAGCTCCGTGGCGAGGTGCAGACGTCTGGCTTCTGCGACTTCGCGGCCGGCGTACGCCACGCCCGGCTCTCGGACCACCCGCGCCGCGAGGTAGGTCCGCAGCGCCTCCACCACCACCCGACTGCGGGAACGGTCCAACTGCCGCGCTCGCGCATCGGCCGCCGCGAGCAGATCAGAGGGAAGGGTTATGGTGACGCGCGCGATCTTGCTCATACCGAATCATACTCGGTATGATCGGCTATCGCCAGCCGTGGCGTCGGCCCGGGGCGCGCCTACGGCTGCTTCGCGGGACTCTCCACCTGCTGCACGGGCCGTTGCAGCCGCGACAGGATGTTCACGCCGGTCGCCGTCTCGATCTGCTCCGTGAGCTTGATGATCGCCTCGGGAAACTGCGCCGCCGCCGACGCCACCCCTGAGCCCCGGCTCGAATCGATCACCGAGAGCTTGTCGATCTTGATCTTCTCGACTGAGCCCGCCAGCTCGCGAATCAG
>DATGDT010000154.1:0-13249 GCA_035310725.1 Gemmatimonadales bacterium
AAGGTGAAGCGGCCTGGAAAGGCCCGCCAGAGAGGGTGACAGCCCCTTAACCGTACGTGCACGACCCCTAGCGGTATCCCGAGTAGCGCGGGCCACGTGGAATCCCGCGCGAATCTGGGGGGACCACCCTCCAAGCCTAAATACTCCTCGATGACCGATAGTGCACTAGTACCGTGAGGGAAAGGTGAAAAGTACGCCAGGTGGCGAGTGAAAGAGATCCTGAAACCGTGTGCTGACAAGCGGTGGGAGGGCCCGCAAGGGCCTGACCGCGTGCCTTTTGCATTATGATCCGGCGAGTTACTGATCACGTGCAGGTTAAGGCCCTCAGGGCCGGAGCCAAAGCGAAAGCGAGTCTGATAAGGGCGTCTCGTACGTGGTCGTAGACCCGAAGCCGTGGCGATCTACCCTTGAGCAGGTTGAAGCCGCCGTAACAGGCGGTGGAGGACCGAACCCATGTGGGTTGAAAACCGCTGGGATGACTTGAGGGTAGGGGTGAAAGGCCAATCAAGCTCGGAGATAGCTGGTTCTCCCCGAAATATATTTTGGTATAGCCTCGGGAAATGAGTTCACGGGAGGTAGAGCACTGGATGGGTCCGGGCGCCGAATAGGCGTACCTCCCCCAACCAAACTCCGAATGCCCGTCGAATGCTGCCCGGGAGGCAGTCGCGGTGCGCTAATGTACCGTGGCGAGAGGGAAAGAACCCAGAACATCAGCTAAGGCCCCGGAGTGGTGGCTCAGTGTAGCAAAGGATGTGATCTTGCTGTGACAACTGGGAGGTTGGCTTAGAAGCAGCCATTCCTTTAAAGAGTGCGTAATAGCTCACCAGTCCAGCGAGGTTGCGCCGATAATGGTCGGGACTTGAAGCCGCCCGCCGAAGCTAGGTCTTCGTCCGCAAGGACGAGGGGTAGGGGAGCGTTCCCAGAGCGACGAAGCCGGGGCGGAAGCCTTCCGGTGGAGCGATGGGAAGTGAGGATGCCGGATTAAGTACGCGAGAAACAGGGTGAAAACCCCTGTCCCCGAAAGCCTAAGGGTTCCTGAGCCATGGCAATCAGCTCAGGGTCAGTCGGTCCCTAAGTCGAGGCCGAGAGGCGTAGACGATGGGAAACGGGTCAACATTCCCGTACCAACAGTAGGCCGTTACGAGTCCGAGGAGGGACGCAGGAGCAAGGTTACCGGCGGGCGGTGGATTATCCGCTGCAAGGTGGTAGACGTTTCCCGGTAGGCAAATCCGCTGGGATAGTCGAGAACCGATGCCGAAGGAGCCGTCAGGCTCCGCCAAGGGTAGCTGACGCACACTGCCAAGAAAAGCTTCGCGGACCAGGACTGCAGTTGACCGTACCGTAATCCGACACAGGTGGGCGAGGCGAGTAGCCTAAGGGGCTCGAGTGATTTACGGAAAAGGAACTCGGCAAAATTACCCCGTAACTTCGGGATAAGGGGTGCCGGTGGTAGGTGACTCCGTACAGGAGAAGCTCAAGCCGGCCGCAGAGAATCGTCCCAAGCGACTGTTTAGCAAAAACACAGGTGTGTGCCAAGGCGTGATCCAAGCCGACGTATACACACTGACGCCTGCCCGGTGCCGGAAGGTTAAGGTGAGCGGTTAGCCGCAAGGCGAAGCTGCGAACCGAAGCCCCGGTAAACGGCGGCCGTAACTATAACGGTCCTAAGGTAGCGAAATTCCTTGTCGGGTAAGTTCCGACCTGCATGAATGGCGTAACGACTTGACGGCTGTCTCCTCCGTAAGCTCGGCGAAATTGCAGTATCGGTGAGGATTCCGATTTCCCGCATCAGGACAAAAAGACCCCGTGCACCTTTACTACAACCTGTCATTGATCGTCGGCTAAACCTGCGTAGCATAGGTGGGAGGCGTCGATCCCAGGGTTTCGGCCTTGGGGGAGCCAACAGTGAAATACCACCCTTGTTTTGTTGACGATCTCACGCCGCCGCTTACCGCGGCGCGGACCGTGGCTGGTGGGTAGTTTGACTGGGGCGGTCGCCTCCGAAAGTGTAACGGAGGCGCGCGATGGTGCCCTCAGTGCGGTCGGTAATCGCACGACGAGCGCAAACGCAAAAGGGCGCCTGACAGCGAGCGCGACGGCGCGAGCTGGGACGAAAGTCGGCGTTAGTGATCCGGTGATACCGTGTGGACGGGTCATCGCTCAACGGATAAAAGGTACGCTGGGGATAACAGGCTTATCGCGCCCGAGAGTTCACATCGACGGCGCGGTTTGGCACCTCGATGTCGGCTTGTCACATCCTGGGGCTGGAGAAGGTCCCAAGGGTCCGGCTGTTCGCCGGTTAAAGTGGCACATGAGCTGGGTTCAGAACGTCGTGAGACAGTTCGGTCTGTATCCGGTGCGGGCGTTGGAGTGTTGAGGGATGTCGTCCCTAGTACGAGAGGACCGGGACGAAGCGACCTCTCGTGTCCCGGCTGTGCCGCCAGGCGCAACGCCGGTTAGCGATGTCGCGCGGGGATAACCGCTGAATGCATCTAAGTGGGAAACCCTTCCCAAGATGAACACTCCCGGGTCGCAAGACCCCTGAAGGGCCGTGGGAGACTACCACGTTGATAGGCGGCAGGTGCAAGGCGCGCGAGCGCTTCAGCCGAGCCGTACTAATTGCCCGTGAGGCTTGATCTCTCCGCTGTACTTAGTGTGCTTCCAAAGCACCACACATCGCACGACGTCAGCCTAATACGCTATCAGCTATCGGCTATCAGCTCTCCGTACAGACCGATAGCCGACGACCGATAGCCGATAGCTCACGGTCTTTGCTGGCGACGAGCGCGACAGGGCCACACCCGTTCCCATCCCGAACACGGTCGTTAAGCCTGTCAGCGCCGATGGTACTGCCCCTGAGAGGGGGTGGGAGAGTAGGCCGCCGCCAGCGTCCCTTGCGAGGCCCGCGTCCGTTTTCGGCGCGGGCCTCGCGTGTTTCTACCGCCCCCACCAGACCTTTGACAACCTCGTCCCCCGGCAGTAACTCATTAGATGAGAAGCAGATAGGCGCAGCCTAGCGTGGTACCTACGAGGCAATGACCAGCGCCCTCTCGGTCCGGATTCGTGGCGTCGTTCAGGGTGTCGGATTCCGCCCCTTCGTCTTCCGGCTCGCCCGCGCCCACGCCCTGGCGGGCTGGGTGCTCAACGGCGACGACGGCGTCGAGATCCACGTCGAAGGCACCGGCGCGGGGCTCGACGCCTTCCTGCGCGAGCTCACGCTCCAGGCGCCTCCCGCGGCCACCATCGCCGGCGTGGAGGTCGAACCGGTGCAAGCCTCCGGCGCCGCGGACTTCGTCATCCGCGAGAGCGCCGGCCGCCGGCAACCGACGGTGCGCATCTCGCCCGACCTCGCGGTGTGCGAGCGTTGCCTCCATGAGCTGGCCGACCCGGCCGACCCGCGCTTCCAGTACCCGTACATCAACTGCACCGATTGCGGCCCCCGCTACTCCATCATCCTCGGGCTCCCCTACGATCGCGCCGCCACGACGATGCGAGCCTGGACGATGGACCGCCGCTGCGCCGCCGAATACCACGACCCGGCAAGCCGCCGCTTCCACGCCCAGCCCGTGGCCTGCCCGGAATGCGGGCCGCACTACCATCTCCGCGGTGGGGCGGAGAACACGGATGCCGAAGTGATCGCTGCCGCGGCCGCCCGGCTGCGCGGCGGCGACATCCTCGCCGTGAAGGGCCTCGGGGGCTACCACCTCGCCTGCGATGCGCGCAACCGCGCGGCGGTCGCCGCGCTGCGCGAGCGCAAGTTCCGCAAGGAGAAGCCGTTCGCCCTGATGGCCCGCGACCTCGCCGTGGCCCAGCGCCTCGTCGAGCTGTCGCCTGCCGCCCAGGCGCTGCTCACGTCAGCCGCGCGGCCCATCGTGCTCGGCCCCGCGCGCGTCGAGCTGCCGGGCGTCGCTCCCGATAATCGCGATCTGGGCGTCATGCTGCCCTACACGCCGCTGCACTACCTGCTGTTCGCCGCCGGCGCGCCGGAGGTGCTGGTCATGACGAGCGCCAACCGCTCGAACGAGGCCATCGCGTACGAAGACGCGGACGCTTTCGAGCGCCTCGCCGGCATCGCGGACGAATTCCTCGTGGGTGAGCGGCCCATCGCGCGGCGCGTCGAGGATTCCGTGATGTGTGACGGCGCCTTCGGACCGGCGACCCTGCGCCGCGGCCGGGGGCTCGCGCCCGGGGCGGTCACGAGCCTGCCCACAACCCGGCCGATCCTCGCGCTGGGGGCTGATCTCAAGAACGCGCTGACCCTGGTCGTGGATGGTCAGGCGTTCGTGAGCCAGCACATCGGGGATCTGGACGACTACTCGGCGCTCGAAGCGTTCGAGCGCACCATCGCCGACCTGCTCGAGATGTATCAGGTGGACCCCGCGCAGCTCGTCGTGGCGCACGACGCCCATCCGCAGTATCGGTCGACCACGCAGGCCGAGCGGCTCCCGGCCCGCGCGCGGATGTCATGCCAGCACCATCGCGCGCACGTCGCCTCCGTGCTCGCCGAGCGCGCCGCCTGGAGGTTGCCGGTGATCGGCGTGAGCTTCGACGGCACGGGTTACGGCGACGACGGGTCGATCTGGGGTGGAGAGATCTTCGCAGGCAGTCTCGAGGAGGGCTTCGAGCGCATCGCGCACCTGCGTCCGGCCGCCCTGGTCGGCGGCGACGCGGCGGCCCGGTTTCCCGTGCAGGCGGCGGCCGGGTTCCTGCACCAGGTGGAGGCGCTGCCGGATCTCGCAGCTGCGCCGTTCGCGTTTCCAGCCCGCTATGGCGATGTGGTGCGACTGCTGGAGTCCGGCACACGGGTGTTTCCCACGACCTCCATTGGGCGTCTGTTCGATGCCGCCGCCGCCCTGTTGGGGTTCACGCGCAGCGTGACATTCGAGGGCCAGGCGGCGATCTGGCTCGAGCACCTCGCCCGGCCGGCACCGACCGCCGAGCCGTATCCGTTTCCGTTCACGGGCGGCGAGCTCGATTTCCGGCCGTTGCTGCACGCCGTCGCCCGGGACCGGCAGCGAGGCCGGGCGGCCTCCGAGATCGCGCGCGCGTTTCAGGCGGGTCTCGCGCACGGCCTGCACCAGGCGTGTCTCGAGCTGTGCGTGGCTCGGCGCACCGGCACGGTCGTATTGTCTGGAGGCGTGTTTCAGAACGACCTGCTGTTGCGCGATCTCAAGCGGCTGCTCGAACGGGAATCGCTCGACGTGTGGATCAATCACGCGGTGCCGGCCAACGACGGCGGCATCAGTCTTGGGCAGGCGGCGCTCGCCGCGCTGCGCTACCCGTCATGACGCGCTGCGGCACGGTCGTGCTGGCCGGCCTGCCGAACGCCGGCAAGTCCTCGTTGCTCAACGCACTGGTCAAGGAGCCCCTGGCGATCGTGTCGCCCAAGGCGCAGTCTACCCGGGCGCCCGTCGTGGGGCTGCTGACTCGTGGAGAGAACCAGTTCATCTTCACCGATCCTCCGGGACTGCTCGAGCCCAAGTACCGGCTGCAGGAGAAGATGAAAGAAGCAGCCCTGCGGACGGTTGCGGACGCGGAGGTGATTGTCTACCTGCACCCGCTGCCGGAGTATCCGGCGCCGCCCTTCCAACGCGTCGCGGGCCTCGACCGGGCGCCCTCCGCGCCGATCGTCACGGTGTATACCAAGTGCGATCTCGTGCCGCCGGCGAAGCGGCCGGACGGTGCGGCATTGGTGGTGTCGGCAGTCACCGGAGAGGGAATCGAGGCGCTGCTCGACCGCCTGGCCGAGCACCTGCCGCCGGGGCCCTTCCACTATCAGGCCGACGAGCTGGCGACGCAGCCGCTGCGGTTTTTCGCCGCCGAATATGTCCGGGAGGCCGCGTTCGACCTGCTGGAAGAAGAGCTGCCCTACAGCATCGCGTGCGAGATCGACGAGTTCCGGGAGAACGAGCGCCCGGCGTATATTCGGGCAGTGGTGTATGTGGAGCGGGAGAGCCAGAAGGGCATCGTCATCGGGGACAAGGGACGCACCATTAAGGCGATCGGTCGCGCCGCGCGCGAGCGCATCGAAGCCTTGATGGGTGGACCCGTCTACCTGGACCTGCACGTGAAGGTGCTGGAGAACTGGCGTCGCAAGGACCCGGTCCTCCGGCGCCTGGGATACGACTCATGAGCCTCGCCGCCGAGCTGCTCGAGATCCTCGTCTGCCCCAAGTGCAAAGGGCCGCTGGAGTACCGGGCCGGTCCGGCCGAGGAGCTGGTGTGTCACGCCTGTCGGCTGATCTACGCGGTCGAGGACGACATTCCCATCATGCTGATCGACGAGGCGAAGAGCTTCTGATGGGCCGGTCCCGGGGCGCCTTGGCTTGCTTGATCCTGTGCGCACACCCGGCGGTCGGTCTGTCCGCCCAGAATCAGCCGATCAATGCGGCCGCGCTGTTCCTGCTCCTGCCCATTTCCGCGCGGTCGGTGGGTATGGGGCAAACCGCCGCGGCGCTCGATGGGCACGGCGAGGACGTCTTCCTGAACCCGGCGGGCGTCGGCTCGATGACCTCGAGCGAGTTCGCGTTGCACACCGCCCGGCTCGCGGCCGGCCCCGCGACGGCGCTGACGGCGTTCTTTCCCCGGCGCGGGATCGGCGTGTTCGGTGCGGCCGTGTATCTGCTCGACTTCGGTGACGAGCCCCTGCTCGACAGCAACAACGTCCTCCTGGGTCAATTCGGCTCGAGGAATCTCGCGTTCCTGACCACCTACGCGACTCAGCTCAGCGGGTCGGTTTCCCTCGGCGTGAGCTACAAGCTGATCGAGTTTCGCGTCGATTGCTCCGGCCCGTGTCCCTCGCTGGCGGGGCAGGGCGTGACGCACGCCCTCGATCTCGGTGGCCAGTTCAGCGTGGGCCCGGATCACGCGCTGCGGGTCGGCGTGGCGCTGCGCAACCTGGGGTTCGCGCTCCAGGTGAACAACGAAGCCCAGGCCGATCCACTGCCGACGCGGCTCGCCGTCGGCGCGGCGTACACCGTCCAGCTGCGCCCCATTGGCGACGGCCCCGCTGCCAACCACTTCGATTTGCAGGTGGCCGCGGACGTCGAAAGCCCATGGCGCGAAACGGGCACCCCGGACGTCCGCGTCGGCATGGACCTCGGCTTTCAGCAGGTGGTGCGGGTGCGCGGCGGGTACGCGTACCGGCACGAAGGGCTCTCGGGCCCCAGCATCGGTCTGGGTGTGGCGACGGGTGTGATCGGCGTGGACCTGGCGCAGATGTTCCTCACCCATACCGACCTGGTCGTCTCCAACCCGACGTTCCTCTCCTTCCGGGTGCTGTTCTGATTCGCGCGGACTGGGCGGCGGCTGCTCTGGCGTTGCTGTACGCGACGGGCGCGGCCGGGCAGGGCCTGGACTCCACGGTCGTTCGAGCTCGCTCGCGACTGTGGCTTCCACCCGTCGCCTCGCTGATCGTGCCCGGATCGGGACAGCTGCTGAAGGGCCGTGATCGGGGCATGGTGTATCTGGCCGCCGAAGCGTTTCTCCTCACGCGATTCCTCCAGCTCAGGCACGACGGACGGCGCGGCGCCCAGCGGTATCGGGACCTCGCCTTCACGGTCGCCCGGCGTGGGTTCGCGGCGGCGCGGCGGGATACGGTCTTCGAGTACTACGAGCAGATGGAGCGCTACACGGCGAGCGGGGAATTCAATCTCAACCCCGATCCGAACGGCACCCTGATTCCCGAGGAGGATCCCACGACGTACAACGGGTCCCGGTGGATCCTCGCCAAGCAGACCTTCTTTCCAGACCCGAACAACCCGCCTCCGCCCAACTCCCAGCTCTACCTCGACGCCCTGAATTTCTATCGCCGCGAGGCGGTCGGACCGGATTTCCGCTGGTCGTGGCGCGACGCCTCGCTCGAGCAGCAGGAGTACCGGGCGACCATCCGGTCCAGCGACGATGCGTTTCGCAGTGCCCAGAACCAGCTCGGCCTGCTGCTGGCCAATCACCTCGTGAGCGCGGTCGATGCGCTGATTTCCACGCGGCTCTCGACGACCCTCCGGCGGGAGGCGAACGTGGAGACGACGTGGATGGGGCGCTGGCCGGGATCTCGAATTCAGGTGACGATCGCCTTCTAGCGCGCTGCACGATCCGCCCCCATCCTCCTCTCCCATGCCGCCCACATCCCCACCTCGCCCGGATGGACGTAACCCGACCGCCCTGCGTCCACTCACCCTCGAGCGGCGCGCGAACCCGAATGCGGAGGGGTCCTGTCTCGTCCGCCTCGGCGGGACGGTCGTGCTGTGTACGGCGTCGGTCGAGACCGGCGTACCTGCGTGGCGCAAGGGATCGGGCCTGGGGTGGGTCACGGCCGAATACGCTATGCTGCCGCGCGCGACGCAGGATCGCACGCCGCGCGAGCGGCAGGGGGCGGGTGGGCGCACGCACGAGATTCAGCGACTGATCGGCCGCAGCCTGCGAGCGGCGCTCACCGGATTCGCCTTCGGCGAGCACACGATCCGGATCGACTGCGACGTGCTCCAGGCCGACGGCGGCACGCGGACCGCCGCGATCACCGGGGCCGCGGTCGCATTGGCGGACGCCTGCGATTGGCTCGTCCGGACGGCCGGCGTGGCAAGCCCGTTTCGCGGACTCGTGGCGGCGGTGAGCGTCGGGATCGTCGCCGGCGAGCCGCGCCTCGACCTGTGTTATGCCGAAGACCGGGAAGCCGACGTGGATGCCAACGTGGTGGTCGCCGAGCCCGATCGCTTGATCGAGGTCCAGGCCACGGCGGAGCAGGGCACGTTCGACCGCGCCGGGCTGGATCGGCTGCTCGATCTCTCGCGAGAGGGCACGCAGCGTATCTTCGCGGCGCAACGCGCCGCGCTCGGGTGACCTGGCTGCGCTGGCTGCTGCTGGCGCTCCCGGTCTCGTGGGCCCTGGCGGCGTTCCACGGACCGGCGCTCGCGGTGTTCGTGGTGTCGGGCCTGGGTGTAATTCCGCTCGCGGCCATCATGGGCGAGGCGACCGAGGCGCTCGCCCGTCGCACCGGTCCCACGGTCGGTGGGCTGCTGAACGCCACCTTCGGCAATGCCGCCGAGCTGATCCTGGCGATCGTGGCCCTGCGGGCCGGGCTCATCGACCTCGTCAAGGCGTCGCTGACCGGATCCATCCTCGGCAACCTGCTGCTCATCCTCGGCCTGTCGCTCGTGGCCGGCGGGGTCAAGCGTCCGTCACTCACCTTCAACCGCACTGCGGCGGGCATGAGCGGAGCGATGCTGCTGCTGGCGGTGGTGGGGCTCGTCATGCCGGCGCTGTTCGCTGCTACGCATCCCGCGGCGAACCGGGCGACGACCCTGCACCTCTCCGAAGGCGTCGCGGTCGTACTGGGCGGGACGTATGTGTTGGGTCTGGTGTTCTCCCTCGTCACGCACCGCGAGCTGTTCGGCGCGAGGGCGGTGGAGCACGTCGCGCCGGACCACTCGTCTCGAGTCGGGCGGGCGGGCGCGATGCTCGCCGGAGCGACGTTGCTCGTCGCGGTGCAGAGCGAAATCCTCGTCCACGCCATGGAGCAGCTGGTGACGCATCTGGGATGGTCGGAGTTCTTCCTGGGACTGATGGTCATCCCGATCGTCGGCAACGCCGCCGAGCACGCGTCCGCCGTCGTCGCGGCGCGCCGGGGGCATACGGATCTGGCCCTGACGATCGCGCTCGGTTCCAGCACTCAGGTCGCGCTGTTCGTCGCCCCCCTGCTCGTGCTCGCCGGCGTGCTGGTCGGGCAACCGATGCAGCTCGTGTTCACGGGGTTCGAGGTCGTCGCCCTGGGCCTGGCTTCCCTGATCGTGACCGTGATCGCGCTCGACGGGGAATCCCACTGGTTCGAGGGGGCGCAGCTGCTCGCGGTGTACGCCATTCTGGCCATCGCGGCCTGGTTCGTTTGACACGCGAGGCCGAGTGGCGTAAGTTTAGGCGCGCTCGACCCTTACGCGAGGTGCCGGTTGCGGACGCGCCCCACGATTCTCTTCTTTTCCGCGACTGGCCGTTCCGCTCCGGAGTTCGTGGCGCGCTGGATGCAGGGCAGCGGGAGAACGCTGGTCCCGGTGCACGACCCCACCGAGCTCGAGCAGATGGTGCTGCGCGCCTTGCCCTCCCTGGTGCTCGTGGACGCGGATGCGACCGGCGCGCGGGGGTTGGAGCTGTGCCGACGACTCAAAATGGACCCGTTTACGGCCATTGCGCCGCTCGTGGCGGTGAGCGGGCGGCACACGACCGAACGGGTCATGGAGTGGTTCGCCGCCGGCGCGGACGAGGTGATCACGCCGCTGTTCGAGCCGAGCGAGCAGTCCGGCCGGCTCGATGCGCTGCTCACCCGCACGGCGCGGGACGTGGCCGTCAACCCTTCGACCCGGTTGCCCGGGACGACGGAGATCGAGCGCGACGTGCGGCGCCGCATGGAGAACGGCGAGCGGTTCGCCGTGTGCTACGCCGATCTCGACCACTTCAAGGAGTACAACGACCGCTACAGCTACTACGACGGGGACCGTGTCATCTACCTCGTGTCACGGATCCTGCACGATGTGGTCAAGGGCATGGTCGAGCGGCGGGGGTTCGTGGGGCACATCGGGGGAGACGACTTCATCTTCACCATCCCGGTCCCCGACATCGCGGAGGTGTGCACCGAAGTGCTCTCGGTATTCGACACGCTGATTCCGTTTCAATACAATGAGCAGGACCGGCGAGCGGGTTACTACTTCGGGAAGGACCGCCGCGGGCAATTGCATCGCGTGCCGCTGATGACGTTGTCGATCGGGATCGTGACCAACGAGCACCGCCGCTTCGCTCATCCGGCCCAAGTCAGCGAGCTGGCCACTGAAATGAAGAGTTACGCCAAGACCCAGCCCGGGTCGGTGTTCGTGGTCGACCGGCGGCATGATCCCGAACCGGGAGCCCTGGAGCCGAACGCGAGGTCGAGCGCGAGGTCGTCGCAGTGAACGTCATCTGCACGTCGTGCGAGACCATCTACCGTGTGGACCCGGCCAAGGTCCCGGCCTCCGGCGTGCGTGCGCGATGCGCCGTGTGCGGCAACGTCTTCGCCGTCCAGGCAGACGGCGCCGGCTCCATGAGCGGCAGTGCCCTGGCTCCGGCTCTGGGGACCGCGCCCGCCCCACGCGTCAGCGTTCCGATCGCACCCGTCTTCACACCGGCCCCGGCTGCGCCGCCACCCGCGCCGCCCGCGCCGCCCGCGCCGCCCGTGCCATCCGCGCCACCCGCCACGTTCGCGCCCCCGGCTCCCCCGGTCCCCCCGGCACCGCCAGCACCGGCCGTCGTGCCCGCAACAACCGTCCAGCCAGCCCCAGCGCGGCCCATCACCGGGCCGTTCGCCCGTCCGCCGTTCGTCGCCCCGGCGGCCGCTCCCCCGGCCCGAGCTCCGATCGCCCCGCCGGTGCGTCCACCGGTAGCTCCCGCGGTGCCCCCGCGGCCGTTTACACCGTCGCCAGTGGCACGGCCGCCATTTGCCGCACCTCCGGCTGCGCCCCCTGGACGCCCGGCCGCACCACCCGCCGCGCCGCCGCCGTTCTTCAGTCCGGCGCCCCGCACGGCCCCCGCCGCCCCGGCTCCGATGGCGCCGGCGCCCCCGCGGCCGCCGGTCGCCGTTCCAGCTGCGCCGCCACCGCCCGCGCCGCCCCCGGTTGCGCCGCGTCCCGTCGCCGCGCCCGCGCCGCCGGTCGCGCCGCCGCTGGCGGCGCCCCCTGCAGCCCCGGAACCGCGGAGGACGGGGCCGTTGCGCCCGGTCAATCCATTCCTGGTGCAGGATCCCAAGCAGAAGGCGCGCCGGTTGGCGCGAGCCCTGATCTCGGACATGCTCGTGTACCATCCCGAGAAGCGCCAGCAGGGGATTCGCGACGGCACGCTGCCGCAGCTGTTCAAGGATGAAATCGAGAAGAGCTGGCTCGAGTACGTCGAGCAAGTGGGCAGAGAGATGGCCGACGGCACGCCCTTCTGGACGGAGGCGTTGAACGAAATCCTGGCCGGGGGAAAGAGGTTGTTCTAGAGCGGAGCGCCTCCCAGGGGTAGAGAAACCGGGGCGAACCGCCGATATTCCGGAGAGTGAGAGCCGCTCCCCGCTGGGCAAAGGGGGGCGGCTCGTCTCGTAACCGCCCATGCGCCAAAGGAATGTCCCGTGCCGCTGACTGACCGTTTTCTCGAGTTCGACCGCCGGCTCCAGGAACTGCGGAGCTTTCTTTGACGTCGATACCAAGGCTGCCCGCCTGGCCGAGCTGGAGGGGGTCATGGCGGACGGCAATCTGTGGAGCGATCCGGACCGAGCCAAGAAGGTCGTGGAGGAGGTCAAGGACCTGAAGCGCTGGCTGGAACCCTTCCATGCCCTGCGCAAACGGGTGGATGACGCCCGGGAGATGGCCGAGCTGGTGGAGGCGGAGAGTCACGTCGACCTGAGCCTGCAGCGCGGCCTGGAGGACGAGGGCGACAAGATCGCCCACGACCTGGAGGGGCTGGAGCTCCGGAACATGCTGCGTGGGCGGGACGACGCCCGGGATGCGCTGTTGCACATCCATCCGGGGGCCGGCGGCACCGAATCGCAGGATTGGGCGGAAATGCTCGTGCGGATGTACACGCGCTGGGCCGAGCGGCGCGGCTTCACGGTCGATGTGCTCGACCTGGAGCCCGGCGAAGAGGCCGGGATCAAGCGGGCCGAGCTGGAGATCCGGGGGGCCTACGCCTACGGGCTGTTGCGGGCGGAGATCGGCGTGCATCGTCTGGTGCGGATCTCGCCGTTCGACGCCCAGTCCAGGCGCCACACCTCGTTCGCGTCGGTGTTCGTCTATCCGGTGGTGGACGAGGACATCGAGATCGACATCAAGGAGGACGACCTTCGCATCGACGTGTACCGCGCGTCGGGCAAGGGCGGCCAGCACGTCAACAAGACCTCGTCCGCGGTCCGCATCACGCATCTGCCGACGAACATCGTGGTGGCGTGTCAGAACGAGCGCAGCCAGTTCAAGAACAAGGCGACGGCGATGAAGATGTTGAAAGCGCGCCTGTACGAACGCGCGCTGGAAGAACAGGCGGCCAAGAAGGCGGAAGTGGACAAGCAGAAAACGGACATCGCGTGGGGCAACCAGATCCGCTCCTACGTATTCCAGCCGTACACGATGGTGAACGATCACCGGACGGAAATGAAGGTCGGGGACGTGCAGAAGGTGATGGACGGCGACCTCGATCCGTTCATCGAGGCCTACTTGAAGCGGTTCGGGAGCAAGGCGGCGTGACCAGCGTGGTCCAGGCGG
>DATGDT010000155.1:0-49910 GCA_035310725.1 Gemmatimonadales bacterium
GCGAGCCGGTCCAGCCGGCGCTGCAACGGGCGGCGGAACAGACTGTACCCGATCGAGCGTGGAAACCAGCTGTGGAACGTGGCGACGACCGGGAGTCCCAGCCGCCCGGCGGCGTTGGCCGCGAGGGGGCCGAGCACCGGAGCGAGCCCGTCCTGGACGTGCACCAGCTCGGCGCCGGTCTCGCGCAACAACGCTTCGATCCGGTCGGTGAGTCGCCACCCGGTGGTGACGCGGGCAAAGGCGCCATTGGAGTAGATCACCCGGCTCGTTCCCACGCGACGCACGTGCGGCGGGTCAGCGTGGCCCGCCTTCATGTGCGAGGTCAGTATGGTGACCTCGTGGCCGCGGCGGCGCAGCTCGAGCGCGAGGTGGTGCACATGCTCGGTGACCCCACCCAGGTGGGGGTAGTAGAACTCGGTGACGAGGGCGAGACGCATGGATACCGGGGTGGCCTTGGAGGGGTCCCCATGTGACCCCGTCATGCCCCGGAGCGTCAAAAAGCGGCAGGAAAATCGAAGCCCCCGGAACGGCTCGATAGGCCGCCCGGGGGCCCCGCACACCGGTTACCCGGAGCCGGGGGATTGCTCCCTCCGTTCTTCATCCTGCCGCCGCCGGTTGACTGTTGCGTCGCTCGGTAGGGCGATCAGGAGCTCCGGCTTCTATCCCCATGCGGCCTGGCCGGGCCACACGGTTCACCGCCGTGAGTGCTGCGGGTCAGATCGGGTCGCGGACCGACCTTCCGCACTGCACGTCGAGGCACTACTTCGACGTGGCTGAGGCACGCGACTGGCCTCAACGATCCGAGCCGGAGAGATCCTCCCGGATCAGCAGGCGCCTGAGCCCTTGTTGCATCGGCGCCCTCCCCGGAATTTCCGCTCGGACTGGGTCGTGCGGGCGTTGCTGTGACACCAGGCCCCAGCCCTTCCCCGCGCGACGTGGAAGACAATCTAGGGGTCCCGGAAAATCGCGCAAGTGCCGATCTTTCTTCGGGTTAGCTCACTGCGATGTGCACCGACTGTGGAACCTAACCGCCGTCAATCATGACCGTTGCGTCATCCGTCCACACGGTGTGGAATTGTGGATCCACAACGATTCCACTTCCCACATCAACTCACGGCCGGTTTTTTCAGGCTTGCCTGCTTCATGAACGAGCGCGCCAGGCCGAGATAGCGCCGCAGCGCCGCATCCAGCTGCGCGGTGCGATACGGCCCCCACGCACGCAGACTGTCGGCGCCGCTGGTGGTGGGACGCGCACCAGCTTGCCACTCCCGCTGGCAGCGGCTCAGCGTCCGGCGCAGCTCGGTGGTGCCGCTGCGCAGTCGCTCCTGCGCGCTCCGGGCGTTGCGATCGTACACCTCGTCGGTGAGCAGCTGCTCAAGCGCCTGCAGTGGAGCATCCGCCGCCCTGCAGGTGGCCCGTACCTGTGCGGCTCGGACCAGCACGAGATCGTGCGAGGCATTGCCGAGATCGACCCGGAAGGCGGCAGCGGCGCCGCGGACTCGATCGAGCGAATCGGTCGTTTCGTTCAGGGCACGTTCCCAGCGCAGCGCGCGCGCGCTGTCGGGCGCCTGCAGGGCCACGGCAAGCGCGAGGACGAACGTCATCATGTCAGGAGTCGGCGCCGACTTCGCAGTAGGAGTAAGGCTCCCCGGCCTGGGCCGGGAGGAAGAGACAACCTGCACCCGAAGTCGCGAACCATCCCGCCATGAGCTGGGTCGAGCGATGCTCCGCAGTCGGCGGCGCGGCGAACAGCTCCTTGAGCCAGCGCCGCACGTGCCGCAGCTCGGGTCCGCGCCGGGCGAGCAGCGCCAGAATGGCCCCCGTCCCCTGGGTCGCCCGGAGGAAATGCGCCAGCGCGGGCCCACGCTCGGCGAACGCGTAGGCCCGCACCCCTGGCCCGTCGTAGATCAGCTCGCATTCGCCGGGATCGGCATACGGCGCGTCCATCCGCGGTCCGAAGTAGGCGAACGACCGCCGCTCCCCATCGCGGCGCTCGACCACGGCGGCCGCGGCGTCGGGCCGGATCCAGGCCGCGTGCATGATGTCGTCATCATGCAGGATCCCGGCGGCCTCGGTCCATTCCACCACGGCCAGGGCCTGATCGAGGGGGCATCCCACCGTATCGTCGAAGGCGATGAAGCGGGGGGCTTCACCCGCCCGGGCGAAGAAGTGGCTCAACGCCTCGGCGCGGTCCTCGAACATACGCCATGCCCGAGTAGTTGCGGGAACGGTCATGACCAGATTATAACCCATGGCCTGAGCAAAGTGGCCGGACTCCAGATGCAGGAACCTCGCATGCGCCGTTGGGTTACCGCCCTCCTCGTCACCGCAGTGATCCTCGCGCTGCCCCTGTCGGGGCAGGACCCGACCCCTCCTCCTGCAGAGTCGGTTCCCGCCGCTCCCCCGGCTCCCATCCCCCCCACCCCGGGCCAGGAACGCTACCTCCAGGGCCTGCGCACCGCCGGTCGAGGGGTGGCCCAGATCAAAGACGGCATGGGTCGTCTGAGCCGTGTGCAGGCCGGGCGCGATACGACGCAGATCCGCCAGGCGGCGCGTCGCCTGGGCGGCCTGTGCTCGGCCGCGCGCGGCTTCCTGACGAGCGGCCGCGGCAAGATGGAGCCGGCCGCCTATGAAGCGCCGGTGCGGCGGCCCGCCCGGGACCTCGTCCTCCAGGTCGATTCGCTCTCGCTCATGGCCAAGGAGTGCCAGCTGACGGCTGGCAGATCACCGGGACCCGTCGCCGCCGGACTGCTCACCCGCATCCGGGCGTACGAGGCGGCGCTGGCCGCGTTCCGGACGGCGATCGGACTCCCGAACCGATAACCGCGTCCCCGTCCGCCGTTACGGCGTCACTTCCCGCTTCGGCTCCAGCCGGAGAATCCATAGTCCCGAATTGATGTCCGGCACGAAGATGTTCCCGTCGCGCACGACGGCGCCCCAGGCGAACGGCGTATGGGGCTGCGCGCCGGTCGAATCGGCCGTGAGCATCCAGCTCATCTCCCGCCCCTGCCGCAGCAGATCGCCCTTGAGCTCCCCGGAGATGTCGAGCACCCGGGCGCCGCCCTGGTAGTTGCCGAGGTAGAGAGTATCGCCCACCACCCACACGTTGTGCACGCCGCCGTCGGTGGGTTCGTACCAGGCCACCTCCTGGGGGTGCTCGATGTCGGACACGTCGATCACATGCAGCCGGCCGAACGTGAGATCGTTGCCGCCCTTGAGCCCCGTGTAGGGTCGGGCGGCGTACACCTCGTCACCCACGAACACGTAGCGGCCGGCGCGCCACGCGGTGTGCGTGCCCCGCACGAACCCCGGACCCCACAGCTGCTCGACGCGAGCGTAGGTCGCGTTCAGGTCGTACTTGAATTGGGAGACGAGCTGCGGATGCTCCGGACTGCCGCCCTTCATCCCGTTGCCCACGTCCAGGATGACGAGCCCGTCGTTCCAGTACGCGAGATAGGCCAGGCCGTCCACCACCATGATGTCGTGCAGGTAGCGACCGGCCTCCGTCTGCTCGGTCTGCCACCGCGCCACCTGCGCGGGGTGGTAGGGGTCCTGGATGTCGATCACGCGCATCGAGCCGGTCGCGTCGTCGGTCAGGTAGACGTGCCCCCGGTAGACGTAGGAGCTGTGGACCCCGCCGCTGACGGTCTCGGTGTATTCGGCGATGACCTTCGGGTGACACGGATCGCTCGCCTCGAAGATCATGATGCCGTTCTTGCGGTTCGAGGCGCCTTCGCGTGAGAAGACGCCGTATCTGCCGTCCTCGGTCGTCATCACGTCGTTGTTGATGCGTGCGTCGTTCATCATGGAATCGACGATCCGGGGATGCGTGGGGTCGGCGATGTCGATGGCGTAGACCCGATCGGCGATGGTCGAGAGGTACGCGCATTGCCCGTTGGGGTGCACCCAGACTTCGGCGGCCCGCTGGGAGATGGGCAGATGAGCACGGACCTCGATACCGCGGGTGACGCGCCGCGCCTCCACCCGAACGACGGCCTCCGCCGTGTGCGCACCGATCGTCGCCCGCACGGTGTAAACCCCGGGGAGCTCCGCGACGAACGCGCCGTTGTGGTCAATGGCCGCGGCGCCCGACCCCGCGCCCACGCTCCACGCCACGGCGACATCCCTGGGCGTCGTCGTGAACCGCACGACATCCCCGGTGCGCACCGCGGCCGCAGCCGGCGTCAGGGTCGGACGGCCGGCCGGGGGCGCCACGACGACCAGCGGCAGGCGCTGCGCGACCGACCCCACGGCCGCGGTGATCGTGGCCCGCCCGGGCGTCAGAGCGCGGAGTTGGCCGTCGGCGCCGACGCTCGCGACTCGCGCATTGCTGGTGGTGAAAGCCGCCATATCGGGCCGCCGGTCTCCGTGCCTCGAGTAGGCCGTCGCGACCAGGGTGAGCTGCGTACCCACCACGACTCTCGTCGGCAGCGGGTCCACCGCCACGCGCGTCGGCGGCTCGGGTGTGGCGCGGAATACGGCTTCTCCCCGCACGGAACCGGTCTGCCCCGTCATAAACGCGATCGCGACAACCCGCAGCGGGCCTGCATACCCCGCGGTGAGGACCCCGGTGGAGTCTACATGACCGTTGTCCGAGCCCACGAAGTAGCGGATTTGGGCGTTGGGCACCGGCGCGCCGTTGGCGTCGAGCGCGCGGACCGTGAGCCGCAGCGATTGCCCGATCTGCAGCTCGCCTGCCGCCGGGGTGATCTCCACCCTGGCGATCGGGCTGGGGGGCGCCGGGGCGACCGGTTGCTGCAGCAGCGTCAGCAGAAGTCCGAAGTGCATGCGTGCTCCTCAGGGAGTTGCGGTTCGGCGGGTCTTGGACGCAGGAGGTTATGGCGCGTCGCCGGGTCACGGAAGCCACCTGGTGGCTCTATACTGTCATTATAGTGGCGACGACGGATTCTATTGACAGCCCGTGGGACCTGTCCTAGCTTTGGCCCCGGTTCAAGCAATACGTGGCACCGTCACCGGCTGTCTGCGCTCCGCGAGGACCATAAGTCTCGCGGTTTTTGTTTGAGCCCGTCCCAGGTCGCGGTGACCTGGCTCGAACCAGTCCGGGGCGGATGCCCCATTAGTACAGAGGTTTATCAGTATGGCTAAGGGTAAGGTGAAGTGGTTCAACGATGCGAAGGGCTTCGGCTTTATCGCGCAGGAGTCGGGTCCGGACGTGTTCGTCCACTTCACGGCGATCCAGGCCGATGGCTTCCGTAGCCTCGCCGAGGGTGACGCCGTCGAATTCGATGTCGCCCAGGGTCCGAAGGGCTTGCAGGCGCAAAACGTCCGCAAGGTTCAGTGACCGCTGCAGGATCGCGGTAGTATCGCGGGCCCGGGGGCAACCTCGGGCCCGCGTGTTTTTCGTCCCCCCACCCCCACCTATATTCCGCCGATGCGCCGTTTCCTGATCCTCGCTCTGACTGGGCTGCTGGGGGCGCCGGTTCTCCCGTCGCAGGCTCCCCTGCCCCCATCCCCGCTCGCGTATCGAGGGTTCACCCTCGCGGCGCCCTATGCGGAATTCTCCGCTCACGCCCGCAGCCTGACCGACTCGACCTCGGCCGCGTTGATCTGCAACACGTCGCGGCGGACGGCGCAGCTCATGGAATGCGGGGTCCCGATCCTCGATCCGGCCGACAGCGCGGACTTCTATCTCGCGGCCTACGTGCTCGAGGGACAGGTGGCGTTCCTCTCGTTCGGCGATTCGGGGAGCGCGCCGCTGGTGGAGCGGCTGCAGCGGGAGCTGGAAGGGCGGTTCGGGAAGCCCCACGCGTCCCGCCGCGGGATGTGGGAATGGCGCTCCGGCCAGGAGGTCGCCCGGCTCACCTGGCGGGGACGGGGTCCGGCTCGATGGGTCTACGTGGCCATGTGGGACGAGCCCCTGATGAACCGCATCGCCCGCTACGTCCCACGACGCTCGCGCTGATCCGTACTTAGGGGACGAGGGACGAGGGACGAGGGACGAGGGACGAGTGTGAACCGCCGCCACTCGTCCCTCCTCCCCCGTCCCTCGTCCCGTCTTCAGATCACCGTCACCGGCTCCAGTCGATCCTTCGCCTCTTCGAACCGCCGCTCTGCGGCGTCGAGGACGCGGGAAACCTCTGGCTGGTTGGTGTCGGGGAACTTGGAGTTGGGCGCGAACCGCCCGGTCAGCTTCCGCACGGCGACGAGGGCGCGGGTGACCTCACAGTGATCGAGGTCGGGATCGGTGTGCCCGGCGACTAGCAGCTCCTGGAACAGCGGGAGGGCGCGCACGTCTCCGAGCAGATAAAGGGACTCGAGCACCTTCGGACCCAGGAACCGGCGCAGCAACTGATCGTCGCGAACCCGCTCAAACAGCTCGATCAGCTGGGGGGCGCGACCGGGATAGAACCGTGCGGCTTCGGCGGCGACCGCGACGAATGCGTGGTGTGCCCGGGGGGCCCGGAGGTAGCGCTCGAACACGGGCCAGGCGTCGGGGGGATGCCACTCGGCCAGCGCGAGAAACGAGAAATACCGGCGTGCGAACGGCGCCCGGGTGTCCTCGATGACCGTCCGCAGACCCGCCACTCCCCACCGCGCTCCGACCAGGGCGGCCGCGGTCGCGTGCTGCCAGCGTTCCAGCTCCGGAATCCGGAACGTCACGAGATGTTGATCGGAAAACGCGCGGCTCCGCTCCAGCACGGCCAGGAGTCGCCGGTCGAGCGTCGCGAGCGCCGGCGCGAGGTGAGGCGCGGCGGACCCCGCGCGGCGGGCATCGCCCAGCGCTTCCCAGCCGAGCTCGGCCAGCCGCTCGCGCTCCCAGGTCTCCTCGAAGCTCGGCGCATCCGGAGCGTTGAGCAGCGGCTCGAGCGCCGCCGCGAACCCGTAGAGCCGGTCACGCACCGCCATGCAGCGAACATACGGTCCAGTCGGACCCGCGGCGAGCCGGCCGAGTCCCCGGGCCATGCAGCATTGCGCTCCCCATTGACGGCACTTAACCTTGCCTCCCGTCCCCACATGCGCCCCTTTCCCAGGTTCCAGCGTCACCCGGCGTGGCGCCCCCTCCGCGGCCGACTGGCGGCCGAGCCGAACGAATGAAGCTCAGGCTCCGGTCCCGGCTGGACACCATTCGGGCCCGCATCCTGGTCGGCCTGGTCGCGCTCGCGCTGGGGCTCGTCATCACGGCCGCGACGGGTGCAGCCGCCCTGGCGACGATCCGCCAGCGGATCGGATCGGAGATGAGCACCATCCGCGTCGCGTCCACGATCGGCACGGGGCTGCTCACCAACGTGTTCACGGAGCTGCGCGCCGCGGAGCAGTACCTCGCGGTTCCCGACCCGCGCGCGCGGGCCGAGTTCCAGGACGCCGCCGACAGTGCGTTCCAGTACGGGAAGCGCCTGGAGCGGATGAATGACCTGACGGTCGAAGACCGCCTGGCGGTGAGCCGCATCAAGTCGCTCCAGTCGTCCATCCAGGTGGAATACGCCATGGCCCACGCGTCGCGCGACCTGGGGCGCAGCGGCGAGGTCCAGGCCCGGGAGACGCAGGTGCACGCCACCGTCAACGAGCTGCTGCAGCTGGTGCGGGGGCTGTCGTCGCGACAGTCGGAGCGGGCGGCCCAGGTGGCCGAGCGGCTGGGTCTGGTGGCCGGGCGCCGGCAGCTCTTCCTCTGGCTCGTGCTGGGGGTGTTCCTGGCCCTCGGGGGCGTGGCCATGATGCTCACGGTGCGATCGGTGGAAGCACCCCTGTCGCGGCTCGTGACGGCCGCCGAGCGGTTCGGCGCGGGAGACCTCCGGCCGGTGACGACGGGCGCCATGCCGCGCGAGTTCGAGGTGCTGGCCCACGCGCTGCGGGACATGGCGGAGCGGCTGCGCGGCATCGTGCGCGAAGTGATCGGCGAGTCGGACCGGATCACCACGTCGGCCGGAGACCTCTCGGCGGTCAGCGAGCAGCTCGCCGCGTCGTCGAGCGAGGTGTCTACGGCGATGGTGGACATCTCGGGCGGCGCCGAGCTGCAGCGCAACGAGCTGACGGCGATCGAGCGCGGCCTCGACAATCTGCGTCGCACGGCGGGCGATATGGCGGAGGCGTCGGCCCGCGCGTCTCAGCTGGGGGAAGAGATCCGCTTCGCGGCCACGCGCCATCGCGACGACATCCACGCCGCCGGCGAGTCGCTGCTGGGGGTCCGGGAAGTCGTGCTGACGACCGCGGGGCAGGTGACGCGGCTGGTGGACCAGAGTGCCGCCATCGACGATTTCGTGGATCTGATCCGCCGCATCTCCTCCCAGACCAACCTCCTCGCCCTGAACGCCGCCATCGAGGCGGCGCGTGCGGGTGAGCACGGTCGTGGCTTCGCGGTGGTGGCCGAGGAGGTCCGCCAGCTGGCCGACGAGTCAGCCCGGGCGGCGGAGGAGGTGGCACGGGCCACCGCGGCGATCCGCCAGCAGATGGACGGCATGACGACCGTCATGAACGACGGGCAGACGCGCGTTCGGGGGATCGAAACCGTGGCCGAGGGCGCGGCCACGGCGCTGGCGCAGATCGCCGCCGCCGTGGGTCAGGTCGAGCAAGCAGCCGCCCACGTCACCGCCGTGGCGCAGCAGAACCGCGCCATCGCCGAGGACCTTTCCCACAAGACGGAACAGGTCGCCGCGCGGGCGAGCTCGCACGCTGCGGGAGCACAGCAGGTATCGGCCGCAGCCCAGGAACAAGGAGCGTCGACCCAGGAGCTCGCCGCCGGCGCCGGCACACTGCTGCAGGCGGCCGAGAAGCTCCGTTCGCTGGTGAAGGGATTCCGGGTCTAGGCGGGCCGCCTCAACGGCGGGCTTTCTTCTTCCTGTCGGGTCGCTTGGCGGGCTTCGCCTTGGCACCGCGCACCGGCTTGCGCTTGACCTTCAGGGCGCCCCCGACCTCCGACAGCACGCGGTCGCCTTCGTCGGAGCCGATCAGGCCGCGGCGTACGGCGTAGCGGATCAATTCCTCGGCGTCGGCGAGCTCGAACTCACCGACTCCCGCCGCGGCCCGGATCGCCTTGACGAGCGCGTCCGCCACGGGGCTGCGCAGCACGCTCGCGATCCCCGGCAGGGCTTCGAGGAGCGAGGAGATCTGCGATCCGCCGAGTTCGGCTGGCATGAAGGGCGACACTCCGACGTTGGAAGTCGCGCCAACCTACCACGCACCCCCGGAAGCGTCAAGAATTGTGTTATCGCTGGTAGCGCAGCAGCAGCGAGAGGCCCAGGCCGGTGACGCCGGTCCCGTCGACCGATCCCGGACTGATTCGCGCGCTCGCGATCCCTGAGAAGGAGTCGCTGAGCCCGAACCGGCCGTTCACGCCGACGCTGTAGAGGTGCCCACCCAGATTCCAGTACCGGTAGCCGACCAGCGGCTCGACCACCACGCGGGGCGACAGCTGCCGCGCCAGCCGCAGCTCCGTGTTGAAGATGTTCTCGTTGTTGCCGGCCGTGCCGATCGCGCCCGTACCGGTGCCGGACCGGCCGGCCAGCCGATAGAAGTCCCAGGCGCCCAGCGTCAGTGTGGTCCGGCCCCAGGTGTACGCGTACCCGAAGTCGCCGATCAGCCGCGATCCGGGGTCGAACGTGCCGCTCACCAGCGCGCCGCCGGAGAACTGGTCGGTCGAGAACGAGCTGTACGTGAACCCGAGGAGCAGCCTCCCCCGCTGGGCGACCACCCGGTCCGCGCCGATCCGCAGCCGGCTCTCGATTCCGGGATCGTAGGACAGCGTCGCGCCGGAGTCGCTGAGCGGCTTGTAGCTCGACTGGTAGCGCACGGAGCCCGCCAACCCGACGTTCCACCCGCCCGCCGGGACCGCATACGCGAGGCCGCCGGTGATCCCGAAGCTGGTGCCGAGGTTGCTCACCGGAAACGACAGGAAGTTCGAGCTCACGGCGCTCGACACGCCGAATTGGGTGGTGGTGAACGAGCGTTTCCCGGTCGGGAGATTCACCGAGAGCGACGCGACCGCCCGATCGCGCCCGACCGTGTAGAGCAGCCGGAGCTGCGTATCGGTGAGTCCCGTGAAGTCGGCGCTGCCACCGGCCGAGTCCGTGATCGCACTGTGCGCGAAGTGCGTCGTGAGGTCGAGCGACATCCGGCGTCCCAGCGGAGCCACCACCACCAGGGGGAGGCTCCATTGGGAGGCGCTCTTGACCACCAGCCCCTGGGCGAAGCCGTAGCGCTGGAATTCGAAGCCCGAGAGGGTGTTCCACCGCGAGTACAGCGCGGTGGTGCCCTGCGACCACAGGGGAGCGGCCAGCGTGAGCACCACGCCGAGCGTCAGCCGGATGCGCATGGGATCCGCTCTCCTACGGCCGGTTGATGATGATGATGATCGTTCCCACCGACAGCGGCGGCGGCAGCGTCGGCCCGCCGCACCCCGCGGCTTCGCAAACGGGATCGTTGCGGACCGGCAGGTTGAGCTCGGTCGTCGTTTGCGTGCCCGAGACGATCGCCGCGCCACTCGGCACGGTGGAATTGATGGCGAGCGTCAGGGCATCGGCCGTGCCGCCCGCAGGGGGGCCGCCCGGTCCGCTGCCGCCGATCGCCGCGGCGAGGTTGCTCTCCGACCCCACCCCCGCCGACTGTGCGGCATCGCTCGATTGCGCCTGTTGCGCCGCCGCCTGGAAGCTCGGGTCGCGCTGTGCCGCGGCCCGGAAGCTGGCGCTCGCCGCTCCGAAGTCGCCCCGGTCCTCCTGCTCGAGACCGCGGCTGTAGAGCAGGAAGGCCTGGAGGTCGCGCGTGGGGCGCTCGCTGATGGCCAGGCTCTCGGCGGGGGTGAGCGGCACGCCCATCTTGCCGAGCAGCTGGAACACCACCGACTTCTCGACATCGAACAGCAGATTGAGCTGGTCCCGGCCCGAACCGGTCGCCGCGACGCCCGCATCGACGGCCCGCACCATCGCGGCGTCGAGGCGCACGCCGGCCGTGGGCACCTCCTGGAACTGCCCCTGCACGACCTGTCCGGCGCCCACCAGGTGCCCCGAGCGGGCGCCCGTCGCGGGATCGACGCGACCGGAGGTGGAAAGCTGCATCTCGTCGAGCAGCGCCTGCAGCCGCTCGCGCTCCACCAGCCGCAGACTGCGCACGTGCGAGAGGTCGCTGACGACCAGTGCGGCCAGGCCGCGCTCCAGCGGCCGCAGCGATGAGTCCTGTCCCGTGTAGCGGAACGGGAAGACCGCGACCGTGCTCGGGTCGGGTGGCGTGCGGGACAGCTCGGATTCGCGCGCCAGGGCCGCCCGGGCGTTGGCGTGCAGCTCCTTGCGGGCGAGCAGCGCGAGGCGCCCGTTGAGCAGGCGGCTCACCTCGCCGCTCGGCCGACCCGCCAGCAACATGCCGTAGATCGTGCGCGCGGAGTCGAACTGCTCCAGTCCCTCGTAGGTGAATCCGAGATACGCCTGGGCGACCCGATTCCCGGGTTGCTGCAGCAGCACCGTGGCCAGCGCGGCACGCGCATCGGCGAAGCGGTTCGCCGCATGGTACGCCTTGGCGAGCCGCAGATTCAGGTCGGGATCGGTCGGATGTTGCGCGCGCTGCGCCTCCAGCGCCGTCAGCCCTTCAGGGCTGAGGGAGGCTGTTCCTGCGCCGCCGGAGGCGCACGCGGCGGCCGCCGCGCACGCAAGGACGGCGCCCAGGGCGCGGACCCAGGAGGTCATCATCGGCTCCCCTTGGCTGAAGCAAACCACGTGCCGCCTGTGCCGGGGGCGGTCAATCGGCGGCGATCCGCCGGCGTGGGTGTCGACGGGTCGCGCTGCGGGACGGGGGAGGCGCCAGTGGCGCGGCCGCGGGGCCCCGCCAGATGGACACTTCGGATTGCGCCAACAACTCCCCCAGGACGGCGCGCGTCCGGCCGTCCAGCGGCATGTCGAAGTGCACCTCGAGCCGGTACTCTGCCCGGTCGTTCCCCTGGCCGGATAGGATAAACCCCTGCTGTTCCGGGCGCACGAGATCGACCTGGATGTCGGCGAAGCGCTGCAGCTCCGGAGCGTCCATGCCGCAACCTCCTGTTCGGGCAAGAGATACGCGCGGACCGGGGAGTGTCAAGGCGGCGAGTGGACGCTAGATTGGGGGCGGTCGCACGACGGGTAAGCCGAAAGGTGGCGCGGGATTACCGGCCCGCGCCGGAACGACGAGCGAAAGGAGCCGTTGCGGTCCGTGGCCGGCGACGCGATTCAGATGATGGGGACGGTGACGGAGGTGCTCCCCAACACCACCTTCCGCGTGAAGCTCGAGAACGGCCACGAGGTGCTGGCCTACGTGAGCGGCAAGATGCGGAAGAACTACATCCGCATCCTCCAGGGTGACCGCGTCGCCGTCGACCTGTCGCCCTACGACCTCACCCGCGGGCGCATCACCTACCGGTACAAGTAGACGCCGAGCGCCGGGGCTAGGACCGCTTGTCGGTCTTCAGGTAGCGCAGCAGCTGCCGCGTCAGCTCGTCAATCCCGATCTGGGCCGCCCCGGTGGCGTCGTAGGCGGTGGTCTGCGTCCGGCAATCCCGGAGCGAGATCCGGTTCCACCAGACGATGACGACGCCGTCCACCGGGGCCATCGTCGCCAGAATCCCGGAGGAGTCGCTCGCGATCGCCGCCCGGCTCGAATCGGTCATCGCGCCGGCCTGGGAGGAGTCCGGGCAGATCTCCCGCAGCGCTCCCGCCTCGTCCACCCATCGGCCCGAACGGTTGACCACGTTGACGACCTTCGACGCTTGCAGGCTATCCCGCACCCGCGCCGCGATCAGAATGGCGGCGTGTTCGTTGTCCCCGGAGATGACGGTCAGGGTGTGGAAGCGCGATCCCGGGATCCTGGTGCTCTGGAATTCGCTCACCTTGCCGTACGGATGGAAGCACGCGGCCGCAAGCGTCGCAGCGATCGCGATGCTCGCGAGCCTGGCGCGTCCGCAGGTGTGAAGCTCAGCCGCGTCGTTCATGGCGGGAAGTATCGCCGCCTTCGTGGAGTGGAGCAAGACGCGCCGCCCGGATCGAAGCCGTGCGGCGCGTCGCCCTACCTGCCCCGGACTGCGGGCGTTGCGACTAGAACAGATAGTCGATGTTCAGCGTCCAGTTCCACCCCTTGAGCGCCGGAGTGTCGAGCGCCAGCGTCTGCGAGCGCCCGTAGTTCAACGCGATCAGCACGTTCATCGCCGGCTGGAACGTCCCGTACATGTTGTACGACACCTCGTTCGGGATCTTGTGCTGCGACGTTGGCGTCCCGAGACCGTCGTTGTACTTGTAGGTCACGTTCTTCCCGACCTGAACGTCCAGTCCCCACGTGCGCTCATACACGTAGCGCAGGCGGCCGAATACCGAGTTCACCTCGGCCGTCGCCGTGTTCTGGTAGTTGTCCTTGTTGATGTTGTAGCTCGCGCCCAGGTCGAGGCTGTGCGGTCCGTGATCGACGAATCCGTACAGCAGCTCGCCCGTGAGCCGGTGCGTCGTGCCGATGTCGCGGGCCGAGTAGGGCACGCCACCATGGGTCGCCGACACGCCGCCGACCGCATCGGTCGTGTTCCAGGTGGTGTTGTTGGTCACGGAGCTGCGGTTCGTGAGCAGCGGGATGTTGTCGTTCCCGAGGCTGAACTCGATGTTGATCCACGCCTCCTTCTGGTCCTCATGGAACGGCGCGAAGGCGACGTTGCCGATGATGCTGCTCTTCGACCAGCTGAGATTGTCCATCCCGGGTTGCGCGCCGAGGCTGAAGAACAGCTGATCGCGCAGCCATCCGTAACCGAACAGCTGACCGCGGTTCGGGTGGGCCCAGCCGGCGACCCCGCCGGTGGTGATCATCGAGCCACCCGGCGACCACGGGCCGAAGCCCGAGATTTCCGAGACGCCCTGATTCGAGAAGCCCAGACCGATCGTGTTGTTGTCGCCCACGGTCTTGACGTAGCGGAGATCGTACTCGTCGTAGGTGAAGTTCCCGATCCCCCACTCACCGCCCGGATTGTCGTTGGGCGGGGTGAGATAGAATTCGGTCCACAACCCGAAGTTGTCGCCGAACGCGCCACCGGAGAAGATGGCGAGGCGCGAGGTCGGGTTGGAGCTGACCGGGCCGGGTTTCGGCGCACCGGGGGCCTTCGACTGCTGGGCGAAAACGCTCTGGTAGCGGAAGCTCAGGTACGGGATCAGGTTGATGTCCAGACGCCGGCCATTGATGGCACCCGGCTCCCCGGCCTCGATCTTCTGGCTGACCCACGGCATCCGATAGCCGTTCATGCGGAACTTCTTGCCCGTAAACGTGAAGCTCGGGACCGGCGCGCCGTACAGCACGTGACACTGGGCGCACGTCAAACCGGTCTGACGGGCGAAGAGCGGAACCGCATTCGAGCTACCGGCCGCGACCGCCGGGGACGCCCCCGTTGCGGCCATCACTGCAAGCAGCAAAGCGCGGCTCATGATGTTCCCTCCCTCAAGAGTTGCCAGACACGTGTGTGATGATCAATGCGCACTCCATTCAACGTGACTTCGCTGCCATCTTCGAACCTTGATCGGCAACGTAAGCGATCAGGGCAGTCACCTCCTCATCACTGAGTTGAAGGTTGGGCATCTTCGTGTTGTTGAATTGGGCGACCAGCGCCTTCGCGGTCGAGTCGCTCTGCTGCATCGCGGGGGGATCGTGCAGCCAGCGCTGCACCCAGTCCATGCTGCGCCGGTCCAGCACGCCCATCAGGTCCGGGCCGGCTGCCCGCCCTTTGCCGATCGTATGACAGCCCATGCATCCCTTGGTGTTCCACAGGGATTTGCCCTTCTTGATCACCGCCGGGTCCGTAGAAGCCCCGGCCGCCTGCGCATGTAGGACGCTCACCGACAATGCGGCAGCGGACAGCGCCAACAGCATGGCACGGCCACACCGATTCGCCATTCCCCCTCCGTCCAAAGTGGTAGGAAGCACGATAAACTGCGAAATCATCTACTACGCTTCAATCCCGAACCTGTCAAGACAACGCCAACATGGGGGCTGGCTTGCGACCTCCCCCTGCTGCCGCCACGTTTCCGACGGTTAGGATCTGTCTTGTGAAAAATTTCCCAAGGAGGCTCCGATGATGCCCGTTTCGGTACGCAGCCGCCTTATCCCCTTGCAGTTGGCCTTCCTTCTGGGGTGGGCAGGCGTGCTGGCCGGCCAGGTGCGCTGGACGGTGGAGCCCAAGACCAGCCTCGCCTGGTGGCAGGTCGACCCCCACTACAATCACCTCTGGGCCACGACGTGCCCGGCGGACCATTCCTGGCAGCCCGGGGAGGGCCGCGATCCCGGTCAGTATGTGGACTACAAAACCCGTCCCGACCTGCGGGATAACGGGGGCCACGAAACCCGCGTCCCGCTCTTCCCCCGCCTGCAGGTCAACAGCGTGTGCCGGCAGGCTGTCAGTGGAACGATTCTGATCGAGGATACGCTGCACTGGAAAGGGGTCCGCGGCGAGGTCACCCTCAACCCCGACTCGCTCTTTTCCGGGCTGGCCTTCCGGGACGACTTCGCCCGGTCGCACGTGCTCAACACCGGGGACTATCCCAGAATCCGCTTCGTGATCGACAGCCTGGTCGACGTGAAGCCCGGACCCGGCGACACCCTGAACGCGGTCGCCGTGGGGTCGTTCTCGCTCCACGGCGTCACGACGCCGATGCAGGCGCCCGTCCAGGCCTGGCGGGATCCGGCGGGGTTCCGCGTGCGCGCCGCGTTCGATTTCGACGCGCAGGACCTGACCAAGAAGTATGGCATGTCCAAGGTCGCCCTGGGCCTCGGCGTCGTGCTGCACCGCTGGAAACGGATTCACACGGGGATCGACGTCATCCTGCGTCCCGCCGGTGACTGAGCCGCCGGACCGGCGAGCGTCGGCTAACGCCCCACGCTGACCGTCAGTCCCACGTAGAGGTTGCGGCCCGGTGCCGGCTCGAAGTAGCGGCCCCGGGCCGCATTGATGACGACGGATGACACGTAGGAGTGATCGAAGAGATTGTTCACGCCCAGGAAGGGCGCCAGCCGCATCCGCCCGCCCGTTGCCGCGCCCTCCCACCCAAAGCGCAACGTCGTGGACCACCACGGGGCGACCCGCGACGACGCGGCACTCGTACTGACGGTGTCGCCGACCAGATATCCGGACGAGTAGGTCTGTTCGACCTCGACCCAGGCGCCGCGCGTCGCCGGCGGTCGGGCGCGCAGCGTGAGGTGCAGCCAATGCTTCGGCACGCCCGGCATCTCCCGCCCGTCGAGCGTGAACGCCTGCCCCGCCGTCGTGAAGCTATAATGCCGGAACCGGTAATCCGCGTAGGTCCAGGTCGCATTCAGGCTCACCCCCGCGAACAGGGAGAGGTCCGTCCCGAGCTCCACGCCGCGATGGCGCGAACTCCCGGCATTCCGGTAGAAGAACCGCGGCGCGGCGATCTCGTAGGGGATCAGCTCCCCGCGCACGTCCGCCTGGAACAGCGCCACGGAGTACGTCACCCGCGCGCCGAACCGGCCGCGTGCGCCCAGCTCGTAGTTCAGCGCCCGCTGCGGCCCGAGCCCGCTGTTGAACCCGCCGGCGGTATCCGGCCGGTTCGCCAGCTCGGTCGTCGTGGGCGTCTCGAAGGATGAGCCCACGTTGCCGTACAGGGTCATCGCGTCCGACGGGTTCAGGGCGATGCCCAGGGAGCCCGACAACGACCGCATCAGGCGCTCGCCGCTGTCGTCCGGATTGGCGCTCGAGATCAGGCGGTCCCGCACCTCGAACCTCACCCAGTCGTAGCGCACACCCGCGGTCAGCGTGGTTCGCGGGGTCAGCTCCAGCGCACTCTGCACGAACGGGCCGATTTCGGTTACCCGCTCCAGCTGATCGAGGGTCACCGTGTCGCTGTGCGTGGCGGAATCGCCCGGCGTGTTCAGGTAGCTCCAGTTGCGCCGGTCGTCGCGCTGGTGCTGGAAGTCGAATCCCGCCGTCAGGCGGGACGTGAGCGATCCCAGCGACAGCGGCCGCGTGAAGGTCGCGCGGGCGCCGTAGTCGGTGCGACCGACGTCGATGTAAGCCGTCGTGATCGGATTCTTCAGGTCACGCGTGAGCCCGAACACGGTGAAGGCCAGCTCTCCGCCATCCGCCGAGGTCCGCCGCAGCGTCCCGCCCGCCTGGAGCTGCCTCACATCCTTGCCGGCGTTGCGATTGAGGTTGAGCGCCGGCACGCTGTCCCGATTGACGTGGAGCTCCGCCAGGGTCAGCGATCCCGGATTGTCGGCCCGGGGATCGTCTCCCACGTCCAGCAACCCCGTCAGCGACCACGCGCTCCCGACCGGGAATTGGGCCCGCGCGTTGAAATTGCGCAGGTCCGCCGCGCTGTGGTCGCGCTCTCCTTCGTAGTCGAGCCGCGAGGCCGTCACCTGGGCCAGGCCGGCCCCGAGCCGCACGCTGGTCGTCGACTGCCACTTGTTCCACGTGCGGCCCGTGCGCCGGCCGAATCGCCCCGCCACGAACCGGACCTCTTCGGTCGCGCGCTGCGGCGGCGCCGGATTCGTCCAGAGGCTGATCACGCCGCCGGCGGCGTTACCGAACAGCGCTGAAGCGGAGCCGCGCAGCACCTCGATCCGGTCCACGTTTCCGAGCTCGACGTTGGTCAATTGACCCTGTCCATCGGGCAGCGTTTGGGGAATGCCGTCCAGCAGGACCTTGATGCCCCGGACGGCGAACGCGGAGCGGCTGCCGAAGCCGCGAATCGAGATGCGCTGGTCCTGCGAGAAGTTGTAGCGGTTGGCGACGTACACGCCGGGCACGCTCGTCAGCGCCTCGTCGAGACCCCAGGTGGGCCGGGCGCCACTGATCTGCCGGCGGTCGACGATCTGAACCGAGAGGGGGAGTTTGGCGAGCGGCAACGTCGAGCGGGTGGCGGACACCGAGACGGCGGGAAGCGCAACGACCTTCGTGGAAGACGTCGTGTCGGGTTGCTGGGCGTGCGCGGCCGCCCCTACCAGCCATACCACTCCACACGCCAGAGCGCGCCACAGCCGTGACATTACCCGGGGTGGCGCAGCAGGCGGTTCCAGCGGATCCGGAACGGATCCAGTGCGACGCTCATGTAGATGAACAGCGGCCGGCCCTCGATGTGCGAGCGGGGCAGGAAGCCCCAGAACCGGCTGTCCCAGGAATCGTCGCGATTGTCCCCCATGACCCAGTAGCTGTCGGCCGGCACGACCAACGGACCCCAGGTGTGCGGCGTCGGCTGGTAATGCTCGCGGTCCGTGCCCACGTAGTGGGGCAGCTGGCGGGTGCGCATCTGGGCGAGCTGGAGCGCGGGAGCCGGCAGGGGAGTGTCGGCCAGATGCAGAGCGTAGGGCTCGTCCAGTCGCTGCCCGTTTCGGATCAGCGTGTCGTTCACCATCTGGAGCGTGTCGCCCGGCACGCCGATGAGCCGCTTCACGACGTCCAGATTGGGCGTGGAGTCCTCGACCGACCGGAAGATGACGAGGCTGTTTCGCTTGGGGGTCGCATACCCCGGCAGGCGGCCGAACCGCAGCCCGGTGAGCGGAACCTGGAACTGGCCGCCGTATCCGGTCTTGTCGACGAACAGGAAGTCACCCACCAGCAGGGTGTTCTCCATGCTGGGCGACGGGATGCGAAACGCTTCCACCACGTAGGACCGCAGCACCACCCAGATCGCGACGGCGATCACGATCGCCTTCCCCCAGCTCCGTGCCTCCGCGACCAGCTTGTCTCGCATCCCCACGGCTACGGGACCCAGTCGGCGATGAAGATGTTCGTTTCCCCCTGGACCGAGCCGTGCCGGTTCGACGCCCAGACGAGCCGCTGCCCGTCGGGAGAGAACATCGGGAACGCGTCGAAGTCCGGATCCGTGGTCACCTGCTCGAGACCCGTGCCGTCCGGGTTGACGAGGTAGAGGTCGAAGTTGCGGGAACGGGGGTTCTGGAAATTCGTGGCGAAGATGATCCGCTTGCCGTCCGGCGTGAAGTACGGCGCGAAGCTCGCGCCCGCCAGCTGCGTGATCCGCCGCTGCCCGGAGCCGTCGGCGTTCATCACCCAGAGGTCCATCTGGGTCGGCCGGACGAGGTTCCTGGCGAGCAGCGCGCGGTAGTCTGCGCTGTCCCGGGCGGTCGTCAGGCGAGACGCGCGGTACACGATCTGCTTGCCGTCGGGAGAGAAGAACGGCCCGCCGTCGTAGCCCAGGGCGTGCGTCAGCCGCCGGAGGTGCGTCCCGTCGGTGCGCATCGTGTAGATGTCCAGGTCGCCGTTGCGCAGCGACGTGAACACGATCGTCCGGCCGTCCGGGGACAGGGTCCCCTCGGCGTCGTAGCCACGATTACGCGTGAGGCGCTTCGTGTGCCTGCCGCTCGAATCCGCGACGTAGATGTCGTAGTCGTACAGCGCCCACACGTACCCCTGCGTGTAGTCGGGGCGCGGTGGGCACGCCGTGTCGGCGTGCGCGGTGCTGGCGTAGAAGATTCGGGCGTCGCCCGCGAAGAAATAGCCGCAGGTCGTGCGTCCCAGACCGCTCGACACGCGGTGCAGGCCGGTCCCGTCGGTATTCACGATGTACTGTTGATCGCAGCCCGAGTCGCCGGGGGTGCGCTGCAGAATGAGCTGGCGTCCCGAATGGGAGAAGTACGCCTCGGCGTTCTGACCGCCGAAGGTGATCTGGCGGATGTTGCGCAGATGCGTTTCCCCGGAGTCGGGGGCGATGACGGCCGCCTGCTGCAGCGCGGCGGTGACCAGAAGAAGTGGGAGCATAGGCCTCGCAAACTAGAAGAAGGGGGAAGCTCCGGCAATCCGAACCGCTCTCGGGCGTCGCTGGCGCCTTATACCCCGGTCCGGATTAGATTACGGCCCCGTATGGGTGACCCCCAGTCGTCACGCCGCCAGCCGCCCCTCCTCGACGCCCTCGGCAAGCTGTGCGTCGAGGGCAAGCAGGCCGCCGACTACCTCTGGCAGGTCCCCGACGATGCTGGCGTGCGCCAGCGCATTCTCGAGATCCTCGACAAGGTCGAAGTGGAGAGCCGGGGACAGGGACGGCGCGAGATGCCGCAGGTGGCGCTCGAGTTGAAGATCGCCGCCCGCGCGAGCCCCAGCCCCCAGCAAGTCGATTTGCTCGTCAACGGATTCGACCGGCTCTACCACCTGTGGGAAGCCGCGAAGTCGGGTCTGCTCTGACCGCGAACACCGCCGAGCAGCTCTGCATCAACGCCGTCCGCGCCCTCGCCATGGACGCGGTGCAGCAGGCCGACTCCGGCCATCCCGGCACCGCCATGGCGCTGGCCCCGCTCGCCTGGGTGCTGTGGCAGCGGCATCTCCGGGTCGATCCCGCGGACCCGGCCTGGCCCGATCGCGACCGCTTCGTCCTGTCGTGCGGCCACGCGTGCATGCTGATGTACGCGACCCTGTACCTCTCGGGGTTCGACCTCTCGCTCGACGAGTTGAAGCAGTTCCGTCAGTGGGGCAGCCGCACGCCCGGCCACGTGGAGCACGTGACCCCGGGGGTCGAGGTCACCACCGGTCCGCTGGGCCAGGGCGTGGGGAACGCCGTCGGGTTGGCGATCGCGGAAGCGCAGCTCGCCGCCCTGTTCAACCGTCCCGGCCATGCCATCCTCGATCACTATACGTACTTCCTCGCCTCCGACGGCGACGTCATGGAAGGGATCAGCCACGAAGCGTGTTCGCTGGCCGGGCACCTGCGGCTGGGGAAGCTGATCGGCTTTTACGACGACAACCGCATCACGATAGACGGCGCGACCGACCTCACGTTTTCCGACGACACGGCCCGGCGGTTCGAAGCCTATGGCTGGCACGTGCAGCACGTCCCCGACGGCAACGACCTCGACGCGATCGATCACGCCATCCGCCATGCCCAGGCCGCCACTGACCGGCCTTCGCTCATCATCCTCCGCACCCACATCGCGTACGGCAGTCCGAACAAGCAGGACACCGCGGAGGCGCACGGCGCTCCTCTCGGCGCGGCCGAGGTGAAGCTGACCAAGGAACACCTCGGTTGGCCGTCCCTCGAGCCCTTCTTCGTTCCCGAGGAATCGCTCGCCGAATGGCGGCGCGCCAAGCAGCGCGGCGCGCTGCTGCACGCCGACTGGCAGGCGCGCTGGTCCGACTACCGTACGGCGCATCCGCAGCTCGCGGCGGAGCTGGAACGACGCTGGAGCGGACGACTCCCCGAAGGCTGGGATGGCGCCCTCCCGGTGTTCGGGCCGGCCGACGCCCAGGCGACCCGCGCCGCGTCCGGGAAGGTCTTGAATGCGATCGCGCCGCGCCTCCCCGAGCTCATCGGCGGATCGGCGGATCTCACGGGCTCCAACCTGACGCACATCAAGGGGTCGGAGGACTTCGCCGCCGGCGTCGTCACCGGGCGCAACTTCCACTTCGGCGTGCGCGAGCACGGGATGGGCGCGGTGCTGAACGGGCTCGCCTATCACGGAGGATTCATTCCGTTCGGCGGGACGTTTCTCGTTTTTTCAGACTACATGCGGCCTGCGATTCGGCTGGCCGCCCTCGCGCATATCAAGGTCATCTACGTGTTCACGCACGATTCGATCGGCTTGGGCGAGGACGGCCCCACCCACCAGCCGATCGAGCAGCTCGCCGCCCTGCGGGTGATCCCCAACATGACGGTGATCCGTCCCTCCGACCCGGGCGAAACAGTGGAGGCGTGGCGGGCCGTGATTCGCCACCAGGGTGGGCCGGTCGCCCTCGTGCTCACGCGGCAGAAGGTGGCAGTGATCGATCGCACCAGGCACACCGCCGCCACCGGCCTGCACCGTGGGGGGTACGTGCTCGCGGACGCTCCGGGCGGCAAGCCCGAGGTCATGCTGCTCGCGACCGGCTCGGAAGTGGAGATCGCCCTCGGCGCCTTCGATCTGCTGACCAAGGAAGGGGTCCGCGCGCGTGTCGTCAGCATGCCGTGCCTCGAGTATTTCGCGCGGCAGCCGCAAGCCTACCGCGATGAAGTCCTCCCCCCCGCGGTCACGCAGCGCATCGCCATCGAAGCCGCGGCGTCGCAGTCGTGGTACCGCTGGGTCGGTGAGCGTGGGGTGATCGTGGGGATCGATCGGTTCGGCGCGTCGGCACCCTATCAGCGGATCTACAGGGAATTCGGATTGACGGTGGAGAACGTGGTAGCACAGGCGAGAACTCTGATCAAGGTCTGAGCGCCTCTCTGTGTCTTCTGTTTCCTGTCATCGCATCCGTATCTCCACTATCCTCCCTCCCGGCCCTACGGCCCACCCTCTCCGCCGCGAGCCGAAGCCCACACTCCAGTACGGCAGCGTATCGATGCTCGTCCAGGTCGTGCCGTCGTCAGTCGAGTAGGCGAGCCCCTTCGGTCCGACTGCGGCCACCCACCCCGGACGACCAGGCACCGTTGCCGCGCCGTACACCGCCCCGCTGAACCCCGGGCGGCCACCCCCGCGCCACGTCCGGCCGCCGTCCGCCGTAACCGCCACGTTGTCGGTCCGCGCTTCGGCGTCGGCGACATCCCCGCCCAGGGCGATCCCGTGTAGCGGATCGCGAAACGCGAGCGTCGCGATGCCCGACGTGCGACCTCCGGCAATCGGCGTTGCCGCGACCTCCCAGGAGCGCCCCCCATCGGGCGTGCGCAGCACGCGGGCGCTGTCGGCCGCTCCGGTGCCCACCCACGCTTCGTTCGTCTCGAGCGTGACGACGCACGTGCCGCTCGCCGCGAACGCACCCTCCCCCGGCTGCGCGGGAGGCAACACACCCGCTGGGACGGGCGTCCATCGTGCCCCGCCGTCCGTCGTCACGCGGATCACGAAGTGCCCCGCCACGGCGTCGCTGAAGACGAGGCCGTGCGATGCGTCCCAGAACGCGAAGCAGTCGTAGAAGGCGCTCGAGTCGGCGTTCGTGAACTGCAGCTGCCAAGTGCCGCCGCCGTCCGTGGTCTTGTAGATGCGCGAGCGGCTCCCCGGCCCCGCGGCGAGGAGATAGGCGACGGCCGCGTTCACCCCATGCACGTCGCGAAACTGCAGCGAATCCGTCGCAGCGCCCGGCACGGTGATGCGCTCCCATGTGGCGCCGCCGTCCACGGTCCGCAATACCGCGGCGGCGTGGCCGCTCACCCAGGCGACTCGATCGCTCGGCGCGCTCACCGCCTGCAGCAGCGCCGTCGTGCCGCTCGACTGCGACTGGAGCGTGAGGACGGCGGTCGGCGCCGGGTCGCGGCTCGGGCTCCGCGGCGCGCATGCCGCGGTGCCCAGGACGACCATACCGACCCACCGCATCGTCAGACTCTGACCTTGTCGAGCACCGCGAGCGTCAGCAGCGCCGGCAGATAGATGATGCTGGCGAGGAACACCCACCACGCCCGCCGGTTCACGTCCACCAGCATGAAGAAGCTGGCGCCGATGTACGCGAGACCGAGTGCGAGCGCGCCCCAGAAGTAGAGGGTGCCGGTGACGCCGAGCATGGTAGGGAGCAGGCTCACGGGGAGCAGTGCCACGGCATAGAGCAGGGCCATGCGGGCGGTGCGCCGCCCGTCGGTGTCGTCCACCGACAGCATCTTGAGCTGTGCGCTGCGGTAGTCCTCGCGGTACATCCAGGCGAGTGCGAGAAAATGGGGGAGCTGCCACAGGAACAGCGTCCAGAACAGCGCGAATCCGGGGGCGTCGAGCGCGCCTCCCGCAGCAGTCCAGCCGCCGAGCACCGGAAGGGCCCCCGGAACGGCGCCCACCAGGGTGTTCAATGTGCTCCGGCGCTTGAGCGACGTATAGAGCCAGACGTAGCTGACCAGCGTCAGCGCGGAGAGTACCGCAGTGAGGAGGTTCACCCGCCACGCGAGCACCCCGATCCCCATCGCCGCGGTGATCGCCCCGAACGCCACGGCTGCCCGGAGCGAGACGCGCCCGCTGGGCAGCGGGCGGCCCCTGGTGCGGCGCATTCGGGCGTCCACTGCCCGCTCGCGGATCATGTTGAACGCGTTCGTGCCGGACGCGACGAGGGCGGTGCCAAGGATGGTCGCCACGAACACGGGGAGCCGGAAGGCGTCGCGCAGGCCGAGGTAGTAGCCCGCGGCCGCGGTCAGCACCACTAACTGGGTGATGCGGGGCTTGGACAGCTCGAAGAGACCGTTCACCGGGGGGAAATGTCGCCCGCGCGGCCGACCTCCCACCAGTCCCCGCTAGGGGCGTTCCATCACAAGTGTGAAGCGTCCCACTTTGCGCTTGTGATCCGCGGTTTCGACGTAGTAGAAGTACACGCCCGACGCCACGTACTTGCCCGTGCGGCTCTTCAGGTCCCAGGTCGCTTCGCCCCCTCCCGTGGGATCGTTGTGCGGGATCGCCGCCACCAGCACGCCGCTCAGCGAGTAGATGCGGATGATCGCCTGCGACGGCAGATGGACGAACTTGAGCACTTTGGCGCGGTCGCTCGTCTCAAGGGCATTGGTCACGTAGTAGGGGTCCGGGACGGGATGGACGGCGGCGAGGTCGCCGGAGATCGTCGAATCCACCGTATAGGGGCGCTGCACCGTGATCCGGTAGCTGACGCCGGGCGCCCAGGCTGAGCGGCTTGGGGTGGGAGTGAAGACGTATGCGCTACAATCAGTCATCACCGGACCCAGCGCCGGAGTACAGGTCGCTGTCATCTGCCCGCCGACGGCTCGAAGGTGCCAGCGCGTGCCCACGGTCGGGAGCTGACCCAGCTCCATCATGAAGAACTCGCCGTTCACCATCAGCCCGATGCCGCTGGCCTCGGCGACCCCCGTGGAATCGAAGTTGAGCGACTCGAGTTGCGCTTTCGACTCGAGCTGGACGCACGGAATGTTCCGCCAGGCGGGGTAACAAGTTGGCTTCGTACCGTAGAGGTGGTGATATCCGAGGACGCTCACGTCGGGCACGCCCGTCGAGTCGTCGAGCTGCGCGCTGGTGATCCCCGCGGCCGTGAATGCGCGCACGTTCACGAAGCCCCACCCACTGCCACCGTTGGGCGCGAACGGCAGCGGCCCGTGGTGGGTCGAATCGAACACGCTGATGCTCGAATCCGCGTTCCAGGTGACCAGGAAATCCGCCGGGTACCAGGCGGTGGCCCCGTAGGAGTAGCCACGGAGGCTGAGGCTGACCGCGCCGCGGGGACCCGGGGTGTTACCGGGAAACGGCAGGCGAGTCGAGCGGTCGCGATATGCCTGCGGCGCCCAGATGCGCCCCACCCCGCTCAGCCGTCCGGCGCTGTGCGCGGAGTCCGGGTACCCCATGATCGTCGGATCTGACGGCTCCGACCCGCCGGCGTCGAACCAGCGCGAGTGGGCCAGATAGCGCGAGGTCTCATTGCCGATGAATGGGACACCGAAGCGACCTGCGGTAACCGCTAGGCCGGGAGAGGCGAACGCAAGCGGATTGACAACGCTGGTAAACGACAGGGGCGTCCGTGTGGCCGAATCCAAGGCCAGGCCGAATCGGCGTGCCGCTCCAGAATCGAACGGCACGAGCGCCTGCGCGATGGAGAAAGGAGTTGATCCGGAGGCGTTGAACACCGGCGGCACGAGGGGCATCGCGATCGAGCGCGCCACGCCGGGCGCGGAGAGTGTGAGGTAGACATTCGGCGGGGGTCCGATTCCGTCTACGAACCCGGCCGACACCGAATCGACGCGAACGGCGATGTCGCCCGCGGGCAATGCCTCGAGGACCGGGGTGACCAGCTCGAGCACCCCGGCGGCTGCCGGGGGCAAGCTCCCGGAGAATGTCCCAGTCGCAGAGTCGATCGGTGGGTATGCGGCCGCCGCATCGAGCGTCGTGCCATCGGCGCCGAAGACGCCCTGCGCCAGCACCGTGGCGCCGACGTTGGACGCCGGCGCTCGCGGCGTCACGAATTTCACGACGCGAGCGGATTCCTGCGACGACGGCCCGGAGGCGAGCGAGTTCACGTCGAAGGCGGTCACCGCATAGTAGTAGCCGAACGAATTCCGCACACCCCGGTCGATGTAAGCGAACGTCACTCCTTCATCGGTGAGTGGTGGAAATCCGCTCGCGCCGCCAGTGACCGCCGTGTCCGCCCGTACGACGAAGACTCGGCCGTTGAGCGTGGCCCGCCCCGCCGCCGGCACCTGTACGACCGGGCTGACGAGCGGATGTTCGACGCTGAGGCTGTACGGCGGCTGGGAATCGAACGCCACTGGACAATCGGTGCGAATGCCGAGCTCCGGCGCGCACTCCCCGTCGTAGAGGAAGGCGCCCGTGTAGTCGAGCATCGTGGTGCCGGCGTAGTCGAACTGCGCCACGAGCTGCAGCGCGCTCGGATCCCGGCCGCGATAGATGCGGTACCCCTCGACGTCGAACTGGCGGTAGTTGGGATCGTACAGCGCGCTCGTCGGGTCCGAGGCCATCGGGAAGTAGGGATCTCCCGTGGTCTCGGTGGGGCTCTTCTGCCAGACCACCGTCACCTGGTTGTCACCCGGAATGAGAAAGTACGCCGGATCGGCAGGCGGCGCCGGGAGAACGAACTTGTTGTCGACGATGGCCTGCGCGACGCGCGCCTTCGCCAGCAACGAATGGGGCACGGTGCGCACTTCGTCGGCACTGATTGCTCCATTGCCGTCCGCGTCGGCCTGCGTCACCCATCCCGCCACCCGCTCCAACGGGCGGACCTTCGTCGTGTCGAGGGCGATGGAGTCTCCCGAAGCAGGGAGGCCGGGTTTGAAATCCCCGCCGATGGACGGCTCGACGGCCGCCGTCGCCGCAGCGAACTCATAGGCCACGATGACCGTCTGCGACCTCCCCGGATCGAGCGAGAACGGCCCGGTGGTCATGAAGAAGCGGGTGTCTGACGCGCCCTGTGCCAGGAAGCAGTAATGTCGCGCCAGCTGCTGGCCCTGAAACGTGCAGGGGTTGTCCCCAGCTGCCGGCAAGGATCGGCCGGAGAGGTAGCGCCACAGTTGCTGCACGCCTACCGGGGCGGGATACCCCGTTCCCGAGCCGGTCAGGTTCGAGAACATGACCAGGCCCGATGGTCGCCCGGACTGATCCGTGGCGGAGCGCACGAACTGTACGCCCACGAACCCCGGCGCCTTGGCCAGCGGCGGGCCGAAAACCTCCGGTGGGAAAGCCCATGACGGCTCAAGGAAATCGCTCTTGTAGGCGAGCCCGAGGTTGAACGGCAGGATAGGCGTTGAGTAATTGAAGGAAGCAAGCCCGACGTCGGCATCCATCGAGAGCGCGACGTACACGCTGTCGATCCGATACCCGGCATCGGGGATGCTCACGCCGAGGATCGCTTCACTCGAGTCCTGGAAGCGCGCACCCAACGCGGCGAGATCCCAGCGCGCCTCGGGCGTTACGGTCGGGTCGTCGTAGGGTCCGGCGTTGCGGGTCGTCACATTCGTGAGCCGGAAGACGAAATACACGATGTCGCGATTGTCCGGCGGTGCGTTCCATACCATCGCCCGCTGCTCCACCGCGATGCCCATGGGGTGGGAGCGACTCCTTCCGATTCGGGGATCCCCGTCCCAGTACCGGACCCATACGTCCTGCTCCGACACCACCGGCCGGCCGAGTAACGCAGGCTGAAACACTGAGGGATCGGTGGCAGTCGCGTCACGGGGCCATCTGGCGCGGTCGTGCGCCGAGCGGGAGTTGAACAGCGGCGTCACCCCTTCCCCCGCCACCTGGTCGCCCCGGGTGTCGTGGAAGTACGCGCCCACCGTGTCCCCCGCCCACGAGAACGAAGCCCGGCCTCCTCCTGCGTTGCCCGGGATGATCCCCGCGACCTGGAGGCCGGAATTGAAGACGTATTGATCGACCGTCCCGCGCGGCCAGAACCCTCCGCCGATGACCGGCGAGCCATCCGGGTTGACGCACAACTCGCCGAGGTTGTTCAGGCCGCACCAGACGCGATTCGCCTGCAACGTGTCGGCATCGAACAGGAACAACTGCGGAGCGGATCGGGCCACCCTCTTCGGCTGCTGGGCGAGGAGCGTGGACGGCAGGACGATGGCGAGAAAACTGTTCCGCCATCTCCGGAGTGGCATCATGCGCGGATAATGTCTAGTTTCTTTCCCTCACGCCATGCTCGATGAACTGAAGGCCCGCCTCCAGGCCGAGGTCGAACGCTTGAACCACGAGATCTCCTTCGTCCTGCCGAAAGAGATCGAGAAAGCGCGCGCCCACGGCGATCTGCGCGAAAACTCCGAGTACAAGGCCGCACTCGAGCGCCAGCAGTTCGCACAGGCGCGCGTGCACCATCTGCGCCTGCGCCTGTCCAAACTGTCGGACGTGTCCGACAAAGACATCCCGAAGGACCGCGTGGGATTCGGCTCGCGCGTAACGGTGCAGGATGTGGAGACGAAAGCGCGGGAAACCTACGCCCTGACGCTCGGCGAGTTCATCGAGGGTGACGACAATGCCCAGGAGATGCCGGTGTCGATGGCCTCACCCCTCGGCAAGGCGCTGCTCGGTGGCAAGGTCGGAGAAACCGTCTCGATCACCCTGCCGATGGGGAAGCGCAAACTGAAGATCATGGAGCTCGTGACGGTGCACGAGATAGCCCGGGGAGCGTAGCGCTACAGATCCACGTGAAACACCATCGGGCCCTTCGGCTCGACGGATCCCCCCCGCGGTTCGACGCTCATCGCCATGCCCATCACCTTGCCGGCGCCCTGCGGCATGTCGAACGCCAGCACCATCGGATTGGACTGATCCATCGGCATCAGCGCCGCCGTGCGCATCCCCCGCTCCGTGACGAACCACAACTGGTACGCCTCGTCCGGAGCGTTGGGCGTCAGGTTGTGACACGTCACGAGCCAGCGATGCGAGACACTGTCCGCGAAGATCGTGAGCTCGCCGGGGCGGCCCTGCGTCACGACCGGGACGGCGACCACGCGTGTCCCCGGCTGCCGCAGCAGGCCGAGCGTGTCGCGCGTCGCGGCGAGGTCGGACTGGAGTCGCGTGACGCGACGCCACAGCACTCCTCCTCCCGCGAGCCCGAGCAGCAGCAGCGCCGCGGCCGCGAGCGGCCAGGCCAGCGGGCGCCGCGACGTGGCGTACGCCCGGGCGAGCACCCGCGCCTTCAGCTCCGGCCGCGGGCGTCGCGGAGTCGCGGCCATCCCCAGCCAGTCGCTCATGCCGTCCCGTCCTTCAGGTATCGCAAGCTCTCCTCCAGCTTCTGTTGCGCGAGGCGCAACCGCGTCTTCACCGTCCCCAGTGGATCACCGGTGCGCTGCGCGATCTCCGAATGCGACAGCCCCTCGAAGTAGGCCAGCAGCACCACCCGTCGCTGCTCCTCGGGGAGTGCCGCGAGCGCCTGATGCACGGCCTGATGCACCGGCCATCCGGGCACCGACGCCTCGTCGAGGTCGGCGGGAGCCGCCGGCTCGTCGCCTTCCACCTTCGCCTCGGCTTCGACCAGCGCCACTTTGCGCCGCCACCGGCCCCGCCGGCGCAGCACGTCGAGCGAGCGGTTGCGCGCGATCGAGAGCACCCAGGGCGTCAACGGGCCGCGCGACGCGTCGTGCTGGTCGATGCGCCGCCACACCTGCACGAACACATCGCTCAACACCTCGTCGGCCTCGTCGGCATCCCCGAGGATGCGGTGCGCCACCCCCAGCACCCAGGGGGACAGGCGATCGTATAGCTCCGCCAGCGCCGCTTCCTCGCGCGCGCGCAGGCGGGCCAGAAGGCTGCGTTGTTCCTCATCTGTAAGACGCTCTGAGCGGCTCATGTAGATTCCCAGGCTCGCCTCGGGGCGTCGACCAATGACACCGCCAGCACCAGGAGCAGCAGGGCCCCGATCAGAATGACGTTGAGCGATTCCAGCACGTCGCGCCAGTGCGCGCCGACGAGCGTCGGAGCGCTGAGCGTAATGCAGGCGAAGCTCACCCACCACAGCGTCCAGCGCCACATCCGGCCCGGAGCGTCCGCCGGGAGACGGCGCAGCGCCCACCAGGCGAACGTATACGGCACGATGAGCACGACGTAGTGCGCCTTCCACGCCAGTGGATCCACCACGACCATCGCGCCCAGCAGGATTGCGAGCTCCGCGGCCGTGCGTGGATCGGCCCAATCGCGTGGGTGGCGGCGAAACCGGTAGGCGAGAACCAGCGCAACCGCCAGGACGGCCGCGAAGAACGCCCCCTGGACGACGCGGGTGGACCAGTCGGCCACCGCATAGTGAATCGGGTCCCGCGCGCTTCCCGCTTCGGTGAACAGGCGCTTCAGTCCTGCCGGGAACGACTGGTTCATGAAATGGGGCGTCGGATCGGCGGTCTCCCGCGCCGCGACCGCACGCCACGTGCGCCAGTCGCCGAGGCTGCGGGCGGGACCGAACACGGCCGCGGGCAGCGCGAGGTTCAGGACGAGCAGAAGGGCCGTCGTCCACCCCAGCTCCCGCCACGCCCGCTTGTAGAGGAGATAGGGAAGCAGCAGTACGGGGACCGCCTTCGTGCTCGCCGCCACGGCGAGAGACAGTCCGCCGGCAGCCACACGCCGCTCCCGGAACAAGGTGAACGCGAGCAGCACGAGAAACAGGATCTGCGCGTTGATCTGCGTGTGCTGCACGTGCTCCTGGAACAGCCGCGCCGTCATCAGGAACGGCACGAGGACGTCCGCAGAGCTGAATGCCGTCTGACCGTCCCGCGGCCAGAAGGCCGGGCCCGGGGAATCAGGCGCGAAGAGTCGCGCCGACAGCCGGCAGCAGCCCCAGATGGCAAGGACGTCGCCGATTTGCCACAACAGCAGCGCGAGCGTCGGGGAGAGCTTCGCCAGGAGCGACAAAACCGCCGCGACGAAGAAGAAGAACGGCGGCCAGGTATTGAGACGCAGGCTGTACGGATCGCCGCCCGAGAGGACGAGGTCCCCGACCTGCACGTACCCCTCGAAGATGACCGCGTGCTGGCGACCGAGTGATCGAACGACCTCGGCGGCGGCGACGAGCAGCACCAGCGCGTAGATCGCGACCTGCGCCCGGCGGGTCGCCCGCTCTCCGCCGAAGTGCGGCCAGGGGTCGAGCGGGAGCGGGAACCGCATCCGTCAGTCGGTTTGGCGGTCTCGCACGAAGGTCAGCCGCCGGTGCGCCGCGCGCAGTGCCGTCACGACGTCTGCGGACTCCGCGGCGCGCGCGAAGATGAAGCCCGGATAGCGGGAGCCCTCGGGCCATGGGACCATGGTCTGACCCCGGTGCGCCGTGATCACGACGTCCTCGATGCCTGGGACCGCACGCGCCTCGGCCACCCCACGGACTTCCCGCAGGATCCCGGCACCCGGCACGGGGATCATCATCACACCGGCCGCGCGATCCTCACGCATCAGGGACCCGAGCGGCAGCCCCAGCGCCTCGCGGATCACGACGTCCTCGAGCGTTTCCCCATCCTGGAAGCGCAGCGCCGTACTGCACCGCCCGCCGATGGGGCGCGCCGCAAGCTCGATCAGCCAGGGTCCCTTCTCGTTCCAGCGCAGCTCGGCGTGCACCGGACCGCGCGTGAGGCCGATCGCTCGCCCCGCCAGCGCCGCCGTGTCCCCGAGCGCTTGTTGTGCCGCCTCGGGCAGCTGCGACGGCGTGGCATAGATCGTCTCTTCGAAAAACGGACCTTCGAGCGGATCCGGCTTGTCGAACAGGGCCAGGACGTGCAGCGCGCCGCCCGTGAGCAGCCCTTCGAGCGCGACCTCGACGCCCGGAATGTACTGCTCGACGAGGAAGGCGTCGGCGGCGTCCGCGCACGCCGCCGCGTCGGGCTGTGCCAGGATCGCGGCGAGGCGCCGCACCGCGGCCGCGAACTCGTGGGGACCATTGGCGCGGATCACGCCGCGCGAGGCGGAGAGCCGCAGCGGCTTCACGACGCAGGGATAGACGACGGTACGGGCGAGGGCGTCGATATCTTCGTCGAGCCGGTGGAGCTGGAACCAGGGGATCGGCACGCCGTGCTGGCCCATGAGCTCGCGCTGGCGGTACTTGTCTCGCGCAGCCTCCGCCGCCGCGACGGAGTTGCCGGCGAGGCCGAGCGCGTGAGCGATCTCCGCGGCGACTACGACCGTGTCGTCATCCACGCCGAGTACGCCGTCCACGGGGTACCGCGCGGCGAAAGCACGCGCCTGGGCCGCCGCCGTCGCCGGATGTGAGAAGTCCAGCGTGAGCAGGGCATCGGGCCGCGACGCTTCGAATGTGCTCGGCTCTTCGGAGGCGACCGTCAGGTCCACCCCCAGCCGGCGCGCCGCCTCCACGAACGCGGTGGTCCGGTACGTGGCGGTCGGGAGCAGCAGGAGGAGGCGGGGCAGACTACTTCTTGGCGGAGGCGAAGTACGGGTTGTTTCCGGAGGCGTGGTCCGTGATGTCCACGATCCCTTTTACTTCCGGAATGTGCTCGGTGAGCATTCCTTCGATTCCCTGACGCAGCGTCACGCTCGCCATGCCGCATCCCTGACAACCGCCGCCCATCCGCAGCAGCACGACCGCGTCCTGGACGTCGATCAGCTCGACGCGCCCCCCGTGGCGGGCGACCATCGGGTTGACCTGCTGCTCGAACAGGTCGTTCACCCGCTCGTACAGCTCGTCGTCGGAGAGGCGGGCGGCGCCGGTCGCCGGCGCCTTGTCGGCTACCGGCCGCGCGTCCCCGGCGAGCACCTGCCGGATCGCCGCGCCCACCGACTTCCCCACTACCTGCCAGGAGTCGGCCGTGTCCTTCACGACCGTGACGAGGTTGGCTCCGACGATGATCTCGCTGACCCCCGGGATGGCATACAGCGCTTCAGCCAGCGGCGAGCCCTGGGCCTCGGCTCGAGAGGCGAAGCGCCGCACGCCCTGGTAGACCGGTCGGTCCACGAGGAACTTGCAGCGCTGCTGATCCACCGGCTCGGCGGTGATGCGGATCTCGGGAGCGGTCATGACCCAAGTATAAGGGACGGGGGAAGTGGGACGGGGGACGAGGCCCTACCCCTCCCTCATTTGCCTTGCCGCCGCAACCATATTCCGCAGGGACGGCACGGTTTCCTCCCAACCCCGCGTCTTGAGCCCGCAGTCGGGGTTCACCCAGATCTGGCGTTCATCGACCACCTTCCCGAGCGCCCGCAGCGCGGTCACGATTTCGGCGACCGCCGGGACCCGCGGCGAGTGGATGTCGTATACCCCCGGCCCGATCTCGTTGGGGTAGCGGTACTGCTCGAACGCCCGCACCAGCTCCGATCCCGAGCGCGCATTCTCGATCGAGATCACGTCCGCGTCCATCCGTGCGATGACCGCGAGCACGTCGTTGAATTCACTGTAGCACATGTGAGTATGGATCTGGGTCGCGTCCGTCACGCCGCTCGTCGCGAGCCGGAACGCGCTCACCGCCCAATCCTGGTACGCCGGCCACTCGGCGCGCCGCAGCGGCATCCCTTCGCGCAGCGCTGGCTCGTCGATCTGGATGATGCGGATGCCGGCAGCCTCGAGGTCCTTCACCTCGTCCCGGATCGCGAGCGCGAGCTGCCGCGCCGTGTCGCTGCGCGGCTGGTCGTCGCGGACGAAAGACCACTGCAGGATCGTCACCGGCCCCGTGAGCATCCCCTTCACCGGCCGCTTGGTTTTCGATTGGGCGAACCGCGACCAGCGCACCGTCATCGGCCCGGGTCGCGCCACGTCGCCGTAGATGATGGGCGGCTTGACGTACCGGGTGCCGTAGGACTGCACCCACCCGTGCTGGGTGAAGGCGAAGCCGGTGAGCTGCTCGCCGAAGTACTCGACCATGTCGTTGCGCTCGAACTCCCCGTGCACCAGCACGTCGAGGCCGATCTCCTCCTGGAGCGCGAGAGTCTTGGTGATCTGCTCCTCGATGAACCGGTCGTAGTCGGCCGGAGAGAGCTGCCCGTCCATGAAGCGGCGGCGCGCCGCGCGCACTTCGGCAGTCTGGGGGAACGATCCGATCGTGGTCGTGGGATAGCGCGGCAGGTCGAGCTGCCGGCGGCGGCGATCGGCGTACGACGCCGCCCGCCGGAGGTCGTTTTCCTGCACCGTGGCCGCGCGTTGCCGTACGACGGCGTTCAGGGTAAGCGGGGAAGACCGGCGCGAGGCCATGGCCCGCTGGCTCTCGGCCAGCGACTCCTTCACGGCACTACGTCCCTCGCGGAGCGCGCGAGTGAGCACCGTCACTTCTCCCAGCTTCTGTGTGGCGAAGGCAAGCCAGGGCTTGATCTCCGGATCGAGCGCCGTTTCCAGCTCCAGATCGATCGGTACGTGCAGCAGCGAGCAGGACGGCGCAACCCACAGGTAGTCGGTGCCCACCTTGGCCGCGGCCCGCTCGAGCAGCGACAGCGCTGCCTCGAGATCGGCACGCCAGATGTTGCGGCCATCCACAACACCCGCAGACAGAACCCGACCCGCCGGCCACCGTTTGAGCAACGCGTCCAATTGTCCCGGCGCCCGTACCAGGTCGACGTGCAACCCGTGCGTCGGCAGGGCGAGCGCAGTGGCGGCGTTCTGGTCCAGTCCGGCGAAATACGTCGCCAGCAGGATCTTTGCGGATCCGGAGCGCTCGGCCAGGAATCCATACGCCGCGCGGTAGCGCTCGAGCTCGGCCGGCGTGCGGTCGAGTGCGAGGCACGGCTCGTCCACCTGCACCCATTCCGCGCCCGCCTTCCCCAGCTGCTGCAGGACCTCGGCATACACCGGCAGCAGACCGTCGAGCAGGTCGAGGCGATCGAACGCGGCGCCCTTCTCCTTCGCGAGCAGCAGGAAGGTCAGGGGGCCGATCAGGACCGGCGTGGTGCGGACGCTCAGCGCGAGCGCTTCCGCGAACTCGTCGACCGGTTTCGACCACCCGAGGTGGAACGACTGGCTGCGCTCCAGCTCGGGGACGATGTAGTGGTAGTTGGTGTCGAACCACTTCGTCATCTCCATCGCCGTCACGTCCCGGCCCTTCTGCTGCACTCCCCGCGCCATCGCGAAGTAGGTGTCGAGATCGACGTCGCCTCCACTCCAGCCGTAGCGCGGCGGGACGGCCCCGACGATCGCGCACGTGTCGAGCACCCGGTCGTAGAACGAGAAGTCGTTGGACGGCGGGAGGTCGATCCCCGCCGTGCGCTGCAGCCGCCAGTGACGGGCGCGTAGCTCGGCGCCGGTGCGCAGCAGGTCGGAGCGGGAGACTTTGCCGCTCCAGTAGCCCTCGGTGGCGCGCTTCAGCTCGCGCGCGGCGCCGAGGGGCGGGAACCCGAGGGTATGTGAGAGGGGCATGGGGCGGGGAATCTAGCGAGGAAACCGCCATCTCTCCACAAACGACAGCGGGCGGACGTTGCTACCGTCCGCCCGCCGCGATCGAACCCCTCCGGGCTGTGCCCCTGCCCTCAGGGAACGTTGAAATTCACCCCGGTCACGTTCGTGCCCGGGCCGACAAGGATCCCCGTCTTACTGTCCTTATTGTGACTGACGGTGTTGCTGTCCATGACCGTATAGGTCGTGGGAGGCAGGAACATCAGGGTGTACATCCCGTTCGCATCGGGTGTGGCGCTGGCCACTCTGTCATTGTTGCCGTTGATCGCGAACAGTACAGTCGTGGCCGGGGTCGACTGGCCGGAAATCGAACCGGCCACGTCCTCCACTACACCATGTAGAACCGGCTTGAACAGCACGCCGAATGGGCCGCTTGCCGGACCTGTGAAGACGAAGCTTCTTAGCACATCGAAGTCCACGACCAGAACCGTCTGGCCCGGTGCGATGTGTACGGGTCCGCCGAACTCGACTTTAATGCCCGTCTGCGCGCCACTCGGCACCTTCATCGTGGCGGTATCGGTGCCGTCGCTGAATGTGGCAGGGCTGGTCAGCCTGACGTGCGCGGAGTCCACGATCATCCGCAACTGTGCGTACTCGCCAGCCGGGATCAGCTTGTCTCCTAGCAGTGCGGTGACGCCGTCTTTGAGGTCGAGCAGGTTGAACTCACTATCGGGTCCGGAGGTGAAGCCGGAGACGATGGTATAGCGGGAAGTCCCATCACTTCCTACGAGATAGACCTGGGAGATCCATGCAACCGCACTATCGAGAGCCGGCCCAGGTGCATCGGCAAGGCGTACGTACACGTGACTCATTTGGGGTCCAGCGCTTCCCTCGCATGCCGCGAGGCCGGCCGCCAGAGATAGCGCCACGTATTTCGACATTCGCATGATATGTCCGGGCTCCACGTAAGGGGTTGGGTACTCTTGTGATGAAGAGCGCCCACCTAGGGGCCAAGTAACGCCCTGAGAACGCGGAGTTTCAGGGCTTGTGGGGGTTGCCCTGCCCTCTTGCCTGACCACTGGGGCGTGGAGCCTGATGCACCGTCGCAGCACGTTCGAGGCCCTGCGCCGCCGCCGCCGGGAGAGCTCCACCAGCCATCGCGGCTTGCACCTGACCCGGAAGGCTCACGAGATCGCTCAGCGGACGACCGGACTGTATCTCCGCCCGCACCAGCCCGACCGTTTCGGGGCGCGGCACGCCGAGCGCCGCGAGCGACCCGGCGACCTGCAATGCGACGGCGGTCGGATGTTGCTTGTCCGCGGCGCCCGCGATCGCAGCCACGTCCGACACGGTCAAACCGGCGGCGATGGCAAACCCACCCGCCTCGATGGCTGCGTCACTGGGAGTGGCATCGCCGGCAGCGCGCAGGGCGCCCGCGGAAGCATCGAGCTGGTCGAGCACGGCGTGCACCGCGGGCAGGATGCGATCCGCCGGCACGCCCTTCACTGCTCCCTCGAGGGCCTTGTCGACCAGGGGAGTACCGGGCAGCCCGCGCGCCCGCGCCGAATCCACCAGTGCGGTGACGGCGGTGACCACGGCGGGTGGAACCCGACCGGCGAGGCGCTCGGCCGCATCGTTCTGCGCAGCGAGCGCCGGGGCCATGAAGGCCGCCAGGCTCAGCAACGTGAGGGCGCGATTCATAGTACCCGCCCCTGCGTGGCGCTGACGCTGACCACGCTGTTCTTGCGGCCGAATCCGTCGTCCACCTTCGGCGCGGCGGGGTCCGGAACCCAGCGCTGGCCATCCACGATGAATGCGTACTGGTGCTGCCCGGCAGTGAGGGGGACCGTTACGATCCACGTCCCCTCCTCGCCGCGAGTCAGCGGCGTCGCATTCGGGTCCCAACGATTGAACGTGCCGGCGAGGGCCACGTGCTGCGCGTGCGGTGCGGACAGCACGAACCGCACATAGACGCTCTCCGGACCGGCGGCCGTCTCGCGGAGGGAGGCCTCCTCCGGTGTTGCGACGGACGCCGGCCGGAAAAGAACGAATGCCAGAATCGCCGCTGCCGCCGCGGCCGCAAGCCCCCACGGGGGCACGCTCGGAGCGGTGAACCACCGCCATGCGCGATGACGCGGAGACGCGGCGCGGCGGCGTACTGCCGCCATCACGCGCGCGTCGAGCTCCGGCGACAGGGATACGTCCCGGCGATCCAGGGCTGCAAGCGCGCGCAGGGCAACCTCCGCCTCCGCGCGCAGCGCGGGCGGCAGGTCGTGCGCCGGTGCCTCACCGTCCAGCACTCGCTTCACCCGGGGATCGAACTCGTGGCTCATCGCGTCTCCTTCAACAGCTCTCGCAGTCGGTCGTAGGCCCGGTGCATCCGCATCTTCAGTGCCGCGACTCCGGTGCCCACCCGTGTACTGATCTCATCGTATGACAGCTCTTCAACGTGCTTCAGAACGAATACTTCCCGCTGCTCCGGCGTCAGCTGCAGCAACGCCTGCTCCAACGAGCGGGCCTGCTCATCCCGCTCCACAGCCGCGGGTGTCGAATCGGGCGCAGCGAGCCCATCTGCCAGTTCCAGCCCATCGACCCGCCGATGTCGCCGCCGTTCGGCGAAGCATCGATTGCGCAGGATAAGGAAGAACCATCCCGCGAAATTATCCGGGTTCCGGCACTGCCCCAGCTGCTCGTACGCACGAATCAGCGCGTCCTGCACCGCATCCTCGGCGGCGTCCGCCGAACCCAGCATCCTGCTCGCGTACCGCGCATACCGGTCGCGGTACCGGCGTACCAGGACGGCGTATTGCTCCACGTCTCCCGTCAGTACCGCTCGAACGACCACACCGTCCGACGGCTCTGCCGTTCGCTCCACCCGGTCCCCTTGGATCGCGCGCATCCCGCGGGATGCTAGGAGGCCGGGGCACGCCCGGCAACCGTCCTGAAGATGCCCGTCACGGCCCTGCGGTAACGCCCTGTCGATTCGGCGCTTAAACCCAGCGTTACCAGGCCCCCGGACCGGCCATCTTCACTTTGTTGCCCCCACGAAGTCGCTCCCAGAGGCGAGGAACCCTTCCGTGCCAGACACGACCAACCGCAGGCTGCACCCGGACCGCGAGCTCGTCGCCCGCATGGCCTCAAAGGACGGCAATGCCTTGCAAGAGCTCATGGCTCGGCACGAGCGCACGGCGTATGCCGTGGCGATCGGCATTCTCCATAATTCGGCACAGGCGGAACAGGCAGTCGCACAGGCATTTCGCCAGGCTTTCAGCCTGGCGGACCGATTCGTCCCGGGCGAAATCACGGTGCTCGCCTGGCTCACGAGCCTGACGCGCCGTCAAGCCGAGGCGATGGCCGCCGTGGCGTAGTCCGGGGCGGATCGCAGCCGGCAGCCGTCCAAGGGGCGCAGAACTCTGCGCCCCTTCGTATTTTGCGGGTTCCATGTCCTGCCGGCTCGTCACACTCATGGCGGCTCTTCTCACGGTCATTAGTCCGGGGGGAACTGCAGCGCAGGCCGACGCGTCACTGGGTTTCGGAGTCGGTACGGTACGGTTCCCGGGAGGCTCGACGTTGGGGGTTGTTTCGCTCGGCCCCTCCTTGCGGATGACCGGACCCACTCACGTCATCGAGTTGGGCGGCACACTCGCGGCCCTCCGATCCGGAAACGGGTACGCACAGGGCTCTCTCTCGTCCTGGGTATCCTCCGCGGCGTTGGCAGGCCGGTGGCGGATGGCGGTGGAGGGTCGGCTCTCCGGTGTGACGAGCGGTGCCGGGACGGGGAGTGGCGCGGGACAGTTGAGTGTGGAGGGGTTGTGGGCCGCACCACGGTGTGGCCTGGCCATCGGCACCGGACCCGCGGCAGGCTGGGTCACAGGCGACCCGTCCGCGGTGACTGCGTGGCGTGCGCGGCTCAGGGGCTGGTGGCAGAATGTCCCGGGCCGCCTCCAGCTGACCGGCAGCGTCGAGCCGGCCCGGTTCCTGGGCGCCTGGTTCACCGACGTCGGGGCGGGCTTGGTGGCGCGCTCCCAGCGTCTCGAGTTCGGGGTCGCCAGCTCAGCGCGCCTCAGCCGACGTTATGGGTCGAAAGCGGCCGGGTTGGGGACCATCGAGCTTCGAATGTCTCCTCGAGTGACGCTCGAGGGAGCGGTGGGGAACGTGCTTCCCGATCCCTACCAGGCGCTGCCGGCGAGCGGATTCGTGACGGTCGGAGCGCGATTTCACCTCTCGCCGCACAGCAGGCGCTCCGACGAGGTCGTCCGCTCCAGGACCTTCAGTGCTTTCCGCCGCGGCGACGGGATCCTCGTCAGGATCCGGCTGCGTGACGCACGGGTCGTCACGATCGCGGGAGACTGGAACGGGTGGACGCCGGCGCCGCTCGAGCGGACCGACGGCGACGTCTGGGAGTCGACGTTTCCGCTCACCGCCGGTCCCCATCGGTTCGTCGTGTTCGTCGACGACGCGGCGTGGCAAATACCCGAGGGAGTTCCGAGCGTCCCCGACGGCATGGGGGGACGGGTCGCCGTGCTCACCGTGTTCTGAGATGCGTTGAGACAGAACCGCCGGACGGCTGGTAGCCGCCCGGCGGTCTCACTTTCTGCACCAGCAGAGATTACTGCCGCGACTGCACCTCGAAGGAATTGACCGGCAACGTGCTGAAGATGTTGTCGCTGGCCACGTCCTTGAGGATCTGATTGATCCGACCGGTGCGCCGCATGTCCACCCAGCGCATCCCCTCGTAGAGCAACGAATACTTGCGCTGGATCAGGATCTCGTCTTCCACGGCTGTCTGCGTCGCGCCGGCCAGTCCGGCGTTGGCAGCGAGCCCACCCGAATGGACTCGAATGAAGTTGATGTCCGCCGCCGCTGCGGCGCCGTCCCGGGCAGTCTTGTTGTTGTTCGCTTCCGCGCGGATCAGGATCAATTCCTCGTTGCGAATGATCGGAATCGGCGAGGAAATGCTCGGATACCGAATCCACGCCAGATCCGAACACCGCGTGGCCGCGAGCGGGTCGCAGAGCGAGCCGCCGCGGTCGGCCACCTTGGCCGTGTACCGGGCGTCGCTCCCCCCGTTGACGACGAGACTGTCGCGCAGCGACGGATGCACCAGGTTGATCGCGGACGATGGCAGCTGCGACAGCCCGTTGGTGGCGTCACCCGAGTTGGCGCTGAAGTCGAAGTATCCGCCGAGGTCGAGCGATGCCGTGGTGTCCACGAACGATTCGCCCAACGCCGTCAGCGCGTCGTCATAACAGGTGGCGCACGTGAACTGGCTGCCGCGATACAGGTCGGCACGGGCCAGGAGAGCGCGATTCAGCTTGATGAACGCGCTGGGAGTATTAAACGTCGCCAGGCCGGGGGGGAGCGGGAACAAGAACGACGCGCCCGCAGCCTGCAGGTGGGTCTTGGCCGAGTCGAGCAGGCTCACCACGTGGTCCCACGCTGCGACGTTGGTCACGAACGGCGCGGGAGGATCGGTGAGCGGTCGGTTGACATCGATCGGGATCGAGTCTTCCGTGTGTGCGAACAGGACCATCATGTACGCGTACGCCTGCATCGTCTGCGTGAAGCCGCGTACCCCTTCCTTTTGCTCGTCCGAGATCAGCGCGGTCCCGATGACGTTCAGCACGTTGTAGCCGCTGCGGATGGCGCCGTACTCGGCTACCCATTGGCCGCCGCCGAACGCGCCGTTCGACGGATCGAGTTTCGGCGCGGTGATCAGCTCCGAGACGAACCGCGGGTCAGCCGGGTCGATGCGATACCCTTCCCGGCCGAGAATGGCCGCCTTCAGGATCCAGTTGGGAACGTCCCCTCGGGTCGCGATGAGCATCCCTGCCATCGCCGCCGAAACGTGCGCCGCGTCGGCGCCGTTGCCGATCTCCGTCGGCGAGTTCGGATTCGAAATCTCGAAATTGCAGGCGCCTACGACCAGCGCGCCGCCGAGGCACAAGGCCGAAACTGCGTTCAGGAACGGTCTCATGGTCAGAACCCCAAGTCGATCGAGAAGAAGAAGCTGCGGCTCGGCGGGAACGGAGCGACGTCGATGTTCCGCGCGATCGCCTGGTTGCCGAAGTTCGACACTTCCGGATCCGAGCCCTTGTAGGGGGTGATCCGGATCAGGTTGCGCCCACTCACATTGAGCCGAGCGTAGCGAACGCCGCCGAACAGGTGCCCCACGACCGACTCCGGCAGGTCGTAGGTGAACGACAGCTCACGCAGCTTCAGGTACGAGCCGTCCTGCACGTAGATCTTCGTCTTGCCACCCGCCCAGTCCCCGATGCGCTGGTTGCCGGCGGGGACCTGGTCAGCCGAGTTGCTCCCGGCATCATACAGTAGCTGAGTCAGGTTGATGATGTCGCCGCCCTTTTTCCAATCCCACAGCATGCCGACGTTCCACCGTTTCCAGGTGAAATCGCTGGAACCGGTCATCTGGAACTTGGGCTCGGAGTTCCCCACCACTCCCTCGGTGCCGACGATCTGCGTCGCGGACTTCCCCTGCTCGATGCGGAACGCACCGAGCGAGGTGCCGAAGCCCCCGGTGTTGAACGCGGGAACGGGCAGCTCCACGACTTTGCTCCGGTTCCGGGAGAAGGTGACCCGGGCGATCCAGTTCAGGTCCGGGCGGCGGAACGGGGAGACCGAGACGGCGACTTCCTGGCCCAGGTTCTGCAGCTTCCCGCCGTTGAAGATGCGGTTGGTCCGGCCGGTCGAGGGCGCGACGCGCGCCACGAGGAGCAGGTCGGTGATCGTCTTGTTGTAGTAGGTGAACGAGATCGTCGCGAACTCGTGGCCGAGCGTCGCGTCGAAGCCCCCTTCGATCTCCGTCTGGCGCTCCGGCTTGATGTCGGACGAGCCGGCGTTGGCGCCGGACACGGTCCCGAACAGGCCACCGATCACCCCGGTCCCTTCCGGCGTGAACTTCTGACCGAACAGCGGAGGGTTACCGGTCTGGCCGAACGCGCCGCGGATCTTCAGTTCATCCACGCCCGAAACCGGAGCCAGGAACCGGTAGGAGGCCGAGGCTTTCGGGAAGATGAAGAGCTTGCGGGTATCCCCGTTGACGCTGGAGCGGTCCGCCCGAATGCCCCCGGTGACGAGCAGGCGCTGGTCGAGCGCCAGGACTTCTTCCTGGGCGTACAGCCCGACCGAGCGCACGGGCGTCTGGCCCTGGTTGACCACGATGGTCGTCGCCTGGTTGATGTTCTGCTGACCGGCCAGGATCGTGCGCCCCACCGCATTGGTTTGGTTCAGGTGCGAGTCCTGGTACTGGAAGCCCGCGGAGGTGGTCGCCGAGTAGCCCCCCGAGGCCGGCGCGAAGTTGTAGATCGCGCTGCCCACGAGGTTGAGCCGCTGGTCCGAGCCTTTGCCGAGCACGACCGTACCCGGTTGCCCGTCGGCAGGCTCGAAATAGAGCGTGGGTGGCGACAGGATGTCGTTTTGTTGCTCGTAGTAATCGAGCCCGCCGATGATGTTGAACTCGAGGTGATGCGGTCCGGATGCGAGCGCGTCGATGCGAAGCTTAGTCGTGCCCAGCACCCGCCACACGTCTTCGGCGTTCTTCAGGAGATTGAGCGTCTGCAGCGGATTGCTGCCGTTGCCGGGGAACGGGTTGAACGGATAGACCCCATTCGCATCCGGCTCGAGATTGAAGAAGCTCGGCGTGAACGGGAACACCAGGTACGGACTGGTGCTCGTGTTGTCGTTGTTCGAGATGCCGCGATCCGCCAGACTGTGGATCAACTGGGTACTCACCGACAGGTGGAAGCGACTGCCCAGCAGCTGGTCCAGATTGGCCCGCAGCGACTGCTTCGCGTAGCCGGTGTTCGGTGCGATCCCGCCATCTCGCTTCGCGAGCGCCGAGATGAAATAGCTCGTCTGGTCGGTGCCGCCGCTAATGCTGCCGTCGGTCTCGAATGACAAGCTGTGTTGTCCGTACAGCTCCTGCTCGAAATCATAGAAGGGGCAGCCGCCGCTGCAGATCTGGCCCACCAGGGCGTCGTGGCCCTTGAATGCGCTCACGGCGTCCGCGGAATCGGTGAAGCGACGCTGGCCGATCTTGTTGGACAGTCGGAACTGCCCGAATCGCTGCGTCATGGTGAATCGCGGAGCGCCCGTCTGGCCGCGCTTCGTCGTAATGATGATCACGCCGTTGGCGGCTTCCGAGCCGTAGATCGCCGCGGCCGACGCGCCTTTCAAAACTTCGACGTTCGCAACATCCGCGGGGTTCAGATCGGCGAGGCGATTGACCGCGTTGTCCTGGTTCGAGGCGTTGCCACCGCCCGCGGCCGCCGTGACCGCGTTCATGTTGCTGGCGATCACGTCGTTCGAGATGACCATACCGTCCACCACGATCAGCGGGTTGACGCTGCCGTTGATGGTGGAAACGCCTCGCAGGGTGATCTGCGAACCACCGCCGGGCGCGCCCGAGTTCGATTGAATCAGCGCGCCGGGAATCTTGCCCTGCACCGCGCTTTCGATGGTCGGCGTGGGCGCCCGGGTAAGCGCTTCGGGTGCGATCGTCGCGACGGCGTTGGCCAGGTTCTGCTGGGCGACGGCCGTCGCCTGACCCGTGACCACCACCGCCTCGAGGTTGAAGACGTCCTGGTCCAGGGCGACGTCCGCCGTCGGTTGATCGGCCGTCACCGTCACCTGGCGCCGCTTGAAGCCGACGGCGCGCATCAGCAGCCTGACCTGACCCGCCGGCGCCGACAATGAGTACTCGCCGGCATCGTTCGTCTGGGCGACGATCACCGTGCCCACCACGGACACGCTCGCCCGGGCGATGCCCTGCCCGGTCTGCGCGCTCGTCACCTTGCCGGTGATCACGCGCGCCTGGGCCGCCGCGTTCCGAGCCCCGAGCGTCGCGGCGAGGATCACCAACATGCCTCCGAACAACGCACGCTTGCTCACAATCCCTCCCTGTTGCAGAAATCCCACACAGTCCGATTTTGAAGGGGTCAAACGTGCCTGCGCCCGGCGAGGGTCGCAAGGAGGGGGGTTGGGGGGGGTCAAGCCCAGGAAACGCGATAGCGGCACACGGCACCGCCTCGCGCACGGCATTCCTCTTCGACGATCTTCACGTTCGTTGCCCCGCACATCTCCAGGGCCTTACGGTGCCAGCCGATGACCGTGAGGCAGTCGGGCGCTGAAAAGGTCTCGGCGTCGCGGGTCGTCAGCACTGCCTCCTGCGGCCCGACCTTCGTGTATTCGCGCCGCCCCGTGTCGTAGTAGAGCTTGTACACCTGCGGCGCTTTCGCCAGGAACCCCTGCGGGTCACCCTGGGTCAGAAACGCCTTGTGCACGGTGCTGAGGTTCGTCTCAGCGGACGCCGCACCCAGCCGCTCGAAGAACTGCGGCTTCCCGTGCCCCAGCACCTGCACGATCGCGTCGTCGAGGCGGCGGCCCAGCTCGAACGGGCACCATTGAATCGCCACCAGGTTGCGCAGGGCCCCGCGATCCTCCGCCGACAATGCGCCGAGCACGCGCTCGACGCCGTCCTTGCCCCCGTGCTGCTCCACGAACGAGAGCCGGGCCTTGAGCACCGAGCCTTTCACCTGTTGCACCGAGCAAGCTCCCGCGATCGGACCGGAGGCCACTTTACGGGCCGCGCCGCCCGCCGTCAAATGCTACCTTTCTGCTGACCTCCAGTCCCGAGAGCCCTTCCGCAATGCACACCTCCCGTACGCGCTCGCTCGTCACCATCCTCCTCGCGCTCCCGCTCGCCCTCGCGGGCCAGCAGAAGACCGGGTTCGCCAACCTGCAGGAGGCCCTGCGTGCGGGCGGCTCGCTCGCCGGCGGGTCAGGCCCCCGCAACGTCAACTGGATCGACGGCGGCCGGCGCTACTCCTTCATCGCCCGGAGCGATTCGGGCGGCGAGGAGATTCGCGTCTACGATCCAGCCAGTGCGACCGACACCCTGTTGTTCCGGGCCAAGGGGCTCGTCTTCCCGGGCACGACCGAGCCGTTCGCCTATCAGTCGTTCCAGTGGGCTCCGGACTCGAAGCACCTCGTCTTCCAGACCCGGTTCAAGCCGTTGTACCGGCGCTCCGGAACGTCGGACTACTTCGTGTACACGCTGGCCGACGGTTCCCTGCGGCTCGGCGCCAGTGGCGCGCGCACCGCCGAGCTCTCGCCCGACGGGGCCATGATGGGCTACGAGCGTGACGGGAACATGTTCGTCTACGACTTCGCGGCCGGGAAGGAATCGCCGCTGACGAGCGATGCGACGCCCACCACCTACAACGGTCATTTCGACTGGGTCTACGAGGAAGAGTTCGGCATGGCCCAGGCATGGAACTGGTCTCCCGACAGCCGTCACATCGCCTTCTGGCAGCTGGATGAGAGCCCCGAGCCCGTGATCCAGTTCTCGGATTTCTCCGGCCGGCATCCGGAATGGACCGACATCCGTATTCCCCAGCCGGGCGATTCGAACCCGCGGGTCAAGATCGGCGTAGTCGACGTCCGCTCGGGCCGGCGCGTGTGGCTCGACCCCGGCGAGACGGGCGAGTACTACATCCCGCGCATCTACTGGACGAGCCGGGCCGACACGCTCGCGGTGCTCACCCTCAACCGGCCGCAGAACCTCCTCAAGCTCTACTTCTTCGACGTGACGACCGGCGGTCGCCGCCTCGTGTTCACCCAGCAGTCCGACACCTGGCTCGATGTGTACGACTTCTACGCGGGCGTCAACGATCTGATGAGCTTCCCGGCGGGAAGGCCGGAGTTCCTGTGGATTTCCGATCGCGACGGCTGGCAGCACATCTACCGTTACGATTACGCCGGCAAACTGCTCAACCAGGTGACGCGCGGGCGCTGGAGCGTGACGCGCATCGAGGGAACCGACGCCGGGCGCGGTGTGATCTACTACACGTCCACCCAGGCATCCCCGCTGGAGCGCCAGCTCTACGCGATCGGTTTCGACGGCAAGGGCGCGCGGCGGCTCACGACGACCGCCGGCACCCACCAGATCGACATGTCCCCCGACACGCGGTATTACATCGACCGCTGGTCGAACGTCGGACAGCCGCGGCAGGTCGAGCTGTGGGCGACGGGCGGGAAGATGCTGAAGAAGCTCGAGGATAACGCGCGCGTCACGCAGTGGCTCGCTTCCCACGCCTATTCGACCCCCGAGTTGCTCACCTTCACGACGAGCGACTCGGCGCGGATCGACATCTCGGTCGTGAAGCCGTGGCCGTTCGACTCCACGCACCGCTATCCCATGGTGTTCGCGATCTACGGCGGGCCGGGCTCGCAGCAGGTCTACAACTCGTTCAGCGGCAGCGCCTGGACGCAATGGCTGGCCCAGCAGGGCTATCTCGTCGTCGGCGTGAACAACCGTGGCACCAACAATTACGGCAGCGCGTTCATGAAGACCACGTACAAGCGGCTCGGCTACTGGGAGGCCCACGACTTCGCCGAGACCGCCCGCTATCTCGCGACGAAGACCTGGGCCGACGGGGCGCGCGTCGCCATCGTGGGCACGAGCTACGGCGGCTACAGCACGGTGTACACGATGGAGATGTACCCGGACCTCTTTACGGTCGGCGTCGCGAACTCGCCCGTCACCGACTGGCGGCTGTACGACACGATCTACACCGAGCGCTACATGGGGCTGTTGTCCGACAACGCCGCGGGCTACGACTCGAGCTCGGCGGTCTCGCACGCGAGGCAGATCAAGGGCCATCTGCTGCTGATCCATTCGATGATGGACGACAACGTCCATCCGCAGAACACGATGCAGCTGCTGACTGCGCTCGCCGACGCCCGTATCGACGTCGACCTGCGCATCTACCCGCCCGGGCATCACGGGGCCGCCTACAATGCGCAGAGTTTCTTCCTGATCCAGCAGGCAACCAACGACTTCCTCGCGCGGCATCTGAAGACTTCGGCGGGCGGGGCCACGAGCAGCGGTCGGTGAGAAGTGTGGGATCCGTAGGGGAAGCGGGGTAGTGTGGAGAGAATGAGGCCGGCTTATCTGGAGGTGACCATGCAGACCAACCATCGCCTGACGTTGCGCACGTTGTCGTTCGCCGTCGTGATGACCATTGGACTCAACAGCTGCGCGACCCACACACAGACGGGCGCGGTCGTCGGTGCCGCGGGGGGCGCCGTGGTAGGCGGCGTGATCGGGAAAGCCACCGGTTCGACGGCGCGCGGCGCCATCATCGGCGCGGCGGTCGGCGGCGCGGCGGGCGCGATCATCGGATCGCAGATGGACAAACAGGCCCAGGAGCTGAAGCAGAACATCCCGGGCGCCACCGTGGAGCGCGTCGGGGAGGGCATCGCGGTGACCTTCGCTTCAGGGCTGCTCTACGACTTCGACTCCGACGTGGTTCGGGCGGAAGCGAGAAAGAACCTGCGGACGCTGGCGCAGAGCCTCGACAAGTATCCCGGGTCGGACATTCTCATCATCGGCCACACCGACCAGGTCGGCACGGCGACATACAACCAGGGTCTCTCCGAGCGGCGCGCGGCCGCGGCGGCGAACTACCTCGTCTCGGAGGGGGTGAGCCGGACCCGCGTGGCGACACGCGGCATGGGAGAGACGGACCCGGTCGCGTCCAACGACACCGAGGCCGGCCGGGCGCAGAACCGCCGGGTGGAAGTCGCGATCTATGCGAGCGAGGCGTACAAGGCGGAGGCGGCGCGCAAGGCGAACCCCTGACCGCCGCTCGCCCGGCTCACCAGTGGGCTGCGTAGCCCCGCACGTCAACGTGCACGAAGGGCCCGTGGGCGGAGGTGCTCGGATATAGGCCGAGCCCGCCGATCAGGGGGCGAAACGCCGGGTCGTCCTGGTGGCGATCGATGAGCTGACCCAGGACGGCCGCATCGCGGATGTCGATTCGGCCGTCATGGTTCAGGTCGTCCATCACGCCATCCTTCGGGTGTTCGTCGATGAAAATGTCGGCAGCGGCGCCGTACTGATGCCGACTGTACTCGACGTTACCCAACCCCTTGTTGTAGGCCGGAGTCCGGTAGCCGCTCATCACGTAGAATCCCTGCTTCACATAGCCAGCCGCCTGCGCGTGCTGCAGGATCAACTCGAGCTTCTGCAGCAAGCGGGGATCGAGCACCAGATACTTGGGATAGCCTCCCGGCTGCTTCGTCAGGAACTGCTTCAGCTGCAGATGGGGCGTGACGAACACGTCCTGATTCTGCGGCGTGACCTCGATGAAACCGAGCGGCGGCTGGTACGTCGCCTGCCGCCGGGCCGGCGGCCGGGGGTAGCTGCCGATGCGGAAACCGTTGAGGTAGCCGGCGCGCACCTCGCTCGCCGGGACCATCACGAACGCGTGCACGACCGCTGAATCCGCTTTGCAGCTGCCCACGACCTGCAGCGTGTAGTTCCCCGGCGCTGCTGGCGCGCTCCACCGCCACTCCGACGTCCCCGCCTGCGAGACGAGGCCGGCGGACGCGTGCACCGCAACGCTCTCGGCGGAGGTTGAGGGTTCGACCGCCACGTCGAGCGTCTGACCGGGGAGCACGAACGCCGAGCTGATGGGGGCGCGGGTTTCCAGACCCTGATAATCGAGCGCCAACGCCGAAGTGGCGGCACTCGGGTCCGGACACCGGTCCGTCGCGTGGGCGACGGCCGGCTTGGTGCTGAGCAGCGGAGCCCCGATCAGGAACAGGAGTCCGTTGGCGAGGAGCAGCCGATTCGGAAACGTCAAGCGCATAGGGCGGAAAAACTAATGGCGCTCGTTGGGCCCACCAAGAACAGAAATCTTCATCTTCTCGCGGCTCCGCCTTCGGCGCGTCACAAATAAAGAGCGGGTCTCCAGTTCAGAGACCCGTTGAAGGAACCCTCATACCAGTGGCCAGGGGCAGAATCGAACTGCCGACGCGGATTTTCAGTAACACCTCGGCCACCGCCCTCGGCGGTCGAGGTGCTGGTATTGTCTGCCACCGGCGCCTGCTGCGGGGGACAATCGGGGGACATTCAGGGAGTCTGCGAGCGCTCGCCCGTTAGCCTGCGACTGAGCTTCCCTCCCTCAGCCCCGGCATCGAGAAACCGACTATGAAGCAACTCCGCAGACTCCTAAACCGATGGTTCCGACACGACCGCACCGGAGGTGACGAACGAACGGGTCCCTATCTCCATCGCATGTTCCTGAACGAGATCGAAAACCAGTTGGACCGTCGCCATCGACAGTGACGTCGCCGAAGGTGTCGAGTACCACCATTCCTTCAATGTGTGAGCCGAACGAGCAAAAAGACGCCACGAACAGTCATTCAGCGGCTCGCCAACGCCACGTATGGTACTCGTCTCATTTATCCCTATGGAGAGTGCCATGCAAATCAAGGATTCGGTCGCCCTGGTCACGGGAGCGAACCGTGGGATTGGCCGCGCGTTCGTCGAAGCGCTGCTCGAACGGGGCGCGAGCCGCATCTACGCGGCGGCGCGCGAGATCGCGAGTCTGGACGCGGTCATTCGTCTCGACCCGAAGCGCATCCGCGCCCTGAAGCTCGATGTCACGAGCGCCGAAGATGCGCGCGCGGCGGCCGCGCAAGCGAAGGACCTCACGCTGCTAATCAACAACGCCGCGGTGCTCGCCCTGGGCGGCTTCACCGACATCCCAGTGGATGCGGTGCGAGGCAACATGGAAACGAACTTCTTCGGCTTGCTTAACGTGATCACGGCCTTCGTGCCCGTCCTCGAGCGGAGCGAGGGGAGCATCGTCAACATCCTGACGCTCCTCTCGCTGGTCAGCATACCAGGCGTCGCCGCCTACAATGCTTCCAAAGCCGCGGGGTGGTCGCTCACGCAGTCGTATCGCGCCGACCTGGCCAAGCGCGGGATCCGGGTGCACGGCGTCTTCCCCGGTGCCGTGGACACGGACATGGCGCGCTCGTT